>JANQRV010000081.1 GCA_028284395.1 Saprospiraceae bacterium
ATTCCCAGCCTGGGATGCGCTCACTACGACAGTACCCGGAGCTCCCGAAAGGGTGATGGTATTTCCATTAATGGAACCAGGGCCCGAAACAACTTCAAAGCTTACCGGCAAACCGGAACTTGCGGTGGCGGCAACCTCAAATGGGCCGTCGGTCGTCAAGCGGTCCACCAGCGCCGGAAAAGTAATGGTTTGGCTGCTCGGCACAGGTGCATTTTGACACCCCATGACCTCTACTTCGGCCAACTGCAAAAAGTTATTGTCCGAAAGTTGGATCCGGATGTATTGGCCGGTACGATTCAAACTGATGTCGGTTTCCCGGCCCGGGATGCCCGGAAAGTGGAAATCACTGACACCCGATTGATTAATGGTCGACTGCAAATCCTGTGCGTCAAAAGCATCGTCAGAAACGAGTACATGGAAGTCGGCTAAGCGCGCAGAACAACAGTCGGATCGATTCCAAATCTTTATTGAAGACAATTCATGAACACTTCCCAGGTCCACCTCCCACCAAGCATTTTGATCGGAAAGGGTATGGGTCATAGCATTGCCCGCATCGTCTCCATTATTGTCTCCATCCACTGCATTTTCCGGGCCAAAGCTAAAAGCACTTGGATAAGTCGAAGATTGAGAAGCGGATTTTCCCAAAGCCACGTTTTGCAATCCGCTGCAGCCTCCTTCGGCGTCCGTAAACAAATGGTTGTTGGGAATAATTTGCTTGGATACATTTGGCCCTGACCACGACAATTGAGCAACTGCACCGCCGCCGTTTTCAAAATACTCCATTTTGACCGGTACTCTTTGTCCGGCAGTCATCGAAAGAATGGCGGAGACTTCCGTTGGCGCCTGGTTAATCCATTGGTCGATGATCAACTGGTCGTTCACCCACAGCCGAACGCCGTCGTCCGTACGGGTATAGAAGGTATAAGCTCCACTGGTGGGTGCCTCCAGGTAACCCGTCCACCGCGCAGAAAAGGTGTTCACCGCAATGGAAGGATCGGGCGAACCGGTGCCCCAATTAAAATCAATGATATTGTCTACGCCAGTGACTGTTGGGCCGGTAAAATCGATGTTGTCGTAGTAAACCACCTGCAAACCACGATCTTCAAAGTTCAAATTGGGATCCAAACTTAGGATCCAGTCGGCAATCAATTGTGCTCCCTCCTCATCGATCAGACTTTTGGCCAATGGAGGCATCATAATCGTGGGGTCGGTGCTGTGCAAACGTTGATAGAGAACAGATTTTGTCAGATCAGCAGGAGCAATGATCCTTTCTCCGGTGATCCCTAACGATTCGTTGAGTTGCGCCGAAAAATAATTGGATGCCTCGAGTGGAGTCGAAAGTCGTGCATCGAAAACCGCCCGATTGCCGGTCTGGGGCCGGTGGCAATAACCACAATTGAGATCCAGGTAAGAACGGGCTCTAAATTCCAGAGAGGCATTCGGGTCATCTTTGGCAACTGCAGTCAATAGATTTGCAGCCGATGCATCGGTAATATTGGCATTTAAAATTCCCAGGTGACTGAGGGTGACCAACTGATTGGCATTGATATTCGTTGCCGGATAAGTAATGTTCTTATTCAAATAACGAGTACGGGGCCCTAGAGTTCCTCCCAGGGCATCATTGTGGCAGGTCAAACATTCCGTAGGGCTGGGATAATGCCACGTTTGAGTTACGGGCCCACCAGCAGAATTTACCACGATGTCTTCGTCCAATCCGGTAGTCAAAAGATCTGCATCAGATCCATCGGCACGCCACTTATAGGTTGCGAAATAGAAACGACCATCCTGATCCCGCACGGAAAAACGGGTTTCTAGTCGCTTGGTAATATTCGGGTTATTTTCATCAATAGGCAATTCAAAATGCTTGATTAAGACCGCACCAATCGGAAATTGCCATTCTCCTTCTTCCGAATACATGATTTGTTCAGCGGCGGTATCGTGCGTGCCATCATTCGGAATCACCATCCAGCGCCGTTTCAGAGCTCCATCCGACCAAAAGGGCTCCACCAGGTCATAGGGAATGATGCCAGGATTAGGCGTCAAGGTCGCTAGGTCGGCAAAAGCGCCGGTTTGCGACAAGAGTGGTGGTAGGATATCTCCCGGTCCGGGAACTTTAAATTTATAGATCTTTACATTATCGCCCTGTTTCAAAATATAGATTTCACCATCGTGGTCTTGCCCAAAAGAAATGATGTCTCGAGGCGCAAAATTCATCATCAATTCATAAGTTCCCGTTTGGGTATCAACAGCCCACACTTCCTCTCCACTTCCATAATCCCCACAAATGTATTTACCATACAAGTCGGGCACCGCTGTACCCCGATAGACGTATCCGCCAATGATGGAATTGGCCTCGCTCCGCGGAAAAGCTACCAATGGAAGTGTGTGAGAAGTTCCGGAATACAATTGATTTACACAGGTGTTTTTACGGACACTGCCTTCCCAAACTGGCCAGCCGTAGTTTTTCCCTTTTTGTAAAATATTGATCTCCTCATGTACATTCGATCCGATTTCACCAATATACATGGTACCGGTCATCGGATCCATTGTCATCCGGTGTGGATTGCGATGCCCAAGTGAGAAATATTCTTCAAATCTGCCGCCTCCCGGGCTTAGAAACGGATTATCATTGGGAATCCAGTAGCCAACGCCACTGATTTCATCCGGTCCTCTCGGGTCCTGAGGCATGGTATAAATTGGTGCGTGGCTCCGACTCGGGTCCATGTCGACATCAAGGCGAAGCACACCGCCATCCAGATTGTCTTCCATCCTTTGGGCCGGATTGTGTTCTGCCTGATCACCAGTCGTCAGATACAAGAAGCCATCCTGCCCAAAAAGCATTCCACCGCCACGGTGGGTAGAATTGTACAACCGCACCTTAATCATTTCTAACTCTGAATCGGGTTTGACCGTGAGTGTACCTTCATTGACCTCCCAACGGGATAAGACCAGATACCCGCCAAACCACTGTGCCTGATCTTCGCAAGGTTGCGGAACCGGTGAAGTTGGTTCGTGCCCTCCATTTCCGTCGCGGGTAGCGTAGAACACATAAAAGTAATTGCGCCCCTGAGTCCCTGGCACGCCAAAGTTAGGGTGCATGGCCATTCCCAAAAAGCCGCCATCCCAAACCAGTCCGACCTGGCTGGAAATATCCAGAAATGGTACTTTTGAAGCAGCATTTTGGTTGTTGTCGAAGTAATAAATGACACCGTCTCGTTGTCCCAGGAAAATTACCTCGTCGTTTGGATGCATGGTCCAGGTCAATGGACTATTGAAAGTCAAATTTGGAAAGGCATCTTCAATCGCAACGCTGGAGGTATTGAGATTAGGTGGAAAATTGTTGTTCAGATAAGGTGCCACTGGCTCCGGCGTATTTAGTCCCGTCCCCATCATAATTGGCACGGAAGCCCCCAGGATCAGTAGTACAATAGGCAACAACCATAAAACATGGCGAAACCCCTTCGCATTCCATTTAGTGTTGTTCACGTCGTCTTGATTAAAATGAGCAATGATCGTTAATGACTCAGATTGGATTGAATGCGAAAAGAGGGGAATATCCGTATGGAAGGAGGAATGAAATCAGGTAGAAGTGTCTTACACGTAAATATAGTTGAATTTTATAAGAATAGAGCATGACGCCCACTTAATTTTGATTTTTGGAAATCAAGGACATTTGCAATCCTGATCTCCAAATAAGAGAACTTTTAGAACTTAGCTAAACCCTGGCATAAGAGAGGAAATTTGTACATTCCAGGATTAAAAAATTTGGTAAAATCCTAAAACACTGATTAAGACATGCTCGAAACAGATTATCTGATTGTAGGGAGTGGCGCTACCGGAATGGCTTTTGCCGACACGCTCTTGTCGGAAACGGACGCACAATTGGTTATTGTAGACCGGTACGCAAAGCCGGGGGGACATTGGAATGTCGCTTATCCTTTCGTGACCTTGCACCAACCTTCACAGTTTTACGGCGTCAGCTCCATGGAATTAAGCAATGGACTCAAAGACGAAGTAGGCCTGAACAAAGGGTTGTACGATATGGCCTCCGGGGCGGAAGTCAACGCCTATTTCGACGCGGTAATGCGCCACAAGCTCTTGCCGACGGGACGTGTACGCTATTTTCCACTTTGTGAGTACAAAGGAGAGAACCGGTTTGAGTCGATCATTACTGGAGAACAATATGAGGTGAGCGTGCGAAAGAAAACGGTAGATTGTACCTACCTGAAAACATCCGTCCCTGCTACCCATACTCCCAATTTCACGATTGGGGAAGGAGTCTCCTTCATGCCTTTAAATGACTTACCACAAGTTGCTTCCCCGCCCCATGGCTTTATCGTAATCGGGGGTGGCAAGACGGGAATCGATGCCTGTCTTTGGTTGCTGGAAAACCAAATCCCGCCCGAAAAAATCACCTGGATCGTATCCAGAGACGGGTGGTTGATCAACCGGGAGAATGTACAGCCGGCGGAGGAGTTTTTCGAACAGTCTATGGGGGCGCAGGCCAGCCAAATGGAAGCCATTGCTCAGGCTAGCTCCATCGATAATCTTTTTGCCAGATTGGAAACTGCAGGTGTCTTGCTAAGATTGGACACTACCGTTCAGCCGCAAATGTTTCATGGTGCAACGGTAAGCCCATTGGAATTAGAGCAATTGCGACGCATCAAAAATGTGGTTCGCATGGGCCGCGTACAAAGCATCGAGAAAGACCAAATCCTACTAGCCGAAGGAACAATACCTACTTCGGTCAACCACTTGCACATAGATTGTTCTGCCAGCGCAGTCGGCAATTTCGAAACCAGGCCCATTTTTGAAGATGGTCTCATTACGCCACAGACCGTCCGGGCTTATCAACCTATTTTCAGTGCCTCTTTAATTGCTTATGTAGAGGCCAATTATCCCGACAACAAAACCAAAAACAATATTTGCCAGATCGTTCCTCTTCCCAATCACTACACGGACTGGGTTCCAATGACCGCTGCCCAAATGGTCAATCAGATCACCTGGTCTCAAGACAAGACGCTGCGACGGTGGATCAGGAATAATCGCCTGGATGGTTTCGGTAAATTGGTTAGTAATGTCGATCGCAATGATGCTGCAAAGATGGCCATCATGAAGAGATTGCGGGACAATGCCATGCCGGCGATGATGAAGTTGCAACAATTCATCTCAGAACTCAAAGCTCCAAAACAGGAATCACTTGATAACCCCCAGCTACAGGTTCGCCGTACTACGTTCTTTCAAAGTCGTCTGGTCGATGTGCCAGCGACTGAGTTTGAACTTGAGGTGGGAGAAATCCTGGTTAAGATTAACCGTTTTGCCTATTCGGCCAATAACATTACCTATGCCGCAGCGGGTGACATGATTGGTTACTGGCAGTTTTTTCCTCCAATGGGAGAAAACCCCGAGGGCTGGGGCGTTATTCCGGTATGGGGTTTCGCTGAAGTGATAGCCTCAAAAACGGAAGCCGTGCCCATTGGCGAACGTTTGTTCGGTTATTTCCCACCCGCCAAGCAATTGAAAATGAAACCGGTAAGGACAACGCAGGTACGATTTATTGATGGGGCGGAACACCGAATCGAATTGCCCTCCGGTTATAATGTCTATCGGAGAGTACATCATGAAGTTGGTTACGACCCTGAGCTGGAGCGGGAACAAATGTTACTTTGGCCCTTATATCTAACCGCCTTCCTGATCTGGGATGCGCTAAAAGAGAATGATTGGTACCAGGCAGAACGGATCCTCATACTCAGCGCTTCCAGCAAGACCAGTATTGGCGTGGCGTACGCCTTGAATGCCGATGCCGACGCACCGGAAGTAATTGGTGTCACTTCCGCACGCAATTTAGAAATGGTTCAAGAACTGGGTATTTACGATGATTGTATCACTTATGACGCACTGGAAGAACTGGATGCCGGCAAACCTACAACGATTGTAGATATGTCCGGAAACACGGAGTTGATGGTCCGTCTGCATCGACATCTGGGAGATCACATGAAGTTTACCATGAGAGTGGGGTTGACTCACTGGGCAAATGCCCGCCCCCGGGAAGGGATCATCACCGAAAGAAGCGAACTATTTTTCGCTCCGGGACAAGCCCAAAAGCGCATGAAAGATTGGGGACCAGCAGTTTTTGACCAAAAGACAGCAACCTTTTTACGGGAAACGGCATCAAAGACAGCCCAATGGCTTACTTTTCAGGAAGTGGATGGTCTGGAAGGCTTAGCGGCCATCCACCCTGCGGTCTGTGAAGGGACCATTGCTCCGAATAAGGGCTTAATTGTGGTACTATGATCTCGGAGGTCGGTGGTAAGACTCAACGACAAGATAGTCTAGAATTCGTTGCAGGCAATCCATTCAAATAGAACTTGAACATAAAGAACTCATTATGCAGGCAGCATTTATAGTTGACGGTATTCGTACCCCATTTGGAAAATTCTGTGGCACCCTCTCCCCGATTCGGACGGATGACCTGGCAGCCATCCCCATCAGAGCATTGGTAGAAAAATACAATCACATCCCGGCCGGTGCCTATGACGATGTGATACTGGGTTGTGCCAATCAGGCGGGAGAAGACAATCGAAATGTGGCAAGGATGGCGTCGTTACTGGCAGGTTTGCCCTGGTCGGTGCCGGGAGAAACCATTAACCGGTTGTGTTCGTCCGGCATGTCTGCAGCCGTTCACGCCAACCGCGCCATCAAAGCTGGCGACGCAGATTTGGTCATTGCCGGAGGGGTTGAGCACATGACCAGGGGGCCCTGGGTCATTTCCAAGGTCTCAAAGCCATTCGGTCGGGACGCTCAAATGCATGACAGCAGCTTTGGTTGGCGGTTTATCAACCGGAAAATGCATGATCTCTACGGCACCGATGGTATGGGAATCACCGCTGAAAATCTGGTTGAAATGTATCAAATCAGTCGGGAAGCACAAGATCAATTCGCCTATTGGTCCCAGATTAAAGCAGCTAAGGCCCAAGTTAATGGTCGACTGGCCAAAGAGATCGCTCCCGTTGAAATTCCGCAACGCAAAGCAGCACCCATTCTTTTTGAGCAGGATGAATTCATCAAACCCAATACTACTTTGGAAGTACTTGGGAAGCTAAGGACAGCCTTTAAAAAAGAGGGAGGGACCGTTACGGCAGGAAATGCCTCAGGATTGAACGACGGTGCAGCTGCCCTTTTGGTCGCCTCGGAAGAAGCGGTAAAGAAATACAATCTTCAACCGTTGGCACGCATTGTCAGTTCCGGCGTGGTAGGGGTTGAACCTCGCATTATGGGCATCGGCCCGGTTGGCGCCTCCCAAAAGGCGCTGAAAAAGGCGGGTTGTTCGCTCGCCGATATGGATATCCTGGAGTTCAACGAGGCCTTTGCGGCGCAGGTCTTAGCTTGTACCCGCGAATTGGGCGTAGCCGATGACGACCCAAGGATCAACCCCAACGGCGGGGCCATTGCCATTGGCCATCCACTGGGCGTTTCCGGAGCGCGCATTTTACAGACGGCCGCCATGGAGTTGCAAGAACGGCAGCAGCGATACGCATTGGTTGCTATGTGTGTTGGCGTAGGTCAGGGTTATGCTACCGTTTTGGAACGGGTCTAATTAAGCGTTTCAATCCGCCACGATAAACCGCCTCGACATTCTACCGGACGCGCCTGCCACAATAATAGTATAGAGGCCTGCTGTGGTTGCACTTAGATCAAGAGAATGTTCAAAAGTCGCCCGATCAATCATGTGCCTTTCTTCAAAAATGGATTTACCGGTCACATCAAACACCCGGATGAGGTGCTCTCCTTCGAATCCACTCAGAGTCAGATGCAGAACGTCTTTTGTCGGATTCGGATGTAATTTCATCTCCACAAGCTCTGTGAATGCTTGGATCGAAGTACTCGGCTCCGTCACCACAAAAGTCCTCGATGCACTGTTGGTACACCCATTCCCTGCTTCATAAATGTACTCGATCAAATGTGATCCCACCCCGGCTAGGGTCGGGTCAAAAAAGTCGCCTACCACCCCGGTTCCCAAATAGATCCCTCCTGCCGGTAGTCCCCGGTTAAGCCTGACCAGTGTATCGGTAATCAGAAATACGGTATCGGTAGTAGCAAAAACAACACTGGGCAGATCCAGGACCTTCAATTCAATGGTCGTATCTGCCATGCATCCATCGGCATCTTCTGCCGACAAGGCAATGAAACCCCGGTCTGACAATTGCAACATTGGAAATACCAAAGTCTCTCCGGCAACTGTATTACTATCCGGTCCGGTCCACTCATACTGCTCCGCTCCGCTGGCTACCAGAACCAGCGAATCCCCACGACAAAAGGGGGCTTGATCCTCCGGCAGCAACCGAACATCGAGCACAATGTCCTCTGGTCCCGGCACTAAAATTTCCCGAATGATCGAACAACCATTTTGATCAGTGATCTTAACCCGATGGAGACCAGTAGTCAGCGCTTCTGCTTCGGGAGTTACCTCTTCATTGTCCCACAAATACTGATAACCCGGAACGCCCCCCTGCGTTTCCACCAAAGCCCGGCCATCCATGGCACCAAAGCAGGACACGGAATCTACAAAGCTCACACTCGTCGTTAAGGCCGGCGGAGCTCCAATCTCAACACGGAGCGACAGGGAGTCTCCTAGTCGATCTATTACGAGCACCTCGTGCACACCGGCCGAAAGCTGGGTAGCCGTATCAGTCGTTTCTCCGTTGTCCCAAAATACATCTACTGGTTTCAGGCCACCGCTTACAGCAACGAACGCCACACCATCGGACGTCTCGAAACAGCTCGCATTAGACTGAGCGATCGCCTGGGCAGCAAGAAGCTGGACCTCACCTACCAATTCTACCGAATAGTCCTCCACTTCCCGAAAACCTTCTGCCAAACATGGACCGGTAAGACCGTCGACCGACATCGAAATACGCATTCTGGTCTTACCGCTCCTCGTCGAAGAAACCGTAAAAACGTCCCGGGTGATTTCTTTGTTGGTCGCAGTTTTCTCGTAGACCAATTCGGATGTTTCCTCAAATTGCCCATTCAGGTTCAAGTCGACCCAGATTTGCCAGATAACTTCAACGGTCTCCGCCTCATCCGTTCCTGGCTCCAAGACAATAGCATTGGGTCTGCTGCCAGCCAATATGACTTCTGAAAAAGCATCCAGATCTTGAAAGTTGCTGTAACCAAGGTCCGAGCCAGAATGATTTTCCGCTTCGTTAACCCCAATTTTCTCAATCCAGTTATCCCATGCCAAACCATAGGAGTAGCAATAGGTGTCGCCACAGCCCTCCGTTTTGATTTCGCGCACGGGCGACCATCTACTGGGGCCTCCATCACAATTGGATCTGACCTGGAACTCATAGGTGGTACAGGGAAGCGCACGCCCCAGAAGAAAGTTTCTTGATTCCCAGGTGGGTCGATTGATCCAATCGGCATCGCCCTGCTTTCGATAGCGCAGGGAATACTCAGATACATTGGTTAAGTTGCGCCAGGTCATATGAAAACTCGAATAGTCTGAAGATCGCAACGTGGGCAACGGAGCAGTACAATCACTGCTACACGCCAGGTAATAGCGGTAATTATCATAGAAGAATGCCATTCTGGCGTACTGATCAGCAGACAAGAAATCCTGACATTTCTTAAAGGAATACGACATGATATTTCTTACATTAGGCTGGTAAAGCTGTCCGTTGGCATCGGTTAAATCTCCTTTATAGTTGCAGGAACCGTCCACCAATGACTCTTCACAATCCACTCCCGATAGTCCTGGATCAGCCGGTGTATCACAAAGATCGTCGCCAGTCGTGCTGCAATTGCTCCCATCCACCAATTCATCCGTCTGTTGTCCACAATTAAATTTGCCATGGGTGTGGTACAGACCAAAATAATGGCCAAATTCATGGATCATCGTCGAAGCATTGTCACCATGGATGATACAAGATTGCTCTACGGTAATGATATCCGAAAAGTAGGAGCTCCAAGGGAAATAAGTGTATCCACAAATGGGCCTGCCACTGGAGCTACTCGTTAATTTTAAGGGCAGAACGAGATTGATGTGCCCGGGAGCAGCATAATCGGTTGCGATCACATCATCCTTGCTTAAATCAAAGTCTGCCAAGTCATCATCGTTGATGTAGTTGATTGGCCCGCAAATGAAAAAATGGACGCCAATGTTCTCAAAGTGTTCATTCACCTGGCCGATGGCAACATTCAGGTCGTCCATGACAAAATCACTTTGTCCATTGGAGCTTTGGATGACGTGTACCTTGATGGGTAAGGAGTCCAGGGCTGAGTTTCTGAGGTGAACCGGCCATTTATATTGTTTGATAAAAGTCTGCGTTTGCTCGGCGAGGTTTAGTTTTTTGTAGTTTGCTGCATGCGCTTCCGTCATTTCGCAGGACGGCGGAGTCTTGCTTTCTTGGGCGTTTCCTAATGCCATACAGCAGAGCAATAGGTAGGCCAGGATCATTGGTTTCATGGACAATATTTTTCTGAGGTTTGTCCACTCAAAATAAGGAAATATTGACTTTTTATTTAATACTTTATGAAATAAATAGAGCAATACACATATAGATAGCAAGATTACGTCATCATTACCATCTAATCCATGAGAACCCAATCCCTGCCGAATGCCACCAATTAGCCGAATCAGTTTCCAAATCATAACTTTTGAGGCCATATCGGAGGGCCAAAGGTCCTAAATTAATGACCAGACCGGTCTCGATGATTGGAAGCCACTCGGTGTCAAGTGGACTTGCGGCATAGTCCGTGTTCAGTAGAGTCTGGAATTGATCATCGTAGACATCGACCATCCATAACATAGAACGATAAGCAGCACCACCACCGAGATATATGGAAAATGGTCCAAGCCTGGGTAGGGTTAACCCAGTAGAAAGGTCCAGTCTTTTTCGGCGAAATCCCCCCGTAAAAAACAGATTTTCCTCAGCTGGAAGTTGATATTCCGCGGACCGAAAGAAATTGGCATTGGCAATTGCCGTGAAATAAACGCCAAGTTTGCCCCGATTTGCATTTCCGATAGTGAAACCGAAATTCTGAATTGAATCGACGGAAAACTCCCGGAATTTCCGCTCTACAGAAGGTATAATATAGGTTCGCCCCTTAGGTTTTGAAGCAGCGGAAGTGATGCCAGACGGATAAGCGGGTAGATTACTCGTCTGATAATTGGTGTTCAGTCTCTGATTAGCCGAGTAGGGACTGGGAGCTGGGGCTTGGTAGCGGGAACGATAGGTATCATCATTTCTGGGCACCGAGGGGGAAGGTGTTGGTGTACTGACTACCGGCGGTGGAACCGGGTTGACTCTTCGTTCCACCTCTTTGATACAACGACAGGAATAAATGCTATTCACTCCACTTCTGGGAGGCCTCCTTTCGGCGCTCTCAACGTCGATTTCCCAGTTTTGAACCTCACTAAATCGAACGGAGATACCGTGCGTATTGGTGCCAAAAGCCCTACCGGTGCTGCTCCAGTAATACCCCAGCCGGCCGAGAGCGGCATAGGATGCATCCCGATGGTCATCTGCATACCCCCCCAGTAATACATCAAAACCACTTTTGCCTCCGACTTGCAAAGATTCATAAGACTTCGTTGAACTGCCAATATCTTCGGTCCAGATCGTAGTTTTTTCATCGGTCCCTCTCCAGGTCTTGGATTTGCTTTTATACGATTCGACATAACCGCCGTAAGCTTCAGCCAGTGTTTTCCATTCTTCGGCGGTGGGTAGCCGCCAACCTTCGCCCAGCCGTGCGCAGGCCCGCTCGGCCGCTTTCCAGGTATACAACCGGCCGTACTTATTACAGTTGGTAAGATTATCGTTGTAACAAGAAGAACCGGAGATTTCCACATTTAGATTTTTAGTTGTCCAACGTCTCCCATCTCGCATCAATTGGGAATAGATGCTGGATGGTCCGGTGATTCCGCCATCTCCCTCGCGGTTATCTCTCTTCACCAAATGGGAGGGTAAGTGTTTATTGTTGGAAACATCTACCGGAACCCGGTTAAGGTCTACGGAGGATTCAATATTTCCGTTTGCGATCAACAAGACTTCCAGGGAGGTTGGATCAATAAAAAGGCCCGGTACCGAAATTCCTTTTAATTCTCCATTGATCACCAATTGATTCACCACTACTTCCTTCAATTCGTGATTGATCAGTGAAAGGAATTTATCATACTCCCGACGATAGGAATAGGTAAGTTCATTCTTCAAATCTTCATAATACGAAGTGCTATTCACCAAATAGTTCAGTCCGGCATTGATCAGAAAACTATTGGTCTTTGCTTCCAGCCTAAAATCGCTGATACTGACTTCTTTGATACCGTCATCCAGGCTAGGGACGGCCTTGAAATAGATGTTGCCTTCGAAGCGCTTAAATTTATATTTTCCCTTGATGTAAGCCCGGACCAGGATGGCGTTGACATTTTCCATATTAACCCCTTCCATTTCCAATTCCAGGATTTCCAGTTTTGCTTTATTGAATTTATATACCTTCCCAATGACCTTTTGGGCAACTTGTTCCTGAAGAGATTTGAATTCTGTAGTGACCGGCAAGTAAATCTGAAAGGATCCGTCAACGGGCCGGTTGAGTATGAGATTGGGTAAGGGACGGACCGTTGAAATCGGTTTATTACCCGAAATTTCCATTTTGGCATACATGCCAACCCCAACCCGAAGTTTATTCGAACGAACGTGTAGATTTTCGAATATCACACCTTCCGGCTCTATTTTCAGCCACATATCTCTGATTGGAATAGGATGGCCGAGTTGGTTCCAATAGGTAGCTACCTTTTCCCGAAGATTAAATTCCCCCACGATTTTGTTGACTTCTTGATCCACTTTTCCCTGAATCTTTCCAAGCGCCGATTGCAACAACTTGTTAAGGGGTTTGCGAAAGTCGATGTTAATTCTGATCAAATCGCCAAACAGGTCCATGTGAAGGTGCTTGTCGCCGGTTAAAGAAGCATTTAGTTTGGTTTTCACATCCAAAGAGTAATCCGCATTCACCCCCAGTTTCACCCGTAACTCCAGGTCGACACTGGGCGAAACATGGGCATTTTCGCGAATCACTACCCCTGGAACCCGGACTTCCTGTGATTTGATTAAACCGCCCGTCCAATCGGTATCAAGCCACTTTTTTTTGATCGTATAACATCTGCCATTGTACCAGGTACCAAGGCATTTCGAGTAGGTCCCTTTCGCTCTGATGTCAATTGGAATGCGAAATACCAACTCATTTCCTTCGGCCGAAAATTTTACCGGCCGATTTCGGAATACCTGGTAAGAATAAGTGATTTCATCACTTTCCTTTTTCGTCTGGTTTATAAACCGGCCGCTTGGCAATTCCCGGTTAATCAACTTCTCAATTTGAGAAATATCAATCTCCAGTGGAACGCCGATTTCGGAAGTAAGCCGGGGAGGCCGCTCCGGTAGATTACCGGTGACGGGTTTGTCTAATTCGATCCAAGTGGTGGAGCAGGAATGTAAAACAAGGAATAGTAAAAAGAGTGTAACTGGGTGTCTTTCCATTTTTCAAGTGAGTTTGGAGTAGAAGCAAGTGATAGGTGTCAACCCGCCCGTTTTTTAATATTTAAATACAACCAGGGGGCTATGAGAACTAAGTAACTGATCAGTAGCATTAGAACAACAGAAAAATCAGCACTCGATCCCAGTATTTTGCTGGCTAACGTAGGATTAAACAGCGTAAACATCGTAGGGATGATGGCCAGGATGATGGGCGACAATTCCAACAATAATTTTGAGATGCTGTTGTTAAATGTGGGATAAAGCAAATAAATGGCAATTCCGACCATAAATACAAAACCAGACAGTAGTTGCAGGCTGGTCCCATTGTCCCCACCATACAAGATCTGAACCTCATTTACAGAATAAATCCTCAGGGAAAACCACATGCAAAAAATGGAAAGTGCAGCAAACAGCAAAGACATTGGCCGCCGTAAGTCATCCGCAGAAAAGACTTTGTTTAAAGTCTGAAGGTAAATGGCCGTCACACTGAACAGAAAAAAATGGAGTAGAATGAAGCTGGACCCGACAAACTCTGCAAAACTCGAGCCTAGAACCGCACGGCTCAAAACTCTTTTCCCCGACTCCTTCTCGATTTGAAATAACAGTTCACTATCGTAGATAAATTGAAGAAACAAGGTAGATTCGTGGAGGTCCTTAGGTTTTAACCGTGAGATGTTATTGGCTGATAATAGATCGTTCCAATACGAATTGCCGACTCTGCTCTTTTCCAGGTTTTCGTAAGTTGTACTAGCTATATCGTGAAAGAATTTTGCCGAACTAAAACCTTCGTGAACATGCGCTTTCTCCAGATCTGCCCACTCCTGATCCGTAATGCCTGGCAGCAACTTAAACTGGTCTTTCCAAGAGGAGCGATAGCGATCCTCCTTCAGTACTTCCTGGAATACAATTTCCTTTGCCAATATGGCTCCTTCGGCATAATCCGGCTTGAGCTTGTAGATATCGCTGGTAGACTGAGTCTTAGTAAGGGAAGTAAAGGCAATCGCAATTAAGAGAAAAACCAGGTTAAATGAAAAGTAGATCAAGGGAAATCTCTTAATCAGAAATGGCACCTCTTCCGCACGCTTGGACTGCATTAAGTTGATGATTGAACGACCGGCACGGATCAAACAGATCAGACCAATTGGAAAAAAGAAGAATAAAAAAAGAAATTGATGAGGACTGTTCCGTAGCACTTTCCAAGCCAGATCCCGATCATAGCTAAAGTTTTTTAAAACCAGAAGTAGCGGAACATTGACCAATACATAGGAGATGACTGCGATCAGAACGAGGTATAATTTTGTCCCCTTCATTGCTTCGTAGGTGTTGAGATGATCCTGATACTGTTTAGCATTACCCGAGACTTACCACCTGAATTATTCGAATCAGTTTTTATCATCAGGCCCATCAATTCCGGCAATTTCCCGCGAAATACCGATTCATAATCGAGATAGATATTTTTTCTGACGGAGATCCAATCATTACTCGTTGAATCGTTGACAATATGAAAATAAACATTCCCGAGACAAAAACGCCCGGAATTAAACCGCGCGCCGGTTGAATTACTGCTCCCATGTGCATAAACAATGCTATTGGGGACTCTGCACCAGTTCAATTTGTCAAAACCCAAGTAGATTCTAAAAGCCGAATCCTCTAAATTGCCAAGTCGAAGGTTTGCTTCTGCCGGGGCCTCTAGAACCTTGTATTTAAACTCGATAACCGGGTTATCAGCGGAAGAGATGTTTTGCGGGAATTCGATCTTGATTTCATAGGAAGCATCGTCAGAGGACATGGTCAACTTCTCGGCATCCACTGCCCAATCAGCAGCAGGAGATCTATTGATTTCATAAGCTTTGGTACCGAGCCATTTCCGGACAGTTGTTCGATCGGTAGGCAATTCAAATTCCCATAGAGTGGTCTGGAGTTGCGCTGGGTGGATGGCTACTAATAGCAACCAGGCAAGTAGTATGGTAGTTTTCTCAATCATTCGGTGGCTTCTAAATATCCTTACGACAGAAATCCGGAGATTGTTTCACCATGCCCTTCTATTGTAGGGTGCAGGTTGTGCGCGCGGGAACGTTCTGAAACATCTTCCTATCTTTAATCACCGGGAGGCCACAGAATACATCAACACAAGCCCCGGTGTAGATCATGCCAGAAGACAACCAGTTATATTACCGTAAGTATACGCTTCAGCGGGAGTTGGCCCAATTCGTCAAATATGCCTGGGTTATGAGAAGCACGGAGACCGGATCAAAGCCCGACCTACTGATTCCGGATGGATACCTCGAAATAATCTTTGCCCAAAAAGGTGGATACCGCAAGGCGTTCGTAAATCCACACAGACGTCCTGTAATCATAGACCGTTCGTGTATCATCGGCATCCAAACGTTGTCGGTTTTGGCAAGCCGAATGAATCCTTGCCATTTAATTGGCATGAAATTAAAGCCGACCGGAGCTCATGCCTTATTTGGCGAACGGCTTAAGAATACCTTGGATAAGAATGTATCTTTATCAGATTTCGGAGTCAAATGGTTGTGCGACTTAGACCGCAGCTTGCAGCAATGTCAGGAGGAAACCGCTGCCATCGATTTGCTTTCGGAGACTTTGCACTTACAGATAGGTAACCTGGCAGACGGGCAGTGGAACGAGTTGCCATCTGCCTTTTTGAAGTCGATCCTACGGGTGAATGGTCAGATCAGCGTCCGGGAACTAGCAAAAGAACATTGTTTGAGCGTCCGTCATTTCCAGCGAAAATTCAAAAGCTTTTTTGGCATATCCCCTAAGAAGTTTTTAAATATCATTCGGTTTAAACACTTCTATAAGGCCAGCGTTATCAGGCCGAAATCTCCAGCAAATTTTCTGGAATACGGGTATTACGACCAAATGCACTTCATCAAAGATTTTCGAAAGCACCTCGGTATCACCCCTTCTAATCGTTCGGAACCGGCATTTCTCCGATTGAATCAAATGGCGAAAAGAAACACCTAAGCACGCAGACAATGTCGCGTTTTTACTATCCAGCCTTTCAATTTGCTCCTAATTTCGGGTCAAAAATGATGAAAAATTTATGGCCCTTCTGTTTTGGAATATTGATCTGGAGTTGTCAGTCGCCCTCCTCCCCTTCTCATCCCGGTCCGGAAAAATTAATCATTGAAACACTGGAAAATGAGACCCTGTATTTCTGCGAACGCAATCTGGCCATGTGGCAGGAGCAATGGTCTCACCAGCCTTTCGTTTCAAAAATGTATACGGGCAACACGCCCTTTAGAGAGTTTATCGGTTGGGAAGCCGTCAATCAGAACACGGTCGACCACATTAGGAAATTTCCCGACCCCATCCCCGTACCGGATTCCAATCAGGAATATGCGATTGAACTATTTGGCGAGGCCGCAATGGTGTTCTACTCCAAAAATGGAGAAAGCGGAACGATTAGAGAAGTGCGGTTGATGGTGCTGGAAGATGAAAAATGGAAAATTGCCAGTATGCAAACGATTTATTGAAACCATCGAACCCTTCCGGAAAAAACACATCCTCTGCATTTCGATCGGTATTATTCGGTTTTTCAGGCAATGGCTGAAAAAAGTATTCCGTGCAATGATAAAAAGAGGTCTGAACAAGCTATTTTGTAACTGAAGTTGTCTAAAGTTTCTGTTTCGCAGCGAAAAAATCAGATAAATGGTTCTCAGAATCGGTTTTTTTTCAGCATAGCAGCGCTACGGTGAAAAAAAAGCTGTTTTGAGGTTCATTTAGCTGGGTTTTGCAGTCGGAAGAGAAACTTTAGACAACTTCAATATGGAAGCATACTACAATTTGATCACCGAATAAAAGAAACCTTTCCATCATGGGAAAATCGATCCTCTTTTTCCTTATTTCATTACTTTGTTTATTAACGGTCAGGGCGCAAAAACACATTCCCAGCCCCACCATAGCAAGCGATTGGTGGCGGATTGCCAGTAACCCGGATCTCGGCGAATACCAATCCGACAAACAGCAACCGGTGGATTTTGGCATTTGGCGAGCCGCCGACGGCACCTGGCAATTGTGGTCGTGCATTCGCCGGTCCAATTTTCCCGGATCGCCGCATACTACCCGCTTTCTATACGGCTGGGAGGGAGAAGACCTGACCGCTACGGACTGGACTCCCAAAGGCGTCAAATGGGTCGCCGACCCGGAACTCGGAGAAACCCCGGGCGGCATGCAAGCCCCCTACGTTTTTATAGAAGACGGCACCTATTATCTTTTCTACGGCGATTGGAAACGTATCTGCCTGGCCAAAGGTCGTGATGGAAAACACTTTGAGCGCATCCTGGGAGGTAACGGACAGCCGGACCTTTTCACGGAACATCCAACGGCCAGTCACACCAATAATACGGCACGCGACCCCATGGTGATCAAACGCGGCAATACCTATTATTGCTATTATACCAGTCATTTATCCGATCCCGTCAATGACGGGTGGGCCTTTTGCCGGACATCGCTAAACCTCAGGGACTGGAGTCAATCGGTCAAGGTATCGCATACCCCTCCTTATAAAACCAATAGTCCCCGATATTCCGATGAGTGCCCGCATGTGGTATACTTGCCCGAGCACGATTTATACTATTTGTTCGTCACTCAACTGTACGGCACGGACAGTCAAACCACCGTTTATGCTTCCCCTAATCCGATGTATTTTGGATTGGACGATGAAGCCCGGAAAGTAGGAACGTTGCCGATAGCGGCTCCGGAGATACTTAAGGTAGGGGATCAATACTACATTGCTGCGTTGACGCCTGGGTTGGATGGAGTGCAGGTGGCTAAATTGGAGTGGCGGTAATTTCAACCACCCTATTTACCGTCACATCCGGGCTTCGCATCAATATCTGATTCTAAGCGAATATTGCTTAACCCAATATCTACCCCTTCTCCCGCGGTAATCATTAATGCAGAGCTGACCTTGGCCATGTCCACCCCAAGATTATCGAAACAACTTAGACTTATTCGATATTCTTGCCAGTTGTCGGCCGCGATTCCGATACTGAGGGTTTGATCGCAGGAGGAGTTTGGCCCACACATACCAATTCGGACAACTGCGTCGTCAGCTTTAAATGATTTGGCCGAGAAAGTAAGTTCCATGGCACCGTTTGCCTGACGAGACATGTCGCTTGGGGAAGCGGCACTGATCCGCATTTGGTCACGATCCGATTTAGTCCATTTTATTCTCAATGCATCTTCTTGCGCAGTGTGGTCTGTTTTGCTAATAATTAGTCCGCCGACCGATGTGGGAAAACTTGCAATTTGTTTGACCAAATCACCGGAACTCAACCACAGTCCCCAGGGTGCAACAGGAGCGCCTTTACTAAAAAACGCCCCGGTAGATACTACTTCACTATTCTCTAAACCCGAGTTTTCCGGAAGTGGATCGACCGTCACGTCGCTATCATAAGAAAGACCATACCCTAACTTAAACAATGGTTCGGCATCTTTGGAGACAAAGGCACTTGCCGGCCAGGAGAATGAAAGACGGCCCGTAAAATCAAAAGAGGGATCTCTTTGAAACAGCAGATCCGAAATACCTCCTCCTTCGGTACCGGGCAACCATGCTGCGATGAATGCATCCGACCGGTTTATTTCAGGGTTGCACCATAGCGGTCGGCCGGATAGAAAAACGGATACAATGGGGGTGCCTTTACTTTGAAATTTTGCCAAATTACCAACATCAAAACCATTCGCAACAAAGTCCAGGTCTTCCCTGTCGCCTTGAAACTCTGCATATGGATCTTCTCCATATACCGCAATTACGACATCGGCTGCTACACCTGCATCACCATTGGCCGAATAGATTACTTTGCCGCCGGCCGCACCTACCGCTTCTTTAATACCGTCCAATATAGATTCGCCATTCGGAAATTTATCGTTCGTATGACCGGTACCTTGCCACGACAATGTCCAACCACCACATGCTTTGGAAATACTTTCTGCTCCGTCACCAATGACTAAAATTGTTTGGCTAGCGTCAATGGGTAAAATACCGCCGTTGTTTTTAAGCAATACCATTGACTCACGAACCGCCTGGCGTGCGATGGCTCTGTTTTCAGGCAATCCCAGCAGGCTTTCGTCTCCTGCATTTTTACGGGTACTTGGCGCACCTTTGGTAAATATCCCGGAAGCAATTTTCACCCTAAGGATGCGGCGTACGGCATCTTCCAGACGCGACATCGGAATTGTTCCGCTCTTAACGTGCTTCAGCGTGCTTTTATACAAACCTTTCCAACTGTCGGGAGCCATATACATATCCAGACCTGCATTGAGCGACTGCGGACAATCCGTATTCGTACAGCCGGGAACCTGACCATGCCCGTTCCAATCTCCTACTACAAAACCGTTGAAACCAAGTTGTCCCTTTAAAACATCCGTCAACAGCTCTTTGTCGCCATGTAGCTTTCTACCTTGCCAACTGGAAAAAGAAGCCATGACCGTTTGTACCCCTGCAGGGATGGCACTGTAATAACCGGCCGCATGGACATTGCGCAACTCGGTTTCGCTGATCAGGGCATCACCCTGGTCGACCCCCTTTTCGGTCGCGCCGTCGGCGAGAAAGTGTTTGGCGCTGGATATAACCCGGCCAGCTCCCATAAAATCAGCTTCACCGAAACGGCCTTGCAGTCCGTAAACAATTCGATCGCCATACGACTGCACGATCTTTGGATCTTCAGAGAATCCTTCATAACTTCTACCCCAACGCACATCCTGCGGTACCGCCAAAGTTGGAGCAAAGGTCCAATCGTGACCAGATACAGTGAGCTCGTGCGCAGTCACGGAAGCAATTTGCTCCATCAAGTCGGGATTATTCATCGCACCGAGTCCAATATTATGGGGAAAGACTATGGCTCCAATAAGGTTGGCATGACCATGTACGGCATCTATTCCCCAGATGCATGGGATGGCAACTTCAACCCCCTCTTCGTCAATCGATGCGTTGTAATATTTATCAGCCATTGCCAACCATGTTTCTGTAGCCGCATAAGGAAAGGGGCCAGGTGCTGAGTTCCCTCCACTTAACACAGAGCCTAAGCGATATTGCTTAACCTCCTCCGGAGTGACGGACCCATTGTCGGCCTGGATAACCTGACCTACTTTTTGTTCCAGTGTCAATTTGGGCAGCAAGTCGTCTATTTGTGCTTCGATTGCCGGGTCTAATGGCAGTGATTTGATGCCCGGCCAATCTTTAGGATTTACCAGATTTGCTGATTCTTCTACGCCTATGGGCCGTTTTTGTTGAACACAGCCCAAAACCAGAAGAGCCAATATCAATGATGTGGATAAAGAAAAGGTAAAATGCCTGTCAATGTGCATATTGGAATTGAAGTTAGTTGATGTTTATAGGAAACAAGAATCCTTTCGGATCATAGCCTGAGCTGTAATTTACCTTATTTTTTCTGGTTGTGAATTTCTGTAGTGGTTATTTTCGCAGAGTCTTTTATAATCAGATCAATTAAATGATACCAAATTATTATAAGATGATTGGTAGAGTGGCCGAACTTGTCAAGAATGGCCAGTTAATCCGGTCCCCTATTGAAAGTCCAATGCTGAAATCAGAAGAGTCCCCTTGGTATATCGCCTGGATTGGTTCGATGACAAGCTCATTAAAAAAGAGGTAAAGGACTAAAGCCAAAGCAAATTCGTAAGGGCTATACAAGACCTACGTAGAGGAGTATTGGCGCTTAATTCATTACAACCACAAATCCCGAGTCGGTATAATACAACAGCAAACACACATCGACTGAATTTGCACTGAAATTCACTGAGTTGCCCTTTCTTTCATTTTACATAATCAATTAATAATCATATCTTTATATCGATTATTAGACAAGACCTTGATGCATTTTTTCACCCTTTAAGTGTTTTGAAAAGGAATATCGGACAGCTGGTTGTTCACCATAGTCTTTAGCAGCATTCGCTTTGAAAAGCGTAACGTACTTCATTAATTCAATTAATCACTCAAAAACAGGGCTATCATGCCAAAAGGACACGTCAAAATACCCCGTATGTATTCCAATCATTGGTTGCGGGAGAAGGAGCGGGAACGTACCCGCTTTGAAGCCTGGATCGATCGGCGGCGGCGCGTCAGTTATGAGGATCGCGCCCGCTTCATCAACAAACAATTGCATGACGAAAAAAGGGGCCAGTTCGTGGCGTCACTTCGCTTCCTAAAATTACTGGATGAGCGGGAGATCATAAAACTGGAGATAAAACAGGGCATCTCCCTTATAACCGTCTGTGATTATGATACTTATCATTCTAATACCGCAGAAAATGAAACAGATTCAAAACCGGGACAAAACAGTGGCGAATCGAAACAGGAACAGGACACAGACACCAACGAAACCAATGTTAGAAAGGAAAAGAAAGAAGAAGAACTAATAAAAAATATAGAGAGCACAAATACAAACGAAACAGAAGATCCAGTAGAAAATATCATTCACACTACCCTGACCTACTACCAGCATAACCAGGAACAAAAACATTGCCCATTGGATGCTTGTGGATTCAAGGAAGGAGTACACGGAAATTTCGAAACCGAAATCCGAAAGTTTTGGGTCTTCAACTACGAAAAGGATTTTCTGCTGCGTCAGCCACTCAAACATCTGAAACGTTTTCAATCCTGGCTTTTAAGGGCTAAAGAGCTCAATAAGCCCATTGTGCAGCATCAGAAACGGCAACCGGCAATTACAATTGTTAAATGAAAGCTTGACAATTCGTTATTGTTTATAAAAATCTTGCTTAACCCGGTTCCAAGGAAATAACGAGGAGCTAGATCCAAAGTTAAAGGAATGCGATAAAGGGTTTACCTGAATACTAAACATTCATTACCGATCATTTTACGAGGAAAGCGCTTTTTAAAACTTTTGTTTACCCGATGTATAGTTTTACTAACATATTGTTTTACAAGAGAATGGTCCTTAATTTTGAAGCAAAATCTATTCATCGCAAAAAAATTCGAAATATGGCTTTTAACCTTGAAAAGTTTAAATCCGTTCGCGTTGAACGCAATTTATCTCAAGCTGAACTAGGAAGAATAACAGGTTATTCAAGGAGCTACATCAACCAAATTGAAAATGAAAGAATTCTACCTACCCGGGAGAATATTATTGTTTTCGCTAAAGCGCTGAAAATCCCTCCTGAAATGTTGGATAGCTCCTTTTTTTTAGTGGGAAAAGAGGAGACTACACCAACCATCACAGCTCTTATATCTGGATTTCACATAGCTTTACTCCAATTTGCTTACCGAGCACTGAAGGAGGCCAGGATCTACTTGTTCTCTTCCAGTCCTCATCGTCTGATGCATAGTGCAAAGGGCAAGACCGATACCTATACTTTCGATGCTCAGTGCGAGATGATTATGGTCGAGATTTTGCGTGAATTCAATAGCAAGTGTGCAATTCTTACCGAGGAAAGAGAAATACGAGGATTAGAGTACATTGATGATCTTTGTTGGATTATGGACCCGGTCGATCGCAGTGATTATCTAAAAGAAATTCTTAGAGAAATTCAAGGCACCTACGATTCTATTGGTAAATATGTGGAAAGTTCTACATTTCAAGAAATGGAAAAACCAGATCCACTCAATAATCCGACCGGGTCCATCACCTGTATTTCAAGGGGCAAGATAGTCTTTAGTCTTGTTCTGGACTACATGCAGAATACGATCTACATGGCGTTTGGATCTAAGGTCAAGTACGGAAGCATTGAAGAATACCCGATCCCGGAAATGCTTCTAGCACACGGAGCTGACCTCAACTTTGAAAAGCGGGAGAGCCGAGATAAGTTCGCAAATTCCGAAGAAGGAATCTGCTTTCTTGGTAAGGAAATATATCTAGAATTATTTTCAGAACTGGGATTCACTGAACAGGAGAAACCTCTGGACAAATCTTATCATACTCCAGGAGGTCCAGCAAGGATACTGTTCCTGACTCAGTTGGCAAAATTCAAACCAATATTTGCCTTGAGTTGTGGAGAAAAGATTTCAGAATTTGTCTCCTGGCTAAGTTTTGCGATGGCTTCCGAAAAGCTATCCGTATTCGAACTGACTCCAAGAGGCTACAAGAACTTCATGCGCTATGGAGTGATCATGGCACCTCCAAAAGCTTACTCAGCACTAAAAACTGAACCCTCCGCAGAACCTGAAAATCCAGCAAGAATTTCACTCGATATGTCTCGTCTAACAAACCTTGATATTCCCTGCAATTTTCGCAGTGCCATCTTAGTGACCCACAAGGACAACCATCTTTTCAATGCCAATATCCGAATCAGAACGAATGCCCGTGAACTTTATCCCAATCGCATCACAAAGTAATCATAACAATCCCCTTACCATATGCTTCATAAGTTAAATTTTCTCGCTAATAAAGTATCGGTTGCTGCCCACAGGGGCCTCTGGAATGAAAATCTCCCTGAAAACTCAATTGCAGCTATTGAAAATGCAATTGCTAAAGGTTGTGACATTGTAGAAATTGATGTCAGAAGAACTTTGGATGGCCAATTTATCATTATTCACGATGAATACCTTTCCAGGACAACCACTGGGTTTGGAAAGGTTTCCGAATACACGATGAATGAGCTGAAGAACTTTCCATTACTTAATCCATCTACCGGAGAGTCCAGCCAACTTCATATCCCAACCCTTCAACAGGTTCTGAAGGTGACCAAAGGCAGAATTATCATCTGCTTAGATAAATGTTATGAATACCTTTTTGAGATTGCTCCAATGATCAATCAAACTGGCACAGCCGAGCAAGTAATTCTCAAAGGAAATCACCCTCCTAATAAACTAATGCAGGATTATGGGCACCTCCTTCGAAACAAACATATAGCCTTCATGCCAATCATCAATAGTGCAGATGATAATGCGGCAGAATGGATCTTCCAGTTCGAAAATTTCTTTAACCCGATGGCAATCGAGTTCTTCATTACCGAATTTCGACCCAATTTAGCGAAGTTAGTGCAGTTGGTTCTTAAAAAAGGAATCAAAGCCTGGGCAAATCCTGTCTCCAAAAGAGTCTGCCAAGGCTTCTATGAGCAACAAAGTAGTTTTCCCGAAAGGCATTGGGATGACATCATCAAGCTTGGATTCAATATTCTCAATACCGATTTTTCTGGAAAAATGTTGAATTATCTTAGATCAAACAACTTGCATGGTTGAAGTGCTTAGGAGAGCGTAATTTATTCACACACTCGTAGGCATCTTTGCTTTAGCGAGGGCAACTCGGCAATGCGAAAAGTGGGGTAGATCTTAGCGCTCTTCAGGTACGGCAGTAAGGAGAACACCTTAGTATTTCGTCATCTTTAATGTGATGCCTTTATTCATTGAAGAAACACCTTAAGACTGTTATGACTGCAAAGTACCGATCCGGTCCAGCTCCTCTAGCAAGAAGTTTACTACTGTTGAGTCTGTTGTGGTGTTCATACGTGGCTTCAGCTCAATCTTATAAGGTTTCGGGGTTGGTGCAGAGTGCTGAAGATGGTACCACATTCCCTTCGGCGACGGTCATGCTTCTGCACCCCAAAGACTCTGCGACCGTGATAGGAACGGTGACCGACTTCGAAGGGATGTTTGAAATGTCTGGTGTGAAATCCGGCGAGTATATCCTGAAAGTTCAGTATATCGGATATGAATCAATCACAACGGTCATTGTTGTGGAAAAACAGGATTTGAACCTAGGGCCTTTGCCAATGAAAGAAGCAGCAACCTGGCTCAACGAGATCGAGGTCGCGGCCAGGAGAGCGACCGGAACTCAGCTTGGAGATACGACCCAATTTAACGCCGCCGCCTTTAAAACCATGAAAGATGCCAGCGCCCAGAGCCTGGTCGAAAAACTACCGGGTGTAGGCTTGCAGGATGGGGCCTTACAAGCCCAGGGGGAAAATGTAGTACAGATTCTGGTAGATGGAAAACCCTTTTTTGGTCAGGATGTCAAAACGGCTTTGCAAAACCTGCCGGCCGAAGTGATTGAAAGCATTCAGATATACGACAGGCTAAGTGATAAAGCGGAAATGAGTGGTTTTGATGATGGAGAACAGGAAAAAACCATCAATATCATTACCAAACCCAACCGAAGGAGTGGACAATTTGGGAAAATGTCGGCCGGTTACGGTTCCAGGGGCCGCTATTTAGTGGGAACCAGTATCAATTTTTTCAACGAGGACCAACGACTGACCGTCACCGGCTTGAGCAATAATATCAATGCGCTGGGTTACTCCGCAGATGCCAATAGCCAGGGAGAGACCCGGCCTCAGAATGGAATTATCAACACCCAAAGCGTAGGCATTAATTTCAGCGACGACTGGGGAGAAAAGGCCGAGATCACCGGTAGTTACCTGTTCAGTCAGCGAAAAAACGAAGGCATCTCTTTCCTGATCCGGGATTACGTCCTACCCTCCGAAGAAGGACAGGTCTATCGAGAAAACAGCAATGACATCCAACAGAATCGGGATCACCGTTTCAACCTGCGCTTCGAATATAATATGGACAAGAACAACCGCCTGCTATTCCGTCCTTATGCTTCGATAAAGAATGATAAAGAGGAGTCTTATTTTTTTGGGCGCACTGCGGTCGGCACCGATCGGCTGAACCAAACAGAAAATAATCGTCAGGCCGACAACGATGATTACGATGTGGGCGGCCGCCTTTTTTACAGCCACCGTTTCGCGAAAAAAGGCAGGAGCCTGACGGTGGGGATGGATGGTGGCTATCATTCCAATATCGACGAAGCCAACCGGTTGGCCGAAAATAATTTCTTTGGTGAGGAAGAACGTTTGGAGATCCTCAACCAGTACACCACCCGGGATAGAACTGGTTTTCACTGGGAAACCGACCTTTCCTATACGGAGCCTATCGGAAAAAAAGGGCAAATCGAACTGGAGTATGAGATTGGCAATAATGGCGAAGACTCCGATCGGATCACCTACGATGTTTTGGAAGAACAGGACCCTTCGGAAGTGCGCTTATTGCCGGATACGGCCCTTAGTAATACTTTTACCAGTGATTATTTGTCTCAGCAAATGGAGTTGGGTTATCAATACAAGACGGATAATTTCAGGATCCAATTGGAAGCCGAATACCGCAGGTCTGATTTGGTGAACGACCAGGTATTCCCTCAGCCCTTCTTTATCGAACGTACTTTTGAGAACCTGGCTCCTACCGTGCGAATCGATTTGCAATTCTCAAAAACCAAACGGTTGGACATCGATTACGACACTTACAACCGTGCGCCCCGAATCAGTCAATTGCAGGATGTCATCGATATTTCCAATCCGCTTCGTTTGCGTACCGGTAATCCGGAACTGGATCAGACTTTTACGAACCGCATCAGGGTCCGCTATCGCAGCAGAGACCCGGAAACCGATCAATCTTTTTTCCTGTACTTCTCTAGTTCCATTACCGATAATTACATCACGAACAGTTCCATCATTGCCGGCGAGCCGATCCTATTGGACGAAGGCATTATTCTGGAAAAGGGGTCCCAGCTTTCCCTGCCGGTGAACCTGGACGGATACTGGAATTTTCGCTCCTATCTGAATTACGGACGACCCCTCGGTTTCATCAAATCCAACGGTAGCATATTCGGATCCGTCAATTTCAGTCATCGGCCGGGTATGATCAATGAACAACTGAATTATGTGAATAATACCAATTTCCGCGTGGGTTTATCTATCAGCAGCAATATCAGTGAGCATATTGACTTCCGGCTCTCTACCAGGTCCAACTTTAATGTAGCGGAAAATTCCCTACGGCCTGCCCTCAACAACAATTATTTCTACCAGTCTACCCGACTGACTTATGATTGGATTATTTGGGAGGATATCGTTTATCGCCTCGACCTGGATCACCGTTTCAATGAGGGGCTCGCCGAAGACGTAAACAACAGTTTTCTGCTATTGAATATGAGCATCGGCACCAAAGTCCTGAAAAATAAGCGCGGTGAGCTCAGCCTGAACGTCTACGATCTCTTCCAGCAAAACAACAATATCAGGCGCAATGTCACCGAGTTGTATATCGAAGACTCGGAGTCTAATGCATTGCAGCGCTACTTCATGCTAACCTTTCATTACAACTTGCGGCATTTTAATAAGGGGACGACCATGAAAGACTATCGGGAGCTGCATGGGGGTAAAAGATGATGCCTTTACCAGTCGATTAATGAAATATTAAACATACTGCTATGCAATGCATTGCTTTATTGTGTTCAATTCTCTACTTTAAATGTGGGTGCACAGTTGGGAAGAGGACACGGGGCCTGAGTTGATGAGATTTTTAAGGCTGTAGCTACCTTCAGAGGTGATCCGAGATGCCTATTTTGAGGTTTATTTTCCGAAGTTCAAGGCTAGTGGGAGCATTCCACATCGTTCTTAGCCGTTTCCCTATCGGAACACTCATAAATCTTAATCAATTTCGACTTCCCTTTTACCTTCACTTCATCGACGTATTTAAAATCGAAATTACCAGGATCAACTAAATGCTTAATGCCAGCACCACTAATAAGGATTGGCACACCATACTCTTTAGTTAGACTTTCAATTCTGGCCGCAGTATTTACCGTGTCAGAAATAGTAGCAGCATCCATTCTGTCCTCGTCTCCTATGATCCCCATGATCAGGGAACCGGTGTGCATACCGATCCCTACTCGGATTGGGGAATTTCCCAAATGCTCTCTGTTGGCGTTAAACTTTTCTAATGCTTGCTGCATTCCAATTGCGGCCCCCAGTGCATCATCGGGTGATCTGGGGAAAATGGCCATTATTCCATCCCCTAAATATTGATTTACGAAACCATCGTTGGCTCGGATTATTGGCCCCATTACGCTGTTGTAAGCTTGCACGAATTCGAAATTCTCTGCGGGAGTCATTTGTTCAGACAAAGTAGTGTAAGATCGGATATCAGAAAATAGTACGGTCACTGTTTGCTCCACATGATCTCCCAAACTCACCTCTCTGATATCGCGCTTACCGAGAGATCGGATGAATTCATTAGGTACGAATCGGCTAATGACCGCATTGATGCGCTTTTGATCATCTAGATTCTTTTGGAGGGCGAACTGTTTCTCGTCTTTGAGTTGATTGGTTCGAAAACCGTTGCTGAAGGAGAGAAAAATTAGCATTAAAATGACGCTTGTGTGAGATAAAAGCGAAACATAGGGGTACAACCTCTCCAATAGGTAGGAAGATGGTTGCACCAACCTCGATGTATCCACAATTAGATAGAATAAAGCGACAATTGTTATGACCAGAACAAGGATAAACGCAAACAAATAAAATTTTTCATACTTCTGATTCGCTTTCTTCAATTCTCTGATCCTATAGACAGACAGGCCGAACCCAAGTAAGGGAAGCACATAAATGAGCGAGCCTCCCATTACCGCGAAAGTGAAACGAGTCATTGGATTGACACCCTGTTGCTGAAAAAATTGTGAAAAGTAAAATGAATTCCAAAAAATCGTACCGAGGCCGCCAATAAAAATAAACGCAGCAATGATTCTCCTGGAAAATAGCGAATCCCTTTCAAACCGGAAGTAGATTTCAGCAAATTTTACTATTCCAACAGAGAACAAGAAAATCCCGCCAAATGTCAGACTAATTTGCGGCACCAGTTCCCGTGACCAGGGTAATACATCAAATGAGAATTCCTTGTTGGTTATTAATAACAGGCCTAATATCAAGATGATGTAATAGAAATGGATGCGATCCTTCTCTATTACCAGTAGGAGTAAAAAATACAATATTTGAATACCAATGGCACCAAACATCAGGCCTTCAATCAGCTTACTACGCCCTCTTTTGGGCCACCAATCTTCTTGTACCAGCCCAATTTCCACAAGGTCCGGCCGGTCCCAACTTTTTACTCCATTTAAGCGAACATATAACGCTGCCTTTTCGTCTTTCCTAATTACAAAACGAATCAGGTTATGGTGGCTTGGAATGACTTTCTCTCTTTTTGCTAAGGCTAATCCCGCGCTTTCTTGCACAACATCTCCATTTTCATGGACTAGCCAAGCGTCTATATTTTGCCAACTGTATTGGAAATAATCATTTTGTGCGAAGTGGAATAGATAGCTCTGCTCTTTTGTCGGATGGCCGCGCAGTATGATTTTTGCCCAATAGATATCTTCATTAAAAAACTGCTGCCTAGTATTATTTCTTGTGAATAGGTCCTCATTGGCTCGAACCCTTTCAAAACTACTAGTTCCGGCATCATCTCGAAATATGTTTAAGTGATTATACCAATAGACGTTTTCTTCCCGAAATTCCAAAAGGTACCATCCAAACTTACGTTGGATCTCTTGCTTCTCCTTGTAAGCCTCTCGGCTTTTCTCAAATTCTCCAAGGGCAGAATAGCTTGTATGCAAATGAAAATAGCTATTCCCCAACAATAAAGAGTCTCCTAGTTTTTCCGAAATCTCCCGGTATTTCTGAGCTAGTTCCAACCTTTCATCTGGATTGAAAATACTACCAAGAAACTCGTTAATGCGATTCTTTAGATCAATCCGTTTTTGGACGGTAGCATCCTTCAACGCTTGTTCAAGCGAATCAACCGGATTGGATTGAGCACATATTGATAGGGAGAGAAGAAGACAAAGAAATTGAAAAGAAATCGCTTTCATGACGCCTTGGCCTGTTTTCTTGGATTATGGGTATTGACGGACTAGACTTAGTTAAGTTAGCTAATTTTGAGGAAATTCAAGCAATTCCTTAAAGCTGCTATATAACTAAAAGCCCGTCGAAATAAATCCAACAGGCCAAATAAATTTGCTTAAAAACGCACCCAAATAGGTTAATGATCAAATCGAAGGTCTGACCGAACGAACTTATCAACGGGGATTAGCAGCGCTGCTTCATGCTAACCTTTAATTACAACTTACGGCACTTTAACCATGAAAGACTATCGCGAGCTGCATGGGGGTAAAAAATGATGCCTTTGCCGGTCAATTAAAGAAATTTCAAACCAATTCGTTGTCCACTCAATGAAGTACATATCTTGACATTTGAGGTTATAACCATTTTAGCAGGGCTACGATCGTCGAAGCCAATATCCCTATGAAAGCGAATGTTGTAGCTGTAGCCAAATGTGGTTTATCTGCCGTGGAGGCACTGGTCAGGAATTCTGTAATCCAAGTCGCTGGATATTTGGCTACCAGTGCCAGGAACAAGATTGAGAGATAAATCAGTGTTGGAATAAATGTAGTGTGCATAATCCAGAAGTATGGATCAATGCCAAATGCCGAACCATCACGAAACTTGAAAAGTAGGATGTTTATGGCTTCTGCATGTGTAATCTCTTCCGGAGTGCCAAGCAATCCATAGTAAAGGGCTACAGTTGCCAAAAATGCTGCGATAGCTATGTCAAAAAGAATTGCAAAGAGGGTAAAGGGGAATAAATTAGCCTTTTGAATCCACAATAGAATTTGGTATGTACACAGGATTGTGATGACATCACAGATCACATTAGCAACTATTAGTTTCTGAAAAAAGTTAAACTCATAGTGCATATAGTCACCTCCAAAACCAGAAATCAAAGCGGCTTTGTAGAGATAGTTGCCAAAGGTGATTACCACAATGGAGAGTAATGAAATCGCTAATATGAGATCCTTTCTTTTCTCACTAATTATTTTTTGATTCTTAGGTAAAAAAAATAATCCTACCACCGGAATTATCACAAGAATAAGTATGTAAGAACTCAATGCAGGTGAAAACCATTTTATGTCACTCTGCCCCCATTGTCTTATCATCAGAAACCCATCTAATAGATCGATGATGGTCAAAAGGGCGATCACAAAAATTATAATCCATTTAGCTGGGTATTTCTCTCCAATTTTGATGTATGTATCTGGTCTTAATAATTTTTGGAACAATGAATGGATACCAATTCCCTCTAGACGACTCCACAGATCAGCGTACTTCTCTCTAGTTACCCTCTGTTTTTCATCATTCTGCCGGGCATCTAGCATCTTAAAGTATGCAACTAAAACCCCACAGATAGCAGCAATTACAATCAGGATATCTATAAGCGTTTCCATATACGTAAAATATAAATACTACTCCTCTACTTTCAAAAACAATTCGACCAAACACACATATCAAAATAGTAACTAACTGAATAAACATATTATGTTCGGGACAAAAGAGCCTCTGAACTCACGAAAGCCCAACGCAGGTGGATACATGAATTATACCATTCTGGAAAAGCGAAAAAGAGTGCGTTTTTACGGAGGAGGTCAATTCAAAAGAAGAAGTTTGAAGAGGCTGACAAAATCATAAGTGAGTTTTGTCTCAGGGCAAGCAAGGTCATAACTTACTCAAACGAAGGTTCACTCCGTAGATTTTGAGATCATCTCTTATGAGACGATCATCGAAATAATCTCCAATAAATAGAGTCAGATAAAAGATTGGCTATTAATCTATATTAGACCTTCTATTAGCCAACGCTCGCTTAATTCCTCCCTTGATACTTTCCGATTGTTTCTTATTCAAAGCCAAGGCTAAAAATTTAGGATCTACAAAAACAGACTTTTTGGAATTCAAATTCTGGGTCTTCATAATTGATAACTTTTGATGAAATAACATCTGTGGCTGTAATATTTATCCTTACTGATACATTAATCAATATTTGAGCGGCTATTGGCGTATGCGCGCTTAATTCCACCCTTGATATTCTTTGATTGCTCTTTATTCAAAGCCAAGGCCAAAAACTTCGAATCCAGTAAAACGGACACTTCGGAATTTAAATTCTGAGTCTTCACAATTGACAGATTTTATTGAAACAATATGTGTGAATATAAGATATATTATATAACCAAATAACTAATCCTGTACACACCGACAGGAGAGTCCCAATATCTTATCATAATAATATGGTGCTACTTCCTGAGGGCCATCAAAATTAAAGTGGCAATTCCAAACTTTGCCATCCTCCTTGGCAATGACTCGCGGAGTGCTACTCCAATAGTAGCCGTTACAACTAAGGTATTAAAATTTGCCATCTGCGGTGCGAATCCCCCCTGCAGAGCATCAAATCCACTTTCTCCTGTTTTCAGAAGGGAAAAAAATCTTCTTCATTTCGATCATGGAAGCTGATTGGTTCTTCCACTCCTCAATAGTTGGTATCCTCCAATCGCCTCCCAATAATTTACAGGCCTCCTTTGAGATGGTTCGGTTTTACCCCTATCTCTGTGTGACCTCCTTTCCCGGTAGGATGCGAACCTGCAACCTCCTGATCCATAGTCAGGCAAAATAACTTAAAATTGAACTAAAAAATTTACAAAAAAACTATGTAGTTTGATTACTTTCCAAGTGTATTCGGTTCCATTATGCATAAAGCTTCCTCACTCAGATCTTTGCCTTTTAATCTTCAGCCTTCTCTGCTCCGTCGCATAGTCATTTAGATAAACAGTTACCATATGCAGCAAGTATTGTTTGAAAGTCAATTTGGTGACCATTACTTCTTTCTTTGGACATGGTTTGGAGGGATTTATGTTCTGGAAATTCATATTACCAAATAATTTAATCGTGAACACAACGACATGAACTTCCAAAAGACCTCCTGCCGTTGCCCAGGCCCAGCTTCTGATCATGGCTGCCGAAGAAGAAGTGCCAGGCGTTATCCTCGTCCCAAGCAGAACTACTCCAGTAGTAGCCGTTGTAATCTAGGGCCCAGAAACTTCCATCGGGGTAGCGGTCGCCACCCAGCAGGGCATCAAATCCACTTTCTCCTCCTACAAGCAGTTTTTTGTATGCTGCTTTGCCGCTCCCTTTTACTCCACTAGTATAAACCCCACCATAAAGATTGGCTAACGCTTCCCATTCTTCCTTTGTCGGTAATCGCCAATTTCCTGCCAGCTTTTTACAAGCTGTATTTGCGGCCTCCCAAGTGTATAAGCGCCCGTATTTTTTACAATTTTCATCATTATTATAACACCAACTATAATCGACATCAATGTCTAAGTTCTCAGCCATCCAAGTTTTACCTGCTATCTCTATTGTCTTGTAATAGGGACCTGTGAATTTAATTACCAGAAACCCAACAATTGTTGCTGTCCCGATTCCAAGTGCGGCAAATAAAATCAAACTGCTCCTACTGCGAGAACCAAGTGTATTAACTATATGAGCTTGTTCGTAGTTGTGCAAAGCTGTAATCAGGGCTTTGTTGATTTTGGCAGCTTCAATATTGTACTCGCTAGTAGATAGCACCCCGTCCCGTTGCTGATTACTAAGTCTTTGAAACCGATTAGATAATTGAAGGAACTTTCTACGATAAATTCTATTCTTGATACTGCTAAGTAATTTTAGGGCTTCTCCTGTCTGCCCTTCAGCAATTAGCAATTCTGCTTGAGTTATTATTTCGTTGGTTTCTTTTCCTTGAGACATTGTGAAGGGACTGATATTATTGAACACAAAAAATCGAATAGTTAAATAGCCTAATCATGAATGCAGCGGCAGGAAAATCCCAAAACCTTGTTGCCAATGCTCATTTCCAACGTCTGATCAGCACCGTCGAAATTGAAATGCCAGGCATTATCATCATCCTGGTCAGTACTGCTCCAGTAGTAGCCGTCGTGCCCCAGCAAAAGGGATTCTGTACCAGAATAGCGACTCATACCACTCATTGGGGCATGGAAGCCACTTTTCCCTCCTTTAGATAGTTGCTGATATGAAACCCTTGGTTCGCCCACTCTGATTTCGATTTCGCTGTCCACATACCCCCCATAGGTACGAGCAAGCTTTTCCCATTGTGTTGCAGTTGGCAACTTCCAACCATTTCCCAATTCTTTGCAAGCCCGCCAGGCCGCTTCCTTGGTATAGAGTCGCCCAAATATTTCGCACATTGAGGAACTTCTATCATAGCACCATGAATCTCGGATTTCAATATTAATATTCTTGGTTATCCATTTTTGACCATCTTTCATTATGCTCCATGTATAGACAGTTCCTTTATGGAAAAAACTACCAGTATCCCCTATATTTAGAATGTTGTCCTTGAATTTTTCATATTGGTTCTTATCGATTTTAGATTTGTATTTCTCCTCATGATTATTTTGCCTTTTTTCTTTTCTGATATCAACATAATCTTTAACAAATGGCTGACTGAGCATTCCGATTAATCCAATAACTGCAGCCAACAAAATGTATACTCCATTTATTCTAGCAGCTTCCTTTGCATCTGACATTAGTAAAGGGATTTACAATTCAATATAAAAAATTCCCATTTCGATTACACCAAAAACTGATCTGCAGTTAAGACAAAACTCAAATGTTAGTCAAAAAAAGCCCAACTAACGCTAATTAAAATTAAATTGTCATAAATTTGATTATCCAATTTCTTTTTCTGGATCCTTTCACAAAAGGCGGCTTTTGTCATTTTGCAAAATTGCCTCCTGATCGTGTTGTAATATGCTTCAATGAAATCGAAACATTCCGTCTGAGCATCCTCCAGGTTGATAAAAGCCCCTTTCTGTATCACCTCTGCTTTGAAGCGCGAAAATAGTGATTCGGCGAAAGCGTTGTCATAATGATTGTCTTTGCGAGTCATGCTTTGCCGAAAACGCAGTTTGGTCAGCCGCTTTCGAAATTTCACCGAACTGTATTGTGATTTTCTGGCAGAGATGTATGGCATCGAAGTGTCCTCGGCAACGATCAGCCGTGTTACGGATAAGATCGTACCCTTACTTCAGGAATGGCGTTCACAGCCTTTAGAAGCAGTTTACCCCTTTGTCTGGCTTGATGCCATTCACTACAAAGTTCGACATGAAGGACGGGTAGTAAATAAAGCGGTCTACTGCATTCTGGGCGTTAACCAGGAAGGATATAAGGATCTGTTAGGGCTTTATATTGGCCAAAATGAAGGAGCCAAGCATTGGCTGCAGATATTGACCGACCTTCAAAACCGAGGTGTTGAAGATATTTTCATTGCTTGCATCGACAATCTATCTGGATTTGCAGATGCGATTGAAAGTATCTTGCCCAAAACCGAAGTACAGCTTTGTATCGTTCATCAGGTGCGTAATTCTAGAAAATACATCGCCTGGAAAGAAGTCAAAGTCTTTATCCGGGATCTTAAGCAAGTGTATCAGGCTTCCACCAAAGAACTGGCAGAACGTAACCTGGATAAACTGGAAACCACCTGGAGAAGCAAATATCCGGTAGTCATTGCTTCGTGGCGTAAGAATTGGGATCGACTTTCAAATTATTTTCAGTACGCTCCGCAAATTCGAAAGGTCATTTACACCACCAATATCATCGAAGGCTTTCATCGCCAGCTGCGCAAAGTCACCAAAACCAAAGGTGCCTTTTCCTCCAACGATGCGCTTATGAAGCTACTTTATCTGGTTCAGGAAGATCTTACCAGCAAGTGGAACCGACCCGTACACAACTGGAATCAGACCCTATCACAATTATCTATTATTTTTGAGGACCGGCTAAGGTTGGATCTCTAGGGATTTTTTTCCCAAAAGCCCCTTTTTTTTTGAGGGCTTTTGAGAAAAAAATGGTCAATAAATTTATCATTCAGCCCTGTTGACACACTTTATGAAATACTACCGTTGGCGAGACTGTTACAAAAAGTGTGTCAAAGTAAAAGGGCAAAAAACCTTTAACTTTGATAATTATGAGCCATCAAGAAAAATTTGACTTCGACAAATTTAAG
>JANQRV010000110.1 GCA_028284395.1 Saprospiraceae bacterium
GTCCGGTATATCGGGACAGTACCCGGAAAAATCTGGCCATGAATCGATCGGGAGCCGCACTCGCCAATGAATTGACGAAAAAGAGCTTCCTCAGAACGGAAAGCAGTAACGACGCTAAAAACGACCTGATTCGTACCAGCTATTGGTTCAATCCGGTTACCTTTTTTCAAAACAAGCTCAATGATCTTACGCATACGCATTACGGGGATTATCAAGACTATCGGAATGAGGTTCAATCACTGATCGATCGGCAAATCCGAGCCCTGGTTTTAGACACCTGGAATGGAATCGAAGTAGATAAGGTAAAGTATTTGGAATACGGCAACTCGCTTGAACCCTAAGCCCCCTTTGATGACAACTAAACCAACCACCATCATCACTGGTTTTTTGGGGGCCGGTAAGACGACCTTTTTAAATCATGTACTCCGCAAGCGATCGCGAACCAAGTTTGCCATTATTGAAAATGAATTTGGCGAGCAAAACATCGACAGTGAACTCATCGTCCGTACAGATAACGACATTGTAGCATTGAGTAATGGCTGTCTGTGTTGCACCTTGAAGGATAATCTATACGACATTTTGAATGCCTTCTACGAACGAAGCAATGAATACGACGAAGTCCTTATTGAGGCAACTGGCATAGCCAACCCAGCAAGATTGGCGGAGCCCTTCCTGGTCCAATCTCACATCAAAAAACATTTCCCGCTCACCAGGATCATTTGCCTGGTCGATGCAGAACTAATCGAGGAACAGCTCGAAAATACCGAAGAGGCCATCGGACAGATCACCTTTAGCGATCTTTTACTTATCAACAAAACGGATCTGGTCACGAAGGACTATCTCAAACAGCTAAAGGTCAAACTGCAGGGACTGAATCCTCTTGCGGAAATCGTTGCTGGAAACCAAGATGATTTTCCAGATTTCGTCTGGAGTATGCAGCATCCGGTATCCAGCAACTTGTTCGCCGGGCCCTACCAACCGGATAAGGCAGACGACTTTCCCGTATCCAAGTCATCTACTTATCTCGATCATGATCATACGGAAGACGTTGTTTCCTATACCTATGTCTTTGATCGTCCTTTTAAATTCCTGACTCTTCACCATCAAATGACGGTTTTTCTCGCTTTTCAAGCCGCGGACCTATACCGCATGAAAGGACTGCTGGCATTCGAAAATTCAAATCATCAGTACATCATGCAATCCGTGGGCAAAAACCTGACCATTGATGAAAAAGGTCTCTGGAGGACCGGACGAGAAAGAATAAGCACGATCGTATTCATTGGAAGAGATTTGCCTAAAGATGCACTGCAAAAACTACTGACGCGGTGTTTGGCGTAGGCTATGAGTGCTATGGTTGCTGTGGCGGCTATAGCATCTATAGCACCTACAGTAACAATAGTAGCAATAGAAACAATAGTAACAATAGTAACAATAGTAACAATGGAAAATACTATAACAGTAAGAAAAGAACTCACCACAACCAGCGACATTTTCGGTGCTCTGGCCAGCGGCTTATGCCTGGTGCACTGCTTCGCCACTCCTTTTTTCTTCCTCTTTCAGGCCAGTGCGGTTACGCAGTCTGCCATAACAGGTTCTTTATGGTGGGGACTATTGGATTATTTCTTCCTTGGCATTTCTCTCGTCGCCATTTATTTTTCTGCGGCCAATACTCCCGTCAAATGGATGCCTGCCGCACTTTACGGTTCCTGGGGAATATTGACTTTATTTATTCTAAACGAGAAATTTCATCTCTTTCACCTGAGTCACGCCTTGATGTTTATACCAGCTATTGGTTTGGTATCCTTGCATTTGTACAATCGGAGGCATTGCCGTTGCGTCGATGAAGAATGTTGCGTTTCTGATTAGCGCGGACAAGACCCGTCAAATTTCACAAAAAAAAAATAAAGCGCAACTATGTTGCAGAAATAAAAAAAGTATATTTTGCAACATAGTTGCGCTTATGGTAGTGAAATGGCAAAGAACAGACAGTAATCAATAGCAAACAAATTATCAGAATTCTCCCCTTATAGGACTAGACCCTGCCAATGATTCAGGTTTCTTATGCCACCGTCATTCTCCATTGGATGCCAGAATGATTTTGGAATCACAAAATTTTAGTATGAAGACAATTGCAAGCTTCGAAGAGTACAGCAGCAATATTCGTCATCAGGCAAAAACTTTTGGAAGGGCCCTTTTCATGGTAGTCTTCCTTTATACTACTGCTGTAAGCGGTCAAAAAAAGGCCACCATTTCCGTTCTAGACGCCTTCGATGGCGCCCCCTTAATTGGGGCTACGATTATTCCCCTGCAAGGTCCGGAAAATAGCTTGGGCTGGATCACGGATCTAAAAGGAAATGCTGTTTTGGATCTGACCAATCCCACCGCCGTCCAGATAAGTTACGTTGGTTATCTAAAATTGGAACAAAAAATAAAACCCGGGCAGACCATTGAAATCCGTTTGGAACGCGACCTGCTTAATCTAGAAGAGGTAGTAGTTACCGGCTCTTTCATACCTACTATTAGTTCCAAGTCTCTTTACAAAGTCAAAACGCTGGATTCGGAGTTGATCGAGTCAAGGGGGGCGATCAACCTAGGGGATTTGCTACAAACCCAGCTCAATCTAAAGACCATTCAAGATGACGTTCTCGGTACGAGGGTGGTGATGCAAGGCATTTCGGGGCCAAATGTGAAAATGCTGATGGATGGTGTTCCACTGGTCAACGGTTCCGGGGGCGAATTCGACTTGAGTCAAATAAACATGAACAATGTAGAGCGAGTCGAAGTGGTTGAAGGACCTCTTTCGGTACAGTACGGTACGAATGCGCTGGCGGGGACCATTAACGTCATCACCAAGAATTATAAGATGAACGAGATGCAGCTCAACGCGACTGCCTATGCGGAATCAGTGGGTCAATACAATGTTAACTTAGGGTTGGCCCGGGGGTGGGAAAATCTATCTGTTAGTCTTGGGGGCGCTAGAAATCAATTCGATGGATTTTCGTCGACTGGAGAAAGAAAGGAAAATTGGATCCCCCGAACCCAGTACCTGCTAAATGCAAAAGTCAAAACCAGGTTGCAAGCTTTGAATGTAACGGCTTCTTATAATCAGATGTGGCAAAACTCCACCAGTCATGGCAATGCCACCAGTGCTTTCAACAATCGGACCAATCGAATTTCAAACATTGCACTAGATAATTACTTCAATACCAATCGGCTCGACGGAGCGTTGGTCATGGATGGCCGTTTAGCACCTAAGCATTACATCAATATCGTGAATGGGATATCGCGTTTTGAACAGGCCAACCGAAAGTTCCTCCAGGACGTGGAGGATGATCTAAGGTGGAAGAGTTCTAATATTGCCGATCACGATACGACTAGTTTTACTACGATGACTTTTCGTGGGACTTACGTATACGGGAACTCCTTGGAAAATCGAGGCGCGTATTTGACCCTTGGTTATGAGGTGGCCGTCAATAAGGCTTCCGGAGGACGCGTTAGTACAGAGGCCCGCAATAGTTTCAACGATATTGGCCTCTTTGGTGCCGTCGAGATTCCGATCGGGACGCAGCTTAGGATACAACCGGCATTGCGTTATGTTTACAGTACCAGCTACAATGCCCGGGACATCGATTTTCTCAATGCCGAGCTGCCCATCTTACCCTCCTTTAATGTGATGTTTCGCGCCAAGGACAGATTTGATTTTCGACTCTCCTACGGAAAGGGGTATCGCACCCCTTCGGTTAGAGAATTGTATTACGAATTTATCGATGCCAACCACTACATCGTCGGCAATGTAGACTTGCAGCCCGAATTGGGCAACAACTACAATGGCTCTGTAACCTGGAGAACAAAAATAGGAGGAGCCAACGCCGCCTTGACACCTTCGGTCTTTTTCTCACAGATTAATAATAAGATCGATCTAATCCAAATTGCCGATCGCAATACCTTGCCGGATGAAGTCCCGAAGAATGTACCGGTTGCCAGGGTATACGAAAACATTCCCAATTTTAAATCCTATGGATTTAATTTTTCGGGTGAATTAGCCTGGGCGAGCCAATTGAAATTGAGTCCAGGATTTGGCATATTGGCCAGATCGGGAAGCGAGGCCGATGACCGTTTCTATGATAGTTATGAGGCCAACCTCAATGCTTCCTATCGGATTAAGAGATGGGATAGCCAGATCAATCTATTCTACAAATATAATGGGCGAATATCTGAATTTGCCCGTAATCAGGATGGCAGTATCGGCGTGCTTACGCTGGAAGATTATCACACCCTTGACCTGAGTATTTCCGGTCCGGTCTACCAGGATCGCTTATTTGCCACCATTGGTGCCAAGAATATTTTTGATGTTACCGATATTTCCCTGGTCGGTGAAGGGAGTAAGGGGTTGGTATTGCAGACAGGTCGAGAGGCTTTCTATCCAATCAGCTGGGGAAGGACTTTCTTTATCAGTCTTAATTATAATTTCAAACAAAAAACTTTAGATCAATGAACAAATTTCATTTAATGTCCGTCTGTCTACTATTTAGTTTACTGTGGACAGGATGTGAAAATGATGATCCGGCAGAACCTATCGATGTAGTAGATCCAGTTAATCTCGGTTCGACGTTAACTGCGGCCATGGGTGCCAATCTGGCCCAACAGGTTTACATCGATTTGAGCACCGGAGAGACCACAACGGTCAGCGTTAATTCCTGGGAATTAGCGTTTGAGAAAAATGGGACCGGCATTCGGACCAACTCCGCAAAAAAAGTAGCGGTGACCGTCCCGTCCGAAACAGATTTTGCCAGTGTTTCCACCGATGAAGGCCTGGTATACAGTTATGACTCCGAAGATGGTGACTTGACTACTACCGCCATCGGGATTCTGCAAACCAATCAACCTTACATCATTGATTTGGGTATAGATGAGAATGGAAATACCCTTGGCAAGAAGAAGTTCATGGTCACTGGTCAAGACGCCGATCAGATTTCGCTTGAATTTGCCGACTTGGATGGCAGCAACAGCGTTACCCGGACCATGGAGTGGGACGAAGGCGAATTTACCTTTTACTCTTTGCTCAATGATAAGAAAGTTACAGTAGAGCCAGCCGAATGGGATCTAGTGCTCACTGCAGTCTCAGTGCGCACGGGTGCGCCTTGTTTCACCATGGGACCTGCCGCAATGCCTGGTATCAACTGCGACGTTTACCGCCTAGCTGCCTCTGCAGTTACCAATAGCTACGATGGAGTCTCGGTAGCTAAAGATGACCCGTTTCAAGATTTGGAACAGAACGACGATCCGGCATCCGAAAAGAACCAACAGACCATTGAGAGCAGCAACTTCGAAAACTTGAAAAAGACGGACTTTAATGCCATAGGTTCTTCCGATGCCGCCAATGCCATTGGTCGGTCGTGGTTGCAAATCCTCCAGCCGCATCGAAATGGAATTTACAAGATTTACGACTTTATTACCTACATCGTCAAGGATGAGGACGACAATTATTACAAAGTCAGGTTCCTGGCCTATAAAGGAGGGGATAATGCTGAAAATGGCCACCCAACCTTTGAATATGAGCTCATGACTGAATAGCACCATTTTAAAATGGTATGAGGTCTACAGATTTTTGTTCCAAATCGGCTCCTGCTAACATTATCCAACCCGTATCCTGGTTGTATGAAAAACAAGACTAAAAGAATTCTTACCGGGCTCGGCTCGGCTTTGCTCCTGTTCATCTTGCTGTTCAGCAGCTATCGGTATTATCGCAAAAACATTAGCCCGACAAAAATAGCTTTTGTCAATTACCGGGAATTCCAACTCTCCCGAATCAGGAAGTCCAATGTAAGCTCATGGATTCGCATCGAGCAATTGGGCATGGATGAACTTGAAAAAGCCCGGGCCTACAGTGCCGTTTTTATTTTCGGGAGAGGGTTTCAAATGTCCCCCGAACAAATGGAGTTGCTGCAAAATGCTGGCTATGCCGGCGGGAATTTATTTGTAGAATCCGCCACCAATCCTAATGTGGACGTCACTAATCTGCAAGGAGCCGATTTGGACAATATCACCGATTACTTCAAGTACGGAGGGACGACTAATTACGCCAGCCTGTTGACTTACGTACGCAAAAAAATGGATGGCAAGACCTGGTTTGTAGATGAGCCGCTCGATCCGCAACCAATAGCCAGCGATGTGTTCATCCACTTGGAGGAAACAGCTATTTTTGAGGATTTCCCTTCTTATCGATCCTATCTTCAGGAGAAAGGCATCTATAAGGAAGGGCAACCCGACGTCGCTTTATTAACCAGTGTACCGGGTCCCTTCAATTCCAATAGAGAACATATTGACGACCTGATCAAAATGCTGGAAGGTAGAGGACTTAATGTGTCGACCATCAGTGCGGCAACTCGCCGACTCGAATTCCTTAAACAGGTCGATCCCGATTTGGTCATTTTAATGCCTCACGGACGTTTGACCCTGGGACAGGAAGCAGCAGCCATGCAATGGTTGCGCGAAAAAGACATTCCACTCCTGACCCCACTCAGTGTTTTTCAACCTTATGAGGAGTGGGTAGATGATCCTCAGGGCTTTGCCGGCCCTCTGCTCTCGATGAGTGTCGTGTTGCCCGAAATCGATGGTGGTATCAATCCCTATGCCATTGTTGCCCAATATGAAGACAAGATGGGCTATCTCTCTTTTCAGGTGATCCCGGATCGTTTGCAGAAATTTGGGGACATGGTCGAACAATGGTTGGCCCTCAAACAAAAAGTCAACTCCGAAAAAAAGATCGCCATCTATTACTTTAAAGGACCAGGGCTCAATGCCATGGTGGCGGCTAATATGGAGGTGGTCCCTTCCATATACAATACTTTGGTCAGACTGAAAGAAGCGGGATATAAGGTTGAAAACCTGCCTGCCTCGCCCGATGAACTATGGGAAATGATCAAACGGCAAGGTTCTGTTTTGGGGCCGTATGCCAAAGGTGCCTTCGACGAATTCCTGCAAGAAGGCGATCCCGCTCTGGTAGACGTGGATACCTATCGATCGTGGGTAGCAAAAGATTTGGAAAAAGACAGCTATCGGGCCGTTGTCGATAAGTTTGGTGAAGCCCCGGGAGACTACCTGGTTACCAGCCGGGAAGGTCAGGACCACATAGCAGTTGCCCGTCTACAGTTTGGGAACGTGGTGCTTCTACCACAACCTTTGGCGGGAGTGGGCGAAAATACTTTTCAGATCGTACATGGTACGAAAGCGGCACCTCCACATCCATACATCGCCTCTTATCTTTGGACGAGAAATGAATTCCGGCCTGATGCCGTC
>JANQRV010000136.1 GCA_028284395.1 Saprospiraceae bacterium
CGGTCAAGGATCTTTTATGGCCAAACCATTCTTCCGAGAATTCATTAAAAGACTGGAAAAGATGGAACATCCTAATTTCGATCTCAATAATAAATTCTATCGTCCTCCCGGAAATCTGGGGATCGAACTGGATTGTGATGAATATCAAAAAGATGTTTGGGATGAATTGGACAGCGAAGAAGAAGGCGAATTTATAGAACGTGGATCGGGTGGTTTTTCCAATGATATCTTTGCCGACGAAATTCCTGCGGAGTTTGAAGAAGGTACCATCAGATGGGATACAACCGGTCAAAACAGAAGAAATTAATCATCAAAACATCATTTAATGAAACCTTTTCAGGCCAACTTAATCAATGCAATCATATTAATTGTTATGGGATTGTGGGGTTACTTCGGATCGGATTCTCCATCCAATACTGCTTTCATACCCGTAGCTTTCGGTGTTTTATTTGCGCTGGTTACTCCTCCATTCCGCAATGGCAATAAAGTCGTTGCTCATATTGTTGTCTTACTCACTTTTCTGCTTATTATTGCCCTGATTATGCCGTTGATGGGGTCTTTGTCCAGAAACGATAACTTGGCGACGATAAGAGTCAGCATCATGATATTGTCTTCGATCCTAGCCATGAGTATTTTTATCAAAAGCTTTATTGATGCCAGAAAAGCGAAAGAATGACATGAAGGTCAAACATCTGTTTATCGGGGCGCTCGTTGCCCTGATTATTTTTGGTTGCCTACCCTACGAAGAAGAGATAGCTGAAATTGACCTCAATATTAAAGATCCAGCGTTACAAAGGTTATTGGACTACCAGGATCGTCAAGAGGTCGATAGCATATACCCTTATTTCCACCACGAGGACGCGACTTTCAGGTATGCCGCAGCCATGGCGTTTGCATCCATAGCTCAACCAGAATATACCGATACCCTTTCCTTTCTGCTGCAAAGCAAAAACGACTTAGTCAGAGCAGCTGCAGCCTTTGCGATTGGCCAGTGTGGTGGTGATAAAGCCGAAAAATTGTTATTGGATCGCTTTGAAAGATATGATACGATTGGATACTACAAACGATCCAACCGGGCCATTCTTGAGGCGATCGGAAAATGTGGATCAGAGCCGTTGTTAGAAGCACTTTCCACCATTTCGACTTACAACGAACAAGATACGGCACTACTCGAAGGCCAGGCATTGGGGATCTACCGCTATGCGCTACGGGGAAATACCAGTTTTGCCGGCACCTCCCGAATGGTTGAATTGGCTACCGGCGAACAGTATCCAAGTAGCGTTCGGCTGATCGCTGCCAATTATCTTTCGCGGGCAAATGGTATCAAGTTGGACACTTTTGCTGTCCGGCTGACCACCACTACCAAGTCAGAACCCGATCCGAACATCAGAATGGCCTTGGTTATCGCTATGGGAAAAACGCAAAGGCCCGGAGCATTGGAAGCCCTAATTTCGCTTTTTGATTCCGAGCGTGACCATCGAGTAAAGGGCAACATTCTAAGGGCTTTCGGAAATTTCGATTACGCCCGAACGCAAGCTCTGGTGAATGCCGCACTTAAAGACCCCAACCCCAACATAGCCCTTCGCGCAGCCCAGTTTTTTGTAGATTACGGCATTCCGGAAGACGCCATCTCGTACCGTCGTACCGCTCGAGATACACTTCCTACGAAGGTACAAATTCTGATGTACCAAGCTGCCAATCGCCATTTGCCCAATTATTATGCCGACACCAGAGGACTCATTAATTATGATTTGCGGCGAAAATTCGAACAGTCTTTCGACCCCTACGAAAAAGCGCTGGCCATGCGCGCTTTGGCCGAATTCCCTTGGAACTATCGCTACATCCATGATGCAGGGTTTCGGGATTCCTCCTTCATTGTTAAAACATCGGCGGTTGATGCGCTGGCAGCAATCAGTAGTCGACCAGATTTTGATCGCTTTTTTGGAACTGGTAAGCGCGTTGTGAGTCGCGAACTGGCCCGATATTTCCAGGAAGCTGTTGCTACCGCAGACCCAGGTATGGTAAGCGGAGCAGCAACTCCGTTACGCGACAAAAACCGGGACTACCGAAGCTTTCTCGATAGTCTTGATTTCCTCGATAAAGCACTGGCCAAGCTCAGACTTCCCGGAGAAGTTGAGGCATACCGTGCCCTCAAACAAACGATCGATGTCTTTGCCGGGAACGAATACCAACCTTATCAGGTGCCACACAATCATCCAATTGACTGGCAAGCATTCAATAATCTATCGGACGATCCTAAGGCAGTGATACGCACCTCCAAAGGGACCATCATCCTTGAGTTTTATTTGCAGGAGGCCCCCGCCACTGCAATTAATTTCATCAAACTGGCAAGAGCGAAATATTTCGACGGTAAGAATTTCCATCGGGTCGTTCCAAATTTTGTCATCCAGGGTGGCTGTTCAAGAGGTGATGGCTACGGAGGACTGGATTATACCATCCGTTCCGAAATCTCACAATTGAGCTATAACGATGAGGGCTTTGTTGGAATGGCGTCTGCTGGTCCACATACCGAAGGAACTCAATTTTTTATTACCCACTCGCCGGCACTTCACTTAGATGGTAAATTTTCTATTTTTGCCAAGGTGACAAAAAATACAATGGACGTCGTTCATCAAATCGAAGCGGGTGACCTAATTGAATCCGTAAGTTTCAGATAATGGACCTGGCCTCAACCTCTTAACCTAACAAATTTAAAACCAACGATGAAAGAAACTCCGCTAACGGGAAAACACATTGACCTTGGTGCCAAAATGGCCGCATTTGCCGGATACAATATGCCCATATCATATGCAGGGATTAAGGAAGAACACCACTGCGTTAGAAACAATGTGGGCGTTTTCGATGTCTCTCATATGGGGGAGTTTATCATTAAGGGCAAACAAGCTCTCGACCTGATCCAATATGTCACTACCAACAATGCCGCCCGTTTGAAGATCGGCGAAGCACAGTACTCATGTCTGCCGAATAAAGACGGAGGGATTGTCGATGACCTTTTGATCTATCGCCTCGCCCAGGATATGTGTGCAGAAGGGGAGCAAGCGTTTATGCTTGTTGTGAATGCGTCCAACATCCAAAAAGACCTGGATTGGATCAATCAGCATAACCACTTCGACACCCGGGTGATTAACATTTCCGATCAAACAGGCCTTCTGGCCGTACAAGGCCCCAATGCCATTCAGGCCATGCAGCCTCTTACCGATATTGACTTAAAATCTCTTTCCTATTATACATTCACCAAAGGCAAATTTGGCGGTATGGATAACATACTGATCTCGGCAACCGGTTATACCGGGTCTGGGGGATTTGAAATCTACGCCAATAACGATCAATTGGCAAGACTTTGGGACAAGGTCTTCGAAGCAGGCCAGTCATTTGAGATCCAGCCGATAGGACTTGGAGCCAGAGATACGCTTCGTATGGAAATGGGCTATTGCCTTTATGGAAATGACATTGATGATACCACCTCTCCGATTGAAGCCGGTCTGGGGTGGATCACCAAGACTAAAAAGTCGGCCCCCTTTATCAGCCAGGAAAAATTTGCAGCACAGAAAACGGAAGGAGTATCCAGAAAACTCTGTGCTTTCAAAGTCGATAGCCGGCGCGTACCGCGGCATGGCTATCCAATTCAGGATGGAGACGCAAGAGAAATTGGCACCGTTACTTCCGGTACCATGTCGCCAACCCTGGAAACCCCAATCGGACTGGGTTATGTAAGATCTGAATTAGCCACTCCTGGTACGGAGATTTTCATCTCAGTAGGTAAAAAAACATTACCCGCTACCATTGTTAAATTGCCTTTCATTGAGAGATAAATGAACAAAAACTGGATCCTCTCCTTAATAATACCGTACAATATTTCAATTGTTATTGAAACTTTCGAAAATTGTAGTAGATTAGGATACCGTGTGAATGGGCGAAATGCCCTAAGTAATGATATTTGCAGATGTAGTAGTCTACATAGGATTTAAGGGAACAAAACAAATGAAACATGGAGTTTCTGGAAGGAAAAGAAAAATTCATTCAATCTTGGGGAGCACTGGGATCTAATTGGGGAATCAATCGGACAATGGCACAAATCCATGCCCTGTTACTGATTTCACCGGAATCACTCTGTGCGGAGGACATTATGGAAGAATTGAAGATTTCACGGGGCAATGCCAATATGAACATCCGTGCCCTAATCGATTGGGGATTGGTTCACAAAGAATTGAAGACCGGTCAGAGAAAGGAGTTTTTTGTTGCCGAGAAGGATATGTGGACCATCGTCAAAAATATCATTTCTCAACGGAAGAAAAGAGAATTGGAGCCTATGTTGAAATTACTCGACGAACTATCCAGCGTCGAAGGAACCGACGAAAATTCGGAGGAATTCAGCAAAATGATTAAGGAAATCAAGCTGTTTTCTAATAAGGCAGATTCAACACTGGATCGACTTGTAAAAGCCGAACCCAATTGGTTTGTCGGTACCTTTATGAAGTTGATCAAATAACGGATAAATAAGGAGGGTTGGTACCAATCTTCAAACAATTCGATCTTAATTTTGATATGAGAAAGACCACATTCTTCCGGTTTGGCATTTCATTTGTACTCCTCATTTTCTCTTGCTCATTCCTTTCTTCTGCTTCCCTGAAGGCTCAACAAAAGCCCAATGTTCTGTTCATTGCCATTGATGATATGAACGATTGGACGAGTTTCTTAGATGGTCATCCACAGGCCATTACCCCTCATATGGATCGGCTTGCTCAGGAAGGGGTTCGCTTTACCAATGCCCACTGCGTATCCCCTGCATGCGGACCGAGTCGAAGCGCCTTACTCTTCGGCATTAGTCCCAGTAAATCTGGTCTATACCCCTTCTACAATCAGATGGCCATGGATCAGTCACAATTGAATCGATACATTAGCCTACCCCAACTCTTCAAGGAAAATGGCTACCGTACCTATGGTTCTGGAAAAATTCACCATGGCCGGGATTGGACTTTTAAGAAAGATGGCGGCAAACGAGAGTGGACAGAAAACAACCAAAAAGTACTCGATTCACTGCCTCCTCTGGTATTTGACTATGAAGCAGGATTTGGCAAAGGCCGCAAAATGGCATTTTGTCCAACGAATTCGCCACTCGAACACCATCCGGATTATGAAACTGCACGTTACGGAACCGAGATCCTTTCTCGCTACCATGAAGAGCCCTTCTTTCTGGCATTAGGCTTCGTTAAGCCCCATCTTCCGTTTGTTTGTCCGAAAGAATACTTTGATTTATATCCCGACTCCATCCGGGCTCCCGAAATCAAAGCGGATGACTTGGTCGACGTGCCCTGGGCAGCCCGTAGCAATGCGCGCTTAAAGGATGACCTGAACTACCGCCAAGATGGCAAGTGGCAAAAGGTTCATCGGGCTTATTTAGCCTGTAACTCCTGGACGGATGCCAACATTGGCCGGGTTGTCGATGCCTTGAAAAGTAGTCCTTATGCAGACAATACCATCATTGTCCTTTGGTCGGACCATGGTTATCACCAAGGAGAAAAACGCAGCTTTCGAAAATTCTCGCTTTGGGAGGAAGCCACTAAAGTCCCTTTTATCATTGTAGATCCACGCCATGCTTATGAGGGGATTTGCCGAGAAGCTGTTTCCCTCCAGGATATTTATCCAACCCTAACCTCCATGGCCGGATTGGTAAAACCCGATTATGTAGAAGGAATCGACCTACTTCCGTGGTTGAAAGATCCGACCAAAGCCAAAGAACAACCAGCGGTTATCACATGGGGGCGTGGCAATTACAGCATCCGTACCAGAAATTGGCGTTACAACCGCTATTTTGACCTCACTGAAGAGCTTTATTATCACCCGTCTGACCCTCACGAATGGTTCAACCTGGCGCTCAATTCGGGATACGATCACATCAAAAAACAATTGGCACTTTGGTTACCTAAGTCCGAAGCGCCATTGGTCATTCAGGGAAAAGCCCTCCATAACAGCGTCGATGCGGATCAACCCGGTTTGAAAAAAGCGAAGGAAAATTGGGAGCTAATCAATGCTCGAATTGAACCTCCTCTTGATAAAAATTGAGCTAGCTGTGATCCTTCATCGTTTCGATTAGCTTTTGGATGTAATTTTTCTCTTGCTCAAGATTGGAGAGCAATACTCCTTGTTGCAGGTATTCTTCCGCCCTTTCCGGCTCTCCCATCCGAATGAGAAGCTTGCCCATAGTAACGTAAAACAGATAGTACCCCTTCAATAAGTGCTCCAGGTCTAATCGATTCATTTCTGCTATAGCTGCTTCGGGACTGGCACAATAGCTCAATGCGATACACCGATTTAGTTGCACAAATGCCGAGGGATTCAACCTCTGCAATGTATTGTAATAAGCGACGATGAGGCACCATTGAGTTTCCTGGAAAGAAGACGCGAGGCAATGAAGTGAAGAAATCCCTGCTTCCAGATGATAGCTCGTCAAAACCCTCCCCTTTCTTGCCATTCTTAATTGTTCAATTGCCCATCCAATTACTTCTTGGTCCCAAAGCTGCCGGTTTTGATGTTCCAAATCGATTATTTCACCGGTCTCGGCAATGCGTGCATCGAAACGAGCGATGTTAAAAAGCATGAGGGCCATCAGTGCATTATTGGAAGGATCGGTGCCGCCTTCCCTGATTAACATGTCCGTTAAAAAAATCGCTTCCTTACAAAAAGATTTATTGATCACGGAATCGCCCGTAGACGCCCGGTATCCCTCATTGAAAATGATGTACAATGCTCGTTGTACCGAACGTAGCCGTGATTTCAGTTGAAAGAGGAAAGGGGTATGAAGCGTAATCCCGTGATCCCTGATTTTCCTCTTACCACGGGAAAGAATTTTCTTGACGGCTTCCTTCTCCAGGCCGAAAACAATGCGGATCTGGTCTACACTAAAACCGCCGATGATCTTCAGGATCAGCATTACCTGAGTGCGTTCAGAAATGATCGGATGACAAAGAGCAAACATGACGCGAAGTTTGCTTTCCTTCAATTCATGATCTAAAAGCAGGTGATCTATTTGCTGTTCGAAATGAGTGGGACTTTCATAAATGGATCTGGAGCGCACATGGTGATTGGCCTGTTTCTTCAGATAATTGATGGTCTTGTTCTTACAGACTCGATATAACCAAGCTGAAGGCTTATCCGGCAATACCCTTTCCCAGGACTCGGCGGCGGCCAGGAATGTTTCCTGAACGATATCCTCGGCCGTGGCAATTTCTTTCAAGCCAAAATAGGAAATCAGAGAAGTTACCAACTTGCCGTAGTGCTCGCGGAACAACTTCTCTAACTCCAATTCCAGATGCTGTTGGTGATCTGTCATTGCATTTTAAGTACCGGACGCAATTCAATCACACCTCCGTATTTAAAAACAGGACACTTACGCGCCAACTCCATCCCTTGGTCTAAGTCCATGGCCTTGATCAGGATGTAACCACTAATCGCCTCTTTGGATTCTATAAATGGTCCATCCGATGAAACGGAGTCCTTGAGGATGTATCGGCCCTCAGGCTGGAGTGGATCTCCGGAAACATAGTGGCCGGTTTTGGAAAGTTCATCTACCCAAGCCACATATTCTTCAATCTCGGACTGAAATTCGGCCTCCGATAAATTATTCATTCGATTGATGTCTTCGCGAATGAAAAGCATAAATTCTTTCATAATGTTCAGTTTGTTTACGATATAGACAAACCTTTTCCGTCGAGGGGACAATTCTGAAAAAAAAATTTTAATCGGTACTTGTAGGCCAATGGGTTTCCAGTCCCTGACTTCGAATCCATTGTTGAAAATCGGCAAGTGCATCCTTTCGGGCTCTCACCGCCCGTGGGGGAATATTCTTTTTCATTGCATAGCTAACCAGCATTCCGACCGCTTCACCAATACTCCATTCTACCGGATGAAGCCGAAAACACCCATTGGTGATATGGGTAGTACCAATGTTCTTATTAGCTGGCAATAGGTTATTTACCCGCTGCGGTATCAATGCCCCCAACGGAATCTGAAATGGAAGCGAGGCAAAATCAATGTAATTGTTTCCCTTATTGCTAGGGTGTAGATCAATGTGATAATAGCCCGTCCCGATGCTATCATAGAAATCTGCAGACTTTTTTCCGGCTTTTGGTCCGGCTACTAAAATTCGGTTTTCTTTGCCGACGTGTTCTTCCAAAACAGTAAACTCGGCCCGTATTCTTCTGGACTCCCGGACGTATGGATACATAGCCATACCATTGGCGGTTCCCATGATGTCAGGTCTAAGGCGCAACCCCGGCCATCCGATACCTCCATCCGGCCGGGGAGCTTCGGTTTGCAACCAATACAGGAGGGAAAGGTTAAGCTGAGTTGCCTCTTCAATATGCCGTTCAAATGTTGCTTGATCCACATCGATCAAATTGCCGGGAAAAAAGTCGTTTTGTGGCCAATTAACAATGGTTACATCGCCCGTATAAGTGCCAGCAACAAAATTCTTCCGATTGATGATGCGTCGATAATTCCATAGGTTTAGTTTTTCTCCGGTAGCGATGCCCTCGGGGTGAAACCCCAGTTCCTTGGGTGCTAAAGTCCGGGGATTGGAATAATTCAGATCGATCAGCGTATCGGCCCAAGCTGGATTCATGTCCGGCTCATAGTTGCGCCAAAAATCATATTTTTCCGGTTGATCAATAGTATGATCAGCCCCTGCCTCATAATCCATTGCAAAACAAAGTGTGAAAGCTTGATGATTTTCGGGATCGGCTATTTCCGGAGCATGTAATTCCCGAGTGTCTTGTTTGGATTCCGTTCCTGTAACGTATTCTGTTTTCGTCAATGGCAGGAGGTCTCCCAATTCAGTGGCATCGACAAAGAAGGTTGAGGTGACAGAGACGGTATCACCGGTATTTACATTCAGCATTTCAATGGCCGCTACTTCATCGCCATTGGTTTCAGCACTTTGAATCTTATGGCGAAGCAATAACTTTAATTGGCCGTTACTAAGATAGGGATTTAGCATTTCCAGGAGAACGGCCAGGCAGACCCTGGGTTCGTGACAAAGTCGAGAAACCGCTCCATCACCTGGGTTAAGATATTTGCGGCCTTTAGCTTCTGGGGTTAATGGGTAGTGTTGTCGATAGTAGTTTCTTACGCGATTTCGAAAATCCCGATAGGATCGCGGTGCTCCATGAGTCTCGATCCATTGATGTTCATCGGGAGGCACCCCCTGTTGTGCAATTTGCCCGCCAATCCATTTTGTTTCCTCGGTCAAAATGACCCGCAATCCGTTTCTACAGGCAGCCAAGGCAGCTGCACATCCTCCCAATCCGCCTCCAACGATGGCCACATCGGCCTCTACCTCCCGCCCAAGATCGAAAGCCTTGTTAGCAATCAAGTCCAATGCCCATGGAGACAAAATCAAACCGGTACTAGAAAAACTTACCTGTCGGAGAAATTTCCTTCTTTTCATAGCAGCTTGCATTATTAAGTATTGCTGTTGAAGGTAGCACAAAACGACGATTATTTTTGGGTTGGTCGCCTTCTTAAGCAACTGTTAATTACCTATTGCTGTCGTTAAGAAGCGTTAAGAACATTGCCAATGAACGGAAAAACCCTTTGATTTGTCTAAAAATTTTACTCCCAACCCCAATCCTCACTACTTTTACCAAAGATTCTTACCATTTGAAAACTCTGATCGATTGTTATGTCTTTTGTCTTGGTTGAAATTTTTTTTTTCGAAAACAATCTAAATGAATGAATCATGAAAGTTTACCATGTTTTAACTGCGCTCTCATTGACATTACTCTGCACTAGTTTATCTGCTCAAAGACATGAAACCCTCTTCAGTAACGGCCTGGGGCTGTCTGGACTATGGGGCGGACCAAAGTACAATTTCTCTTACTTCAACGATGACGTGGCTTACGTCAGAGGCGGCACCTTCGGTTTTGAATTTGGCAATACGGTAATCATTGGCTGGAGCGGCACCAATTTCCGGGATGAAGTATTGGTCGAAGGAGTCTCTCAGGGCTTCAAGTTAGATTATAGCAATTTCATGCTCAATGTTACGCCGAGTTCTTACCGCGCAATCCACCCAATTCTCGGCGTCCAATTGGGAGGCGGTCGATTAAAATTCGAAAATGATGACTCCGAAAGAGTTTTCATTGTGCAACCCAGTGCCGGGGTCGAAATCAATATTTTCAAATTCATGCGTGTAGGACTAGAAGGAGGGTATAGATTCGTATCTGACATCGACACGCAAGGAATCGAAAATGGAGATATTTCTTCTCCTTTTGCTCAAATCAACCTGAAGTTCGGCTTTTCTTGGGGCCGGGACAATGACCGGGGCTGGGATTGGTAGAAAAGTTGTTTGGGGTTCCGGGTTCGAAGTTCCGGGTTCAAACCTGGAACTTCAAACTTCAAACCCATATTTTTCCCCACTTTCTTTTGAATTTCTCCGCAGGTATCTAATTTAGAGGTTGTTTTCTTCCATTCATCCAACAATCTTTTCCACAAATGACAAGATACCGCTCACTTTTGTTCGGCGTGTTATTGCTCGCGCCCTTCACCCTACTTTTTTCACAAGAAATAAACGTTGATCAGCTCAAGGGTTTAAAGGCCCGAAATATTGGGCCCTCTGGTATGAGTGGCCGTGTAGTGTCGATCGACGTCGAGCTCAAGAATCCGGATGTGATCTACGCCGGAACTTCGGCTGGGGGTGTTTGGAGGTCCGATAACGGTGGAGTCAAATGGGATCCCATTTTTGACGACCAGCCCGTTCAGGCAATCGGGGCAATAGCAATCAATCAGAAAAACCCCAATGAGATTTGGGTCGGAACCGGTGAGGGAAATCCTCGAAATTCTCACAACTCGGGAGCAGGCATCTTTAAGTCGATTGACCGTGGTAAAACCTGGCAAATGGTCGGGCTCAAAAAAAGTCGTAACATTCACCGGATCCTCATCAATCCGGATAACCCGGACATCGTTTTTGTCGCTGGCTTTGGTTCAATCTGGGGGGACAATGAAGAGAGAGGTGTATTTCGAACCATCAATGGAGGAAAAACCTGGGAGAAGGTGCTGTATGTAGATGCCGGTACCGGAGTAGGTGACCTCGTTATGGATCCCAATAACCCGAACAAGCTCATCGCGGCGATGTGGGAGTATCAACGCAAACCGTGGACCTTTAACTCGGGAGGAGAAGGATCGGGGCTGTATCTAACCTATGACGGAGGCAAAAATTGGAAAAAAATAACTTCTAAAGAAGGGCTTCCAGAAGGAATGTTGGGTCGCATGGGGCTAGCCATTGCTCCTTCCGCTCCAAATGTAGTCTATGCACTGATCGAAGCTAAGAAAAATGCGATGTACAAGTCCGTGGATGGAGGAGAAACCTGGCAAATGACAGCCGACGAAAACATTGGTAACCGACCTTTTTATTACTTTGATATTTTTGTGGACCCCAAGAATGAAAACCGTATTTACAACCTGTATTCCTTGCTTTCTCGGAGTGAGGATGGTGGGAAAAGTTTTGAAGTACTGCTCCCCTACACCTATGTTCATCCGGATCATCACGCTTTTTGGGTTCACCCAGAAAATCCCGACTACATTATCGAAGGCAACGATGGTGGCTTGTACCTTACCAGGGACCGTGGAAAGACTTGGCAGTTTGCCGAGAACTTGCCAGTAGGGCAGTTTTATCATGTCAATTATGACATGGGTATCCCTTACAAGGTAGGCGGCGGAATGCAAGATAATGGCTCTTGGGTGGGCCCCGCCTATGTCTGGAAAAGAGGAGGTATCCGTAGCAACGATTGGCAAGAGGTGTTCTTCGGAGATGGTTTTGATGTAAGCTTTAAACCGGATGACAGCCGTTATGTATACGCCATGTCACAGGGTGGAAATCTGGGAATGGTGGACCGTGAAACCGGGCTATCCAAATTTATCAAACCTGTACATCCGGAAGGAGAACACCTCCGATTCAATTGGAATGCAGCGTTTGCCCAGGGCCCTTTCAAAGATTGCACTATTTATTATGGCAGTCAGTATGTACACAAAAGCGAAGACTGTGGAAACTCCTGGGAAATAATTTCGCCCGATCTCACCACCAACGACCCTGAAAAACAAAAGCAGCACGAAAGTGGTGGACTCACCATTGACAACACGCAAGCTGAAAACCATACCACCATTCTCACCATCGCTCCAAGCCCGCTCGATGAAAGTGTACTATGGGTAGGTACGGATGATGGCAATTTGCAACTAACCCGTGACGGCGGTAAGAATTGGATCAATCTGGCCTCCCGGTTACCCGGGGCCAATCCTGGTAGTTGGATCCCCCAAATTGTCCCGTCTGCTAAAAATGCAGGTGAAGCCTTCATCGTAGTGAACGACTACCGCAGAAATGACTTCCGTCCAATGGCCTTCCATACAACCGACTATGGTCAAACCTTCCGACAGATCGTCGATGAAAAACAGGTCAGTGGATTTGTGTTATCCATTGTACAAGACCCAATCGAAGAAGATCTATTATGGATCGGTACCGATCACGGGCTATATTTCACGATCGATGGTGGCCAAAAGTGGAATAAATGGACCAACGGATTTCCATCGGTCCAGACCTCCGATTTAAAAATTCACCCTCGGGAACACGACCTCATCATTGGTACCTTCGGCCGCTCTCTTTGGATTTTGGATGACTTGCGTCCCATTCGGGCTGTTGCCCAAACTAAGGGACAGGTATTGGAGCAAAAGCTCAAGGTTTTCGAGCCGCCAGTAGCCTATTTGGCGGAAACCCGGTCTTATGACGGGATTCGATTTACAGCGGATGCAGTTTTCATCGGTGAAAACCGGCCGACGGGAGCTCGCTTCACAGTTTGGCGGAAACCCAATGACCAGAACAAAAAACCCGCAGAAGACGAAAAAAAGGAAAAAAAGAAGAAGCAAAGAGCACGAATCATGATCTTAAATGAAGCCGGCGATACCATTCGTAGTTTTTCCTCCGGTTTGGATACAGGCATCAATCGCATTAACTGGAACCTTCGAAAAGATGGCGTCCGGTATCCCTCCCATTCCGATCGTGGAGAGGCCTCGCCATTCGGCCCTCCTTCAGGCGCAAAAGTTATGCCCGGCGTTTATAAAATGTTTATTACTTTTGGCGATGACAAAGACTCAACCACAGTCGAGGTAAAACCCGATCCGCGGCTTAAAGTAGACTTGAAAGCATTAAAGGCAAAGGAAGAAGCGCAAAATGAACTCGCGGAAATGATCAAAACGGCAACAGATGGCTTTAACAGACTAAAGGAAGCGAAAAAAACCATCAGTAGAGTAAATGAAGCCATCACCCACTTGCCAGATAGTACTAAAAAGGAATTTTCAAAACTCGGGCAAGCACTGCAGGACAGCATCCGAAACCTACAAAATCTTTTTATGGATCCCCCCGACACCAAAGGGATCGTTAGAACTTCAGGTTTGCTTAATAGTACCATGCGTAGTACTTCTCGATACATTAACGCCTCTAGCGGCGCTCCCAACCAGCCCGCTCGTTTTATGCTCAAAAAGCTCATGAACCAGTTGGGGGAAACCCTGGACAAGATTAACCACTTTTTCGAGAGTGATTTTACCAACTACCAAACGAAAATTGAAAAAACAGACTTTTCGCTCTTCAAAAAATACAAGCCGCTGAAACTGGAATAAGTAAGTGGGCAAATTGGAAACATCTATGCAAGGAAATCAAATGAGTCAGAATAACAAAGGGGATGATCCGATCAATCTGATCAAACACACCCTTTCCAATGGACTTACTTTGTTGCTCAGCGTCAACAAGAGAGAACCCCGGATCTTTACCAATATTGTGGTAAAATCAGGCTCCAAACAGGATCCGGCAGAAACTACCGGCCTGGCTCATTATATGGAACACATGCTTTTCAAAGGAACGAGCAAAATTGGAGCTTTAGATTGGCAAAAAGAAAAGGTATTGCTCGAAGAGATTTCAGATTTATATGAACAACATCGGCTGACCGACGATCCAGAAGAGAAAAGCCGGATTTATAAATTGATCGACGAGCGTTCCATCGAAGCAGCAAAATTGGTTGCCCCTAATGAATACGACAAACTGGCTTCTGCCATTGGGGCTAATGCAACCAATGCTTACACCTGGGTTGATCAAACGGTTTTTGTCAATGACATTCCTTCCAACGAACTGGAAAGGTGGATGGAGTTGGAGTCCGAACGCTTTCGAATGATGGCATTGCGTTTGTTTCATACCGAGTTGGAAACAGTTTATGAGGAGTTCAACATCAGCCAGGACCGGGATGTCAGGAAAGCCAATAACCTGATCAGATCTAAGCTCTTTCCGTCTCATCCATACGGCACACAGACTACGTTGGGCACTGCAGAACACCTGAAAAACCCTTCACAGCAAAAGATTCAAAACTACTTCGAAACCTATTATGTCCCCAACAACATGGGCATCATGATGTCCGGAGATTTTGATCCGAACCAGGTCATTGAAATGGCCGATAAATACTTCGGGACTTTTACCCCGAAACCAATCCCTCCCTTTAACTTTGAAGAACAACCAGAGATTGAAGAAGTGATTAGGTGCGAAGTCTGGGGGCAAAGTGCACCTTTTGTGGACATTGCCTGGCGATGTGGCAGCAGCCAAACCGATGATCCACTATTCCTTTCTTTTCTCAGCAGTCTTTTAAGCAACGGCGAGGTCGGACTGCTCGACCAACATTTAAATCAGCCGCAATTGGTGCTCAATGCCGATTGCTGGGCCTGGGTCTACCAAGATTACTCCGTCTTTGGCCTTTTCGGCAGGCCCCGAAAAGGTCAGTCCCTGCAGGAGGTTGCCGACTTAATGCTCGAACAATTACAAAAGATCAAAGCCGGCAATTTCGATGAATCATTGATGGAGGCCATCATCAATAATTACCGTCTACAAGAAATCAGGGAATTCGAAAGCAATAAAGGTAGAGTCAATACCATGACCGAAGCTTTCGTGTTGAATGTCGACTGGGATCGATTTGTCAATAGATACCATTGGTATAAGAATTTGACCAAGGAGAAATTAATGAACTTTGCCAATCGCTATCTGGCCGATAATTACATCATTACCTATAAACAACAAGGTGAAGATCCGAATGTCATCAAGGTGGAAAAGCCAAAGATCTCTTCAATCGATTTAAATCGTTCTGCCATATCCACTTTTGGTGAAGAATTTCTAAAAAAAGAAGTTGCTCCACTTCAACCCGTATTTGCAGATTTCGCGAACGATATCCAGCGGCAACCTTTGTCTAGCGGTCTTCCATTATTTTATGTCCATAACTCAGAAAACGAGTTATTCCGCCTCGACTATATTTTTGAAATGGGACGCCTGAATGATATTTGGTTGCCGATTGCTGATATCTACCGGACCTACAGCGGTACTAGTAAATACAGTAATGATGAGATTTCGAAAATGTTCTTTCGCCTTGGATTACATTTTGACTTTTACACCTATGATCACCGTTCCTACGTTACTTTAAAGGGCCTGAGTCAAAACATTGAAGAAGGCATACAATTAGTCGATCACATTCTGACCTCAACGGAAGCGGACCAGAAAACGGTTGATAATCTAGTCGAAGACATCTTCACCAAAAGAGAAAATGCCAAGAAAGATAAAGGCGCAATCCTATCGAAAGGGATGTCGGCATATGCTCGATTCGGTTCCGAAAATCCATTTAAATATCGGTTATCAGAAAAAGAGCTACGGACCCTTAATCCTCAAGACCTTACTTCCAGAATTAATTCCATTAACAACTATAAGCATCATTTTTACTACTACGGTCCGGATAATATGGAGCAGATCACCGGTCTGATCGAACGTCATCATCAGGTTGGCGATACCAGGATCAATCCGCAACCTCGTACCGAATTTCCCTCCCTGGACAACCAGGAGGATGTAGTGTACTTCGTTCATTTCCCAATGGTGCAAGCAGAGGTCTTGATGATATCCAAGGGGACACCACAGTTCAATTTTCACGAATATCTAATGCGATCTTGGTATAACGAATACTTTGGCTATGGGCTTTCTTCGATTGTCTTTCAAGAAATAAGGGAATCCAAAGCGCTCGCCTACTCCACTTATGCGTATTATGGAACTCCTAAACTTAAAGATAAAGCGCACTTTTTTACCGCCTTTGTCGGTACGCAGCCCGATAAATTATCCGATGCATTACCGGCACTATTCGACATAATACATCAGATGCCGGAATCTCATCTGCAAATTGAAAATGCACGACTTTCCATTCTAAAACAGCTGGAAAGCGAGCGAATTTTGCCTTCAAAACTATATTGGGAATACCAGGCCAATAAGGATGTGGGATTTCATCATGACCTTAGGAAAGACATGTACCATCGGCTCCTGCATTCGGTACCAGAGGACTTGATTGCATTCCAAAAAAAATATGTCAAAGGGAGAAAGTTTAACATTATGGTTTTAGGCGACCGAAACCGGATAGATCTAAATTACTTACAATCTTTTGGTCAGGTCCACGAATTGACACTCGAAGATGTTTTTGGTTACTAAATAAAAAGAGGGGTTGCCATTGCAACCCCCTTCTAAAAAACCAATAATCGCCATTTTCACCACATTTAGCTTTTTCTTTAGATTGCTCACAATGTTTTCTTCCTTAAGACTAACTTGCCTACATTTTTAATTTTCTGGTTTTATTCAGCTGGTCTGTTTTTCAAGAAGCTCGTGTTGCCTATTGATGACCGGCAAATATTGCTCAAACTCCGTGAGTATTTCATCCAGTAATTCCAGCGCCGACTCGTAATCCAACTCATCGATTTTGCTTTCCAATTCCGAAGCCTTATCTGTCAGCCACGTAAGCCCTACCATCGAGAAAGCAGGTTTTACCTTATGCGCTAGTGCTCTCAACTCTGGCCATTGCCCGGCCTTACCAAATTCCCAGAGCAACTTGATGTTTTCGTTCGCTCCTTCGAGGAAGAGTCCAAACATATCGCACGCATACTCAAAATCATCCTCATAGATCTCAATCAAATATTTCACATTGAGTCGGCTATCGTATTCAAAGGTATCATCCGTTACCTTATCTCCTATTCCATCATCCTCAACCGGTAAGTACTCACATAAGACCATTTTCAACTTTTCCGGTGCAAAGGGCTTGGTCAAGAATTCGTTCATTCCGATGTCCAGGGCCTTGTATTTCTCAGATTCCATCGCCGACGCGGTTAAGGCTATGATAGGAGTTTCCTGATTCAGGTTTTTCTGATTCCGGATCGCAATAGTCGCGTCATAACCATTCATATTCGGCATTCTAATGTCCATTATGATCATGTCATACAACTTGTGTCGCGCTTTCTCCACTGCGATCAAACCATCCTCCGCCATATCAAATTTGATGTTCCATTTCCTCAGCAAACCGCCGATGTACGACCGGTTCATTTCATTGTCCTCTACGATCAGAAGCTCGCTTTGCTCGTTGACTTTATCACTCGGCTTCCCTTTCTCCTTTTCCTCCGTTCGCCTTATATTGCTATCCTTAAACGGTAGCTCAACGGTGAAGGTCGTTCCAATCCCAAGTGCACTGTCTACGTAGATCATCCCCTCCAATAGATCGACCAATTGTTTGGTAATGGCCAGTCCCAATCCCGTGCCCCCATATTTGATGCTAGTGGTATTGCTTGCCTGCTTGAAATTTTCGAAAATGGCTTCCTGCCGATCTCTCGGTATACCAATCCCAGTATCAATGATCTTGAAGCTCAGCAATAAGTCTTCGTCAAACCTTTCTTCTAACTGTACATCGAGGGTAATCGAGCCTTTTTCGGTAAACTTACTGGCATTCCCCAAAAGGTTGAGGAGTATTCTTTGCAGCAACAGTTCATCACCGATTAGCAATGTATCGATTTGGTCGTCGATGAAAGCCCAAAATTCTACCTCCTTACTCTTAGTTTTTAGCTCAAAGGTCTGTTTAAGCGCATTCAACATTCCGTACAAATCAAAGGGTTGTTGGACTACCTCCACACCGCCAGCTTCGATCTTCGAAAAATCCAAAATATCATTGATCAACTTGTGGAGAATATTTCCGGCGTTTTTCAATGTATCCAGGTAATTCTTCTGTTCATGTGTCGGTTGTGTATCGTAAAGCAGGTGAGACATGCCAATGATGGCATTTAGCGGGGTCCTGATTTCGTGGCTCATATGAGCTAAAAATTCCTTTTCAGCTTTTTGAGCAGCTTCAGCCTTTAATTTTGACTGTAACAAGTCGGTTTGCAATTTCTTCCGACTGGTGGTGTCCATAAACACCAGAACAACTCCAGTAATTGTCCCATCTTCGCCAAAGAGTGGAATGCCGTTAATATGAGTCCATATCAACCTCCCGTCTTTACGAGTAATCTGAGCTTCAAATACTGTAGATATACCTTTTCTAAGTTCTCTTTGTCGATCTTTTAGACCTAGGTGAAACTCCTTTGGAAACATAAAAATGATCGACTCGCCCGCTATCAGTTCCTTCTCCTCATAAGCCGTCATTTCGCAAAAATAATCATTGACAAACCGGGTCACTCCCCTCAAATCCGACTCCACAATTCCCAAGTTTGTATTGTCAAGAATCCAGCGGTATTTATCTTTTTTGCCCAGCCTTTCTTCTTGACTTCTTAAGAGCTTTTCCAGTCTCTGTCTTTCTATCTTTTCCTCCTCCCACTTTTGTTTCCAGTTAACAACAGCCTGTTCCATCTTTAATTTTTACATACCGTATGAATAAGTAAAACTTTGAAGGCCTCTGTTAAAGGTGCGATTATTGTCTCAGGAAACTTTTTTCCTCTTACTTCATTCTCATTGACAGTCACAAATATAGATCATCCTATTGCTTACAGTATTGACACTTTACTCGAAATTCGGAAAGAAAAAACAAGGGGTTCTAATTCCCGAATAATCACTAATTTAATGATTATCAATATTTTGAAAAACTATATAAATTGAATTTATTTAAAATTCATATGAATATATACTCAAAAAATTGACAAAATCCGGAGTAAAACCATAAAAAAAGCCGCAGTAGGTACTCATTCAACCTACTACGGCACAAACGCTTGATCTAATTTCAAATAATAAACAACTTTAATAATAAGTCAAAAGGCTGCGATTTATTCTGGAATGAATTCGGTATTGCTTACGATACCGAATTCCCAATCTTAAGGTTTTACTACTGTAAAGCGTTTGACGATTTCTTCACCTTCCGATTGCAACTTCAGGAAATAAGTCCCTTCGGGAAAATTGGACACATCGATTTCCTCGCCATTTCGACCTTTCACCATATTCCAATTCATGGACTTCATCAACTGTCCAACAGTATTGTAGATCAATACTTGTGAGTTACTGGCATTGCCGGCATTAAAATTGAGATGAAGGAAATCGCTAGCCGGATTGGGTCGAAGGAGCAACTTCTGCTGACCTTTTCCGGAGTCTAAATTATTTTGGTCCAGTTCTTCAAGATTGGCATTATTACATGATGTGCCCTCGTATATCTTCACATTGCGGAAGAAAGCATTCCCGTTTTGATCGCCAGAATCGTGGTCAGCCACAAAGAACAACCATTTATAAACTCCTGAATAATACAGACCGATTGGAATTTGATACTTCACCCATTGCTCATTGCCAGGATAATTATCGTAGTCTCGAATGCCCCAGCGCTGGAATCCGTATAATTTAAAGGTCTTACTTGCCGATATGGTCTCGTTGTCGTCCATACCAATACCTAGGATTTCTCCAATAATCGTCGAACCAAATTCAAATTCCAGGACCGTTGCTGGCGTAACCTGATAATCCAGTTCGATGGCTTTCCACGCATTATTGGCAATAGCTAATGTAGTTCCGTCATCCTGAATTTCATGGATACCGCGGTCCTGAGCACCACCGTAAGACTGAATGGAATAATCATTGAAGTCAATAGCTAGACAATTGGAGGAACCACCACCGCCACCGGAGCCACTGTCATTCAAACAAAATTCTTCGGTTTCGGTAAACCCAAATTGACCACCTTGTACAAGTATACCACCTTCATTATCTCTTAGCGTGTATGACCCTTGGCCATATTCACAACAAATTCCGTCACCATAACCATCGACGATTTCAAAATCATAACATCCATCTTTCAAACAGAAGGTCTCCGTCATTTCACTTCCTCTGGTTTCTTTCTTGTAAGGTCCGCCGGATGCCACTGCCTGACCATTTGCATCTTTGATCGACCAACTGGTCTCCATGGCATAATCATCCAATACGATTCTCAAAGTCACTTCATTATCGGAGCAATCGGAGTTGCCGCTGCCACCTCCACCATTATCTCCACCTCCATTACCACCGCCATTATCTCCGCCGCCGTTACCGCCTCCACCATTACCACCGTCTCCACCCCCACCGGTTGAGCATACCTGTAAACAACTGGCTGCCGCCACGCTATTTCGGATTACATTGCCGGGTTGAGTGCCGAAACCCAGACTAAAGTTGATTCCGACATTCTTCAAATGACAATAAGACATGATGGTACCACCGTTTGAAGGAACACCGGGATTGCGACATGATCCTTCCTGGAAACCGGCACAACCATCTAATGCAGTATTGTTTCCGTTCCAGACGCAAGCATGTGTATGATGGGAGCCAAATAAATGCCCCAGTTCATGGGCAACCACCATGACCGTGAAGGAGTAGTTGGGAATAGATCTAAAACTACGACCGATACTGGAAAAACTCATCTTTGCTGAAGTAAAGGGATGACAAAGGCCATCTAATACAGCGATTCCTCCGCTGGCTTTATAGGAAAGCAATTGAGCGAGGTCGCCATTAAAGCTCTTGCGATTGCTTTGAAACCTATTCAGCATTGCCGAACTGCTTGATCCAGAATAGGGACTCGGCGTATCCCAGATAAATATTTCAGAGATTTTAATGGTCAAGTCCTCATTGGCGTAAAGCGTTGCCACTTCGTTGAAAATACTGGTGATGTAGTTTGTGACCTGTGTTGTTCCACCTTTATCTTGGTAAATGTCGTAGTCCACTTCAAAATAAATATTGGTACACTTATCCACAAAGCCAGCAGTTGTGACTGCCGAAAGTTCATCCTTGGTATAATGAGGTCCCTGGTCTCCTGCTTCACATTCAAATTTGAGTGGTTCCACTCGATCCCGTTCTGAAAACAGCACGTATTGCTCTGTATTCAACTGCCCGCTCACTTTGTTCAAAACAAGGTTCCCCAATTCCGGTGAACTAAAAACGCCGTTAACCTCATCTCCAACGATGCTAATAGAAGCGATCGATTCAGTTTCGCCTTTGATAATACCACGATAATGCATACCGGGATCCACCTCCAATACATTTTCTGAAGAACTGGTACGAATGGTAAATCCATCAGCAAAGATATCGGCCTTCACCAACTCCAGTTCATAATTTTTTCCTCCTTTTCCTGGAATGGAAAGTTCGATGTGGTGCGGTGTTCTCTCGGAGATCTGTTTCAACCCCGGAATAGCAAGATCGAATAATTCAAAATCTGCCAACTCCAACCTTAGATGTTCATTGGCTGCCGGCGTGGTCGATGCAGTCCGGCGGAACAATTTTACCTTTTCAAAAGAATGTCCCATTTTTTTGCTTTGCTCCACCAATCGGTTAGGAGCTATTTTAGAAAGTTTATTTGTTTGGGCAGATACTGACAGTACGGAAAAAAGAAAAATGCAGAATGATAATATTCTTCTCATGACAGACGATCGGTTTTGAAATTTTTGAAAAAATGATAACAACACATGTTCATGAGTATTGGAAATACACTGTAGCTTTGATTTCCGGAAGACATGCCTCCGCCAGGCACACTCCCGGCACAAATGATGGGATTGCGAAAACTTCGTTTGGAAATTTTAAAACTGATAACTGAGGATAGGATCCGGCTCTCTCTAGAAAAAGCCGTAAGAAGTAATAAAAGGAATGTAAAACCGGGGAAAATTAGTGATCACCTAAATACATGGGGGTGAATTCGAGACTAGCAGATAGTATAGTAACCTAAAAACCTGCCTGCCGGTTTCCAGAATAGACCGGCGGCAGGTAGGTATTATTAGTTTAGCTAACGCATATAGCTAAAGGTTTAATATATAGTTGTCCAAAAAAAATTCATTTTATTTACGGAATAATTTCGATTTTCTCCACCCAACTCTCTCCATTCAATTTCACTTCTGCTACGTAAGTCCCTGGAGGTGAATCTGGTAAAGTAATTCCAATCTCATTAAATCCATATTCTATATGGGCTTCTTGCCGCAAGACTGCCTGCTGAAGTATATTATAAATCGTGACCATCCCTTCGCCGTGATTGGTAGACTTGAACTGAAGTCCAACTGATTCTTTTGCGGGATTGGGAACAATCTTTAAATGATTCCCGGCCGAATTAGCCTCCGTTTCAATCATTGAAGGTAGTTCTCCAAACTGATCTCCTGCTCTCAACTCGGATTCACATTCACGGCCATTAAAGATCTGCATATTGCGGAAATAGGCATCTCCTTTTGGACTTCCGAAATCATCGTCGCAGATTACGAACAGCCGGTCCATTTTTCCTGTGTAGAATTGGCCCACTGGAATCTGGTAGGTCTTCCATACACTGTTACCTTCGTAATCATTGTGGTCTTGCAATCCCCATTTCTGGACACCAAACAATTGAAAAGTCTGGCTACCGGAAGGCACTTCGTCCGAATCGAAACCGATGGCATGAATATCTCCTTCCTGCGTTGAAGCAAAATCAAATCGCAAGACCGTTTCGGCCGTAATGGTCACGTCCAGGTGAATGGCTTTCCAGGCACTGTTCTTCAGCACTAAGGTATTACCACTGTGAACCACCAGATGGTTTCCTTTATCTTGTACACCTCCATAACCCGTGATCTCATAGTCAGAAAAATTCACCTGGATACATTGAACATCTTCAACTGGTGGATCTTCTTCTTTCGAACCGATGGTAAAGGGACTGATCTTTTGGTCACTAAATTGGCTGCCGCTGGCCAGAAGAGTTTCATCTTCACCTCTGATCAAAAAGTAACCGTCGCCAAATTTACAACAGATCCCATCGCCGTAATAATCTTCAATGATGTGCTTATAATTTCCAGCCGGTAATTGAAAGGTTTCAGTAATTACCTGGTTGGAGTATTTTTTTTCGTAAGGTCCTCCGCTGTACCACTCTTTCCCGTTTTCGTCAACCACATACCAAACTACCTCCATCGGATAATCATCTAGTGCTAGTTTGTAAGTCAGGCTGCTTAAACTTCCATCGGATGCAGGATCTTCACCATTATTTGGGTCTTCCTCTTCACTTCCAGTATTAGGATCTTCCTCTTCTGCGCAGACTTCCAGACAAGAAGCACTGGCCACCCGATTGCGAATTACATTCCCAGGTTGTGGGCCAAATCCGAGACTAAAGTTCGTACCTGCACTTGTCAAATGGCAGTAAGACATGATGGTCCCACCTTCAGAAGGAATCCCCTTATTATTGGAGCAGGAACCTTCTACAAATCCAGGACAGCCATCGATGGCCGTATTATTGCCATTCCAAACACAGGCATGGGTATGCATAGAGCCAAATAAGTGGCCCAACTCGTGTGCTACCACCAATACGGACCACGAATAGTTGGGAAACTGATTGAACTTGGAGGAAACACTTGAAAAACTCATTTTTGCGGCAGTGACCGGATGGCAAAGACCAGAGACCACCGCAATTCCTCCGGAAGATTGATAGGATAACAACTGTGCCAGATCGCCATTGAAACTGGTCCGAACCGTTTGAAAAGTTTGCAACATTTCAAGACTGGATCCTCCGCGATAAGGACTGGCCGAGTCCCAGATGAAGATTTCCGATATTTCAATCTTTACATTTTCATTGGCATAGATGGCAGCCACTTCATTGAACAGCCCCGTTACATACGAAACCACTTCTTCGATACTACCTTTATCCTTAAATATATCGTAATCGACTTCGAAATAAATCTTTGTGCATTTTACTTCTGCCGCCTGAGTGGGTTCATCAATGGTTTCACTCAAACTATAACCTTCTCCAACATCGGGAACCTGACAATAAAATTCTTCGAGTTTGGTTCCGTCTTTCTCGTGATTAATGATGTAATCGCCGTCAGAGAACGGATCTTCTTCTAAACTAAGGTTGCCAATCGTGGGAGAACTAAACATACCCACTAATTCCTGCTTTGTCATACTGAGACTAGCGATTGAAGAAGGATCCCCATCAACGATTCCTCGATAAAAGGCAGCCGTCTCCAAATCATTCTTCCCAAATTCTTTCCCGGAACTGGTCCGCACTTTGAAATCTTCACTAACCAGGTCTACTTTAAATAGCTCGACGTCAATGATCACACCATCTCGTGCCGGAATGGACATATCGATGGTTTCGGGCTGTTCCATTCTAACGACCTCTGCTTCACGCTCTACCAATTTTAGCAATTGGTGTCCTTGCGGCACCTGTCGGTTTTTCGTAGCAGCGTTTTTATTTCCGGTAGTGAATAATTCTACATGACGAGAGGAAATTCCATTTTGTTTACTGAGGGCAATTCCTTGTGCAGGGCTTAAAGGATGTACTTTCTTTGTTATTTGTCCATTCAATTGGTAGGAAAAAAGCGCAATCATACAGATTAACAAACACCTCATAGCTTTTAGTTTTTTACTTAATGATGATTGAATAATTCACCCCAAAGCCTTTCGGAATAAGTAATCCCGAGTCAACTCATCCAGCCTCGTTTCTTCTGCCGACTAGGTTTGGCCTCCGGCAGCAGGCAAGGCAATCCCACCTCAATCCTTAGTGGATTAATAGAATTGGATCTTCCTGCTTGCCGGAGAAAAACCTGTTTAATCGACCTGCTTGGACCGACTTTGAGTTAAAAAGTTTGAAAACCACTGTTGCCCTGGCAGCAAATCCCGTCGAGTTTACCGCAATGCGAACAGCTAAAGCGATGGCCGGAATCAAAAGTGAATTTCCGACTACAGATAGTTGTGAATCTTCCCTTCAGGGAATGAATACATTCCTATGAAGTGTGTTAATGCTAGATTACTTTGTGTTTGTGAGAATGTTGTAAAAGATATGATGATGCTACACCCAGGCCTAACGTCCCTGATAAACCCGGATGTCGGATAGTTCTTTTCAGCTGATCATTTGATCGTTAACTTACCGTGGCGCAGGTCGCTCAATACGACCGGACCCTTCAAGAAAGTTTAGATCAGCCTAGCAAAAAAATGATAGTGTTTGAAGAAAATGTGGAGATGTGAAGGCTTCAAATCAATTAGGAAAGTTGTACACTATTCCAATAGACAATAATGATGCCAAAAAACTATCCCATCTCAGAAACGACCTCTTTTACTTCTGGTACCATCCGTTTGAGCATTCCCTCAATTCCCGCTTTTAAAGTAACGGTAGAAGATGGGCACCCGCTGCAAGAACCCTGCAGTACAACAGTTACAATGCCTTCGTTAAAAGATTTGAATTCTATATTTCCTCCGTCCATTTCGACGGCGGGCTTGACGTAGGTATCGATGAGTTCTTTGATCTTTTTAACCAACTCTGCCTCATCACCCGTGTATTCGTAGCTCGCTCCTCGTTCTGCTTCAATCTGTGCCATTGCTTCCTCAAAACCATCTTTGAGGATCAAGCCACCTTCATCTACAAATTTTTTGATAAAGGACTTCAGATTGAGCATGATGTCCTCCCAGGCGTAGTTAAATTCCTTCGAAACGGTCACAAAATTGTTGCAAATATAGACCCCCTTTACGTATGGAAACTCAAAAAGTGCAGTGGCCAATGGAGACCACTCCTGAGCCAACGCTTCCTCTCTAAAATCGGCAGTACCCCGGTACAACATCCGATTGGTAACGAATTTCAAGGACTCGGGATTAGGCGTCTGCTCGGTATATAACATCACTGGACTCTGGCTCGAAGTATTACTCATTTTGCAAATTTATAGTTCGGTAATAGGGTAAAATCTCCCCATTTATGTAAATAAACAGAAAAATTCGAAGAAAGTTATCGAAGAAGTTCAAATAATCAAGGCCTTGTATTCGAAAATAGTTGAATGCCCTTTTTGCTTGAAATATTGCCTGGTTTCTTCAGCTGGCCGATCACTTGTCACCAACACAAAATCGCCGCCCCATGCACCAAGCGACTTGACTGCTCCCCAATAGTCCTCAAAGTAAATTTCCTTGGCCTTGCGCAATTGTAGGAAATCCCCCACCAGATCTTCATGCTCCTGAATGATGGCCTCGAAGTCCTGTAGATTTGCTGCTCGAAGCATGGCTTGAGTCAACTGGTCGACACGCCCGACGATTAACTCGGAAACTCGGCCGCGACTGCGATAATGAGCAATGCCAGATCTACTGTTCTGCTTTTGACCGAGGTAAACAAAATAGAGGTTTTCGGTAAAATTAGGTCGAAAAGGGATATGGGTGAAGGAGGCTCGTTGTTCTTTCCGGCGATACAAAATAGGCCCATTTGCCATTGCACAGGCAATATCGTAGCCGGATCCACCAAAAATGCTCTGCTGAAGCCAAAACGAGTCAAGGTCTGCCCATCTACCAATATTGGCGATCAAGGTCGAACTACTGCCCAGCCCCCATGTCCGGTCAAAATCCAATTGTGTAACGACATGAATTGATTGTTTCTCCAGTATTTTGAAGAAACTGGGTTGCGCCGATTCGATCAACTGGAATATCTTCAGCAGTCGGTCGCTGAGTTCCGCTGAACTGGACTCAAGCATCCGGAATGCCGGCCATCCAAATTGACATCGAAACCAGATCGTCCCATCTTGGTTAAGGCTTCCCCAAGTTATTCGCCCAACATGAGAGACAGACTGAAAAACGGAAAGAGACTGGCCAAGCCTGCAAGGTAATGCCAATGCCAATGCACCATCTAATACAAAGTATTCCGCAGATAGCAACAACTTCCCCGGAGCGTGAAAGTAATGGAGCGCTGACCCGGCTGACATGATCACAAGAACTGTTTTTCAGTTCTAAAGTATTGCAAGAAATCCCGCACAGCGTTAAACGATACCGCTTTATCTTTGAAGTGAGCAATGGCTTCTCTAATCTCTATTTCCGTAGCATTGAGGTGATTGAGAATATTGACCAGATGCATTCTCATATGTCCTTGTTGGATTCCGGTGGTGATCAGGGAGCGAAGCGCTGCAAAGTTTTGCGCCAAACCTGTTGCCGCAATGATCATCATTAGTTCCTGAGCCGTGGGGTCGCCCAACATTTCCAACGATTTGCGAGCAATTGGGTGTAATTTGGTGAGTCCTCCTACCGTACCCACAGCAATTGGAAGATCCAACCAAAACTTGAAAACACCATCCTCGATCTCGCAGTAACTCAGACTTCGATAGCGACCATCGCGAGCGGCATAAGTGTGACCGCAAGCCTCGATCGCTCTGAAATCATTACCCGTAGCCAGTACAACGGCATCTATCCCATTGAAAATTCCCTTATTGTGAGTGGTGGCCCTATGCTCATCAATGTGTGCAATTCGGACTGCCTTCCGAAAACGCTCGGCGAGGCCGGCTTCATCAAAGTCGCCAAAACCTTCCAATTCACTGATCTTGCATTCAACCCACGCCCGGACCAGGCATTCCGGCGTATAATTGGAAAGTATGGCCATGATGACCTCCACTTCTTTCTCTTCCTCGACAAAACTGTGACTTTCCGCAACGTAAGCCTTTAAAGAATGACCGAAAGACTCCAATACCGAGTTAATGAAATTGGCGCCCATGGAGTCACAAGTTTCGAAGGTGACCTTTATTTGGTAATAATCAGGTTCGACGTGGCTCATGTCGACCAGCTCTATGTGTTGTACACCTCCTCCCCTACTCTCCATATTTGCTGTAATCGGCGTCGCATCCGATCGCATTAGATCTTTGATTTGATTAAATTCCGCTGCTAACTTTTTATAGGAACCTTTCCAGCAGAAATGCACTTGCCCGACTTTAATGGTCGAAATAATCTTTGCCTTAAAGCCACCGCGACTCATCCAGAATTTAGCAGCCTTGGAAACAGCAGCTACTACCGAGCTTTCTTCAGTGACCATGGGAATGGCATAAGGCTTGCCATTAATCATAAAATTCGGTGCAACGCCATAAGGCAAGTAGAAATTACTGATCGTGTTTTCGCTGAAACCGTCCAGTATGCGTTGCTGTTCTTCGTTTTTGTGCCAAAAGCTCATCAGTTCCCGAACTACGTTTTCGGGGTCCTTAAAGAAGTTTTCCACTACCCAACGGAGTTTCTCCAGTTTGGACAATTTAGAAAAGCCGGAAATTACTTTTTTCTTCATATCCTGATTACTTATGACGAACTCTCAGGAAGGCTTTTGCCAGTCGCAAACCTTCAACTTGCACCTTCACATATTCGTAGAGATCTTCATAATCTCCGCGAGCATGCTTCAGAAAGGCGGACGCTTGTCCATATACCGCCGGTAATGTCGAGCGCTCTACCAGGTAGTATCCATCCAGAAAGGACTTGATACCTCCTGAAATGATGACGTTCTTACATTTCAAGTCATTTTGCAATTCCTTCGCTAACGTATTCGTCCAATCCACCATTTCGATGGCATTATGGCCTATATAAGCCAGTTTTTCGTATACTTCTCTGTAGAGATCTCGTCCTCTAAACAGCTCTAATTTAGCAAAATTCGTACCGCCATTTGCGGCGAAATCCACTGCCATCAACGGCAATTGTAGCAGCGCTCTCAAACTGTCGATTCCCATGCCCTGTCCTACCTCCTTTACTATAATCGGTCTCTCCAAATTTGTGAGTGCTTCCCGAATCACATCCAACGGCTTATATTGAAACCGATCCCCTTCCGGTTGAAGCCATTCCTGAAATGGATTTACGTGAATAATCAGCCCATCTGCACGGAGTTTGTCCAACATTTTCTTCACAACATCCCATCGTCCTTGCTGCCATAATTGTTCCACCTGAGCAATCCCGAGATTGGCAAAAAGCAACTGCTGGTCACCAATGATAGATCGCACATCAAAATCCTTGATCCTATCGTCACTGTATAAAAGCGATCGACAAGATCCCAATCCCATACCCATTCCAAAATCACGGCAAGCCCGAGCCAGATTGAAATTAATCGTTTCCGCCCACTCCGTACCTCCGGTCATACTTGAGACCCAAATTGGAACGCTCAATTGTTTGTCCAGTAAGCGAATCGGCTCGAAATTATTATCAGAGGGGTGTGAAGATAAAACAGGCTCATAATAGAAGCGATCATCCAGGCTCTGTTGACTAACCTGAGATTGGAACGCCAATGCGATGTGATCCTGTTTTCGTTCAGCTGCATTAAGATCAGTATCTTCCAAAGGAAAATATTTTAGTTGTTATTTTTTATGAGAATAGTAAGGGTAGCCTACCTGTATTTCTTTGAGAATTAACTTCTTTATTTGGATTAAAATGTTTCTGTCGCAATGATTAGCCCCGGCCATCATTTACTAATATTCACTGGTAAAGTGAAACTCGATTTTGGGATGGTTGTCCTGTGCTAATTTTAATGCCCATGCGGATTCGGCCATAAAAACCCATTGCCCATCCTTGTCTTTCGCAATGTCTCGTTTCCTCCTCTTCAAAAATTCCTTCATGGCAACATCATCGTCCGCACTCACCCAGCAAGCTTTGTGAAGATTGACCGGTTCGAAATCACAGGATGCACCGTATTCGTGCTTCAACCTATACTGAATCACATCAAATTGTAGCGCCCCAACGGTCCCCACGATTTTGCGATTGCTAATTTCCTTTACGAATAATTGCGCTACCCCCTCGTCCATCAATTGGGTAATCCCTTTGGCCAATTGCTTCGATTTCAGGGGATCTTTGTTGTTGACATAGCGAAACAGCTCGGGCGAAAAACTTGGAATGCCCTTGAAATGCAAAACCTCTCCCTCTGTTAATGAATCGCCAATCTTGAAATTACCTGAGTCGTAAAGACCGATCACATCCCCGGGATAGGCCTCCTCCACAACGGTCTTTCTGGAAGCCATAAAAGAAGTTGGATTTGAGAACTTCATTTTTCGGCTTTGTCGAACGTGAAAATAGTTGGTATTTCGCATAAAAGTACCGGAACAAACCCTCAGGAAAGCAATGCGATCCCGATGTTTTGGGTCCATATTGGCGTGGATTTTGAATACAAAGCCGGCAAACTTATCCTCTTTCGGATCAATTCGACGTTCCTCGGTCAACCTCGGTAAGGGCCCGGGGGCTACATCGACAAAGCAGTCCAGCAGCTCTAAGACTCCGAAGTTATTGATGGCACTACCAAAAAAAACCGGTGAGACTGCTCCGTCTAAATATTCTTCTCGATTGAAATCCGGGTAGACTTCATTGACTACTTCCAGGTCACTCCGCAACTCCGCGGCCAGATTCTCCCCGACCTCTTTATCCAGGCGTTCATCGTTTTCAACATCGGTGATTTCAATACTTTCTTCCACGTTCTGCTTGCCATGAGGTTGAAACAATACTAACTTCTGATCATAGAGATTGAAAACACCTTTGAACCTTTGGCCCATACCGATTGGCCAGCTCAATGGAGTAACCGTCAAACCCAGCTTTTGTTCAATTTCATCTAACAGTTCAAAACCATCTTTTCCCTCGCGGTCCAATTTATTGATAAAGACAATAATTGGTGTATTCCGCATACGACAAACCTTAACCAACTTTTCAGTCTGCGTCTCCACTCCTTTTGCCACGTCAATGACAACGATTACACTATCAACCGCAGTCAACGTTCGATAAGTATCTTCGGCAAAATCCTGGTGACCAGGAGTGTCGAGAATATTTATTTTCAGTCCCTTGTATTCAAAGGCCATGACCGAGGTCGCTACCGAAATTCCCCGTTGCCGTTCGATCTCCATAAAGTCGGAAGTGGCGCTTCTCTTAATCTTATTGGATTTGACTGCGCCCGCTACTTGAATCGCTCCACCAAATAAAAGCAACTTCTCGGTCAGAGTCGTTTTTCCCGCATCGGGGTGGCTCACGATCCCGAACGTTCGGCGATTATTTAACTCTTCCTGAAAACCCATCTAAATTTTTTTTTGTTGGAATTGCAAATGTAGGGATTTATAACCGACCTTTTTTGCGGGCTGCTAAGTATTAGATATTTTTATTGCTTTGTACCTAAGTACGGATTTCTACTCGTTAATACGGAATAAATGATAGAACTGGCAGGGATCATCATCCTTGGAATTTTTGCACAATGGCTTGCCTGGAAAATTAGATTTCCGGCCATCCTTCCTTTGATCTTAATTGGATTGGCCGTCGGGCCATTAGCCACACTCTTCACCGAAAACGGCCACAAACTCATTGAGCCCATCTACAACGAAAATACCAAGACTGGTTTATTTCCCGGTAAGTATTTGTTCAATTTCGTATCGCTGGCAATTGGCATTATTCTTTTTGAAGGGGGACTGACCCTTAAACAAAGGGAAATCAAAGACCTCGGCCCTGCCATTTTACGATTAATTACGGTAGGTTCAATCATAACCTTTCTGGTTGCCGGTTTAGCAGCTCACTTCCTCATGGGATTAAACTGGCCCATTGCTTTTCTGTTTGCAGGTTTGATTATTGTGACCGGACCGACCGTCATTGCTCCCATCCTTCAGAATGTCCCTCTGAATCGCAACGTTGCAACTTTATTAAAGTGGGAAGGCATTTTGATCGATCCGGTCGGAGCATTGGTAGCGGTATTGGTCTTCGAGTTCATTCGCAGTTCCGGCGGGGGGATGGAGGTGACGTCCCATGCATTAAAATCGTTTTTCCAGGTCATTCTCATTGGATTTGCCCTGGGGCTGATTGCAGCGCACGCCATGTACCAAATCATTAAGAATGAGCTGATCCCACATTACCTATTGAATGTCTTCACTTTGGCTTTTGTGTTAGGGGTCTTCGTATTTTCCGATATTCTCGCCCATGAATCCGGATTACTATCTGTAGTAGTTATGGGGTTGATCCTGGGCAATATGGATGTTCCTAAACTGGAAGAAATCCTATCCTTCAAGGAGGCGCTCAGTATTTTACTCATTTCCATTTTGTTTATTTTGCTAGCCGCCAACATCAATATGGAAGAGCTGTATCTGGTTATTAATGATTGGCGAAGTTTTGCTCTTTTGGCCGTGGTCATTTTGGTCGTCCGTCCATTGGGTGTATTCATTAGTACCCGTGGTTCTGACTTTAAGTTAAACGAAAAGATCTTCGTTTCCTGGATTGGGCCGCGAGGTATTGTCGCGGCAGGGATCGCATCTCTATTCGGATTAACACTTAAAGAACAGGGAGTTGCACAGGCAGAATACATTACCCCGTTGGTATTCCTCATTGTACTGGGTACAGTGATTCTCAATGCGACGACAGCCCGACTGACCGCTCAACTCTTGGGAGTCACCCTGGACTCTTCCGGCGGCATTTTATTCATCGGTGCCAACTTAGCATCCCGTACCGTAGGAAAATACCTGCAAATGCAAGACCGGCATGTCGTTTTGGTAGACAGCAACAATGCCAATGTTCAAAAAGCACAATCTGAGGGCATGGAAGCCATTATCGCAAATATTTACGCGGAAGACCTGACCGATAAATTGGAATTGACTGATATTGGATTTCTGGTTGCCATGACGGGGAATGACGATGTCAATAATTATGCTGTCAAGAAATTTGCGAAGGACTTCGGAGAACAAGGGGCCTATCGCATATTATCAGCCGATGAATTGAATGCACCAAAAGATTCCCTGCCCAAAAGCGGCTTGCTTTCCTATACGGATGACTATTTAAATTTAAGCGAGGTTGCCCGGGATTATCCACACTTTCATGAGACGCCGGTTGGAGATGCTTCAACGTTGGACAAGGTCATCGGATCCCTTAATCAAAACCCCAAAAGTATTCCGCTGTTCGTCCGCCAGGCCGATGGTCAGTTGCACATTTTGCCCAACAACCTCCAAAATCTTCGCCTGACCGATGAATCGACGCTCATCTACATGGGGCAAAAAGTAGAGATTGAAGTAGCTGAATTTTCCAAATAATGATCGGTTTTTAATCTTTTTTTAACCCAAATATCCCATTTTATGGGGCTCTTAACATCCGTTAATCTATTGATAATCCTCTTAGTGCTCACACGATGGTCACAATAAATCGATATATTAGAGAGCAACCAAAACAAATCTACAATGAAAAGAATCACCCTGTCCTCGGCCTTCCTCATATTGATTACCCTTTCTTTTACTTCTTGTACCATCGAAGACCGGATTGAAAACCGGGAAGACAAACTCATCGGTGCATGGATTATCGATAAAGCCTGGTATAAAGCAGATCGCGCATTGTTTCGGAACAATGTAGAAGATGAATTTGGAGAAGATATCATCGAGTTCTTTGATGACTACACAGCAGTTTATGATGACCTCCAAACCAATGAACTTTATTGGGGTGACTGGAATTTAAGTGGCTATCGCACGGACGACAATGTTGATTTTCTCCTTGACATGGAGTTTTACGATGATCGCGACAGGCTTTTCATCGCCCTGCTATCTAACGTAACTTTTTTGACTCGCGAAAAATTGAACATCACCGTACACGAACCTTCCGGAGTCTTTACCTTCAGGTTGCGTAGGTATGATTAGGGATTATTTGATATCTTGATCCCTTGAAACAATCGAGGGATCAAGATGCACACCAAAACTAAAAATTGGCAATCCGAATTGGTAGATTGTATCCACTTTCTACACACAAAAGGCTTTGCGCCGGCAACGAGTTCCAATTATTCTATTCGGCCAGATGAATCGTCGGATTTCTATATTTCTTCTTCGGGAATTGATAAGGGGACTTTTTCAGAAGCCGATTTGATGCACGTCAACTCGGCGGGAGTCCCCATTGGAGATCATCGAAAACCATCGGCGGAAACGTTGTTACACGTTCTGGTTTATCAACATATGCCAGAGATCAAATGTGTACTGCATACGCATACGGTCTACAACACCGTACTATCAACGCTCTTTCAAGAAACAGGACAATTGAGACTGGAAGGGTTTGAAGTATTGAAGGGCTTGGCCGGCATCAAAACACACGATACTTATATTGACGTTCCCATTTTTCAAAACTCTCAAGACATGCAACAACTGTCGGCGGAAATCCAAGCGCATTGGCAGAAGCATGGATTCGGGCAGGGGTTCCTACTGGCAGGACATGGTCTTTACACATGGGGAAAGGACATTGCCGAGGCTAAAAGGCAGGTGGAAGTTTTTGAATTTTTGTTCGAAGTATTTTATAAGATCAAATCCTTTTCCGTAGTTTCACTTCCAAACTAAAATTCTTGTCATGGCCATTTTACATATTCCAGATCAAAAAAAGGAAATCTCCGATCAGAGTGAGATTAAATCCTTCCTATCAAACCGGGGAGTGCTATTCGATAAATGGGAAGCGAGTGCAACTTTTGCCGACGATGCCGACCAGGAGACCATTCTTGCTGCTTATAATCATGTCTTGAAGCCATATATGGAATCCAACGGTTATCAAACTGCAGATGTCATCAGCGTCAATCCCAATACTCCCAACTTGGAAATGTTAAAAAACAAGTTTCTCACAGAACACATTCACACCGAAGACGAGGTACGCTTTTTCGTCGATGGAGAAGGCTTATTCTGGTTTAATATGGGGGAAGGGAATCCGGTATTTTGTGTCATTTGTCAAAAAGGGGATTTACTTTCCGTTCCCGCAAATACCAAACATTGGTTCGACCTGGGGCCTAAGTGTTTTGTAAAAGCCATACGTATTTTTATCGATCAATCTGGTTGGGTACCACATTACACGGAATCAGGTGTAGACAAACCCTATAACAGTTTGGGATTATCTGCTTAAATCAAGCCCAATTACTCTGCTATCGAATATGACAAAATTCATCTTGATGGACATAGAGGGCACGACAACCTCCATTGAATTTGTCCATAAAATTCTCTTTCCATATGCTACCAAGCACTTGTCCGCCTTTGTCCGTCGGAACCTGACAGAATTCACCATCGCCCAGGAGCTTGCTTCCGTCCGCAAAACGGTACAGGACGAAGAAAACATCACGCTGGATGAGGAAGGCTGCATTCAGAAGCTACTGGAATGGATTGAATCGGATCGAAAACACACAGCCTTGAAGACCCTTCAGGGCTATCTGTGGCGGGAAGGTTATGAGACACAGCAATATCGTGGACATTTATACGACGATGTCTTACCAGCTTGGAAGAAATGGATAGCTCACGGAATCACGCTAGGCATTTACTCTTCGGGATCGGTCGAGGCTCAAAAATTGCTCTTCGGTCATTCTGAAGCCGGGGACCTAACGCCCTACCTGTCTTCCTATTTTGACACTAAGATTGGCCATAAACGGGAATCTGATTCCTATCGCAATATTCAAAAAGCAATCGCACTCCCACCGAAAGAAATCTTATTTTTATCGGATATCGAAGCAGAATTGGATGCGGCAAAGGAAGCCGGCTTTCAAGCGATCCAATTGCTCCGGCCCGGTAATACTCCCAGTCCGAAACATCAGAAGGTGTTTGACTTTTCGGAAATAGATATTGTTTGAAGATAAAACGGGAGGCATGCCACTCTTGCAGATGCGGCATGCCTCCCGTTCTACCTTTATAGATTGTAATTAGCTTACTCCTTGACTATGACGATGTTTTCCCTGGTCACAGTATCTCCAGCTTTAGCGACAATCGTGTAAGCACCTGCAGGAAATAAGTTCGTCTGGATGATTGCTCCTCCACTCTCTGTTCCAAGTTGCCTGGTGCCCATCAATTGTCCCAATTTATTGTATATCTCTACCCGAACGCTAGATTCTTCGATGTTTCCTCCAATACGAACATTGATCAGATTAGTTGCCGGATTAGGGAATATAGATATTCCGAAGGGTTGTGGAGCTTCATTAAAGAACACTACTTTGATTTCGGAATATTCAAAGGCCCCATCAAAGTCCACTTGCTTGAGTCGGTAGTAATTGTTGCCCACAAATGGCTCTTTATCAAGAAACTGGTAATTCTGGACCTCCGTTGTCGTTCCCACTCCTTTTACTCGACCGATTTCTTCAAAGTTACTCCCATCTTCCGATCGTTCAACGGAGAAATAATCATTATTAATTTCAGATTGGGTCTGCCAATAAACAAGACTATGGTTATCTTCTGTTTTCTTGACATCAAATTCCGACAACTCTACCGGCAAAGCCGAAAAGTTAATTGTAGTTGAAGAAGGGCTGAAATTGTCGAATATATTATCCAGAATATCGTTTAATACCACTGCATTAAAAGAAACTCCATTGAATTCTTGATTCGTAACGAGGTCGAATTGGACCACTCCCTGACCACCAGTGGCTTCAAAGCACACAAGATTCCTTCTTGATCCGCTAGAGAAACTCTGCTCGACATCTGCTGTCGACGAAATTAGGGTATAACAATTTCCTCCACTTAAAACAGTACCACCACCAGCTACGGAAAAATCCCAATCACCAGAATTGTTAAAATTACTGAAACTTATCGGGCAGCCGCCATTGATCGCTGAATACCTAATGGCTGCACTCACGGCACCCCAACCATTAAATGGAACAGCGGTAAAAATATTCGATGACGAATTTACTCGTACACTGAGTTCGAGAGAATTGGGACCAGAGCACTCGTTATCGATCCCAATATTTGCCTGATTTTCACCTTGAGCGACAATAGTCCAACTGACTAAAAAAGTCATAATGTTTAAGGCAAAGTATTTAAGTATATTTTTTTTCATAATTTTTAGCCTATTAATTCATCGGTGACTTTATGAAATGCGAACAACTAGTTTTCAGGTAATTGCTCTTTCACCAAAAATGATAACGAAAAAGTTGTATTTCCAGGATGAAGCTGTATAGCCCTGGTAATCGGAGTCCTATCGGAGGGGTTTGCAGCTCCGGTATAATCTAAATTTCCATCCAAATTGGTATCTGCATTACTATAGACTCCCGTAACTATAAACGATAATGAAAAAAGCCCTAGATTTCCATCCGCAAGCAAAATACCGCTGGTCAAGGGGGTACGATCAGAAGCTCCGGACGCTCCAGTATAATCTATCACATCATCTCCATTTGTATTTCCTGCCCACATGGCCCAAACACCTGCACCGCCCGATAAACAATTCGTTGTGTCAACGGGAATTCCTCCTAATAAACAGGCTCGAGCATTAGCGCCCCATGTTGCTACGTAATTCGGATCGTCGGGATCTGCAAAATTCAAAGTTACTGTTTGAGAATTTAGACTAATGTAGCCACATAGGGCAAGAAGTGTCATCCACAGTTTCATGTCATTCAGTGTTTTGTTCTTTAATTCCAGTAAATATTCTGGGCAATGATATTTTTTCGTAAAAAATCGTCCAATCGCACACGTTCTACATCAAATTTTATTGACCAACAACAATATCAGTTGGCTATTCGAACCTGCCAATTCTGTGTCTGCTTGGGATGAAACGATTATTGTAGAGCTAACCTCCGACTGAAGTCGATATTGTGAGAATGTATCGCTCCAAATTGTGTTTTTAAGGCAAATGCAGTATAGCCGGAGAAAAAATGGAAGAGGCAATTATCTTCATTCCAGATTATCCGGAACAAATATAAGTAATTTTGCAATAATATTCATTTTTACAAAATGCCTTCACATGACAAATATACTAATATAAGCTCGATGTCCAGCAATTTTTTTCCATAAATCCCGAAAAACTGTAACAAGGTCTACGGCTGCCGTCACATCCTGCTATCTTCTGCAGATTTTTGATCATCGTTTTTGATCTTGGAACAAACCCAAAGCGGCCTTTCCCAATTGCCAGACTAAAATTAGCATTGTTTTGCCGAGTACCAACAGATCCTGATACTTACCCGGAAGAACGAATGTTTATCGAATAGCGACGAAATCAAGGATACACCGGTGAAGATACTGAATTTAGGATCAAACTGTGGTCTGAGGATGATGTACGGCCAAAGCGACTTATTTTAATTGAAAAGGAATGGAATAAACCTTTTTGCGATCGCTTCTTCTCTTTGGGGTCGGCCAATTGGGGCCAGCACTCAGCAGTCGGATCGCCTCCTGATTACAGCCAAAACCCAGCGATCGAAGCACTTCTATATTAATCGGTCGGCCGCGTTTGTCGACTTCAAATCTGAGAAGTACTTCTCCCTCAATCCGATTGATTTTAGCTTCAATGGGATACTTCAAATGAGCTTTGATGAAATCATCAAACGTCTGGTTTTTCTCGCTCGCGCCAGGATAAGAATAAGAGGCATCCAATTTCTTTTTCGATTTTCGAGCGCGCTGTACCTCTTTTTGCGCCCCGCTGACCACTACTTCATCAAGGACGGCACCGTCCGTGAAGAGTTGTATGGAAAGGGAATCCGTATTTGGTAGCAAAAGACTTTCGGTTGAATAGCCGGTATAGGAAAAGGTCAATAAGTTACCGGGTTCGGCAGTAGTCATTTGAAAGCGGCCTTTGACATCGGTTAAGGTACCGATTTCTTCACTAACGTTGTAGACCGAAGCCCCGATCAGAGGTTCTCCTTTTTCATTGACCACCTGACCATTTAGTGGTTTGATCTCCTGGACGAAGCGTTCGGCTTCTTGAGTTTCTTCAAGTAACCTTTCCGGTTGATGAACCGTAACCGGGCTCAAAGACTCCTCTTTGTCCAAACGGGTATCTTTAGCAACCACCATTGCTTCATCGTCCATACTTCCCGGCACCTCCAATTCCGCACTTTGTCCATCAATTTCAAGACCTTTATCACTCAATTCTTCCGTTCTGACATCCGCGCCTTCTGCGATTGGGGAAACTGGCTTCGGCATCCGTGCCTTATCTTCGGTAGGAGGTATGTTGGCATCTTGCTCCATTTTTCTGAATGCCGTTGGAGACTCTTCGTTCGACACGGGCATGTCCTTCGTCACCTCTGTGGCTCCTGCCTCCGCTTCAATTGAATGATCTCCAAAATTCTCGTTCGGTAGATCGACTACTTGTTCAAGTTGCGCAGGGCGTATCAAAAAACGAACGGCCAGTAAAGAGGTAAGTACAATAACCGCCGCTGCTGCGTAACGCACCCAACCAATTTTCCTGGATCTTTTGTTTCTATAGCGCAATTGAGCCTTGATCCTGCTCGTCCGCTCCGTATGATCTCCTGCTGGGAACTGCGCATAACCTTCCATGGCATCCCGCAGGAATGGATCTTCTTTTGCCGCTTGTTCCAAAGCCTGTTCTTCCGAGAGAGAGATGTCTCCCGACAACCACTTTCTCAATTTGATGATATTGAATTTATCTTGCTTCATGTTTGATTCGGTTAGCCGATTTTCGCATTTTGGGCTTTAGCCTTCTCCAAACAGATTTTAAGATTTCTTCTGCCATTTTGAATATAAGAACGTACTTTCTTTAGTTCTTCCTCCTCCTGCTGAGCGATTTCCTTGTAAGTCATTTCTTCAAAGTAAAACAACTCGATACAACGCTTTTGTTTAGGAGGTAATTTTTCGACACAAGGCTTTAATGTTTCTTGTAAAATGATTTCTTGTTCTGTAGGCGACTCTTCTCTAAGAAGATGGTCATTTGCTAGAGAATACACAAATTCCGGGGGCTGAACTTCTACAATTTCGCGTTTGTTCTTCCGCAATTGCATCAAACAATGATTTTTTACAAGTACGTAGAGCCAGCTCTTAAAGTTCTTGATTTCGTGATTTCTAATCTTAGCCGCCAGTGTTTCAAAAATGGACATCACAGCATCCTCCGCATCATTTTCATTCTTCAAGTATTTTAGGCAAACCCCATAAACCAACTCTACATATTTTTCAAACAAAGTACCTAAATAGGACATATCATCCGTTTCGCGAAAATGATTCAGCAGCTCTTCATCACGCTCCGGTCGGGGTCGTTTATGGAAAAGTTTAAACATTGACTTGATCGAGTAATGGGTAATAATGAGCGATTGACTGATGGTTCTCTGTCATACGAAAGATTTGGTCTGCAGAGGGATAAAGATACATCCTATTCTAATTGGCTGCCAGTAATTCATTGAACTCATTTGAACTTTCAAGCTATTTCGGAGAAAAGTGGACCCGGAAATTATCACTTTTCGCTTTGAAAATAGCGGGTATTTATTGGCGCTACCGCCGAAACAACAAAAAAAATTTTACAGTTTATGTAATCTGCTTTCCCCGCGCATCCCTATAAGAAAACCATTGACCATGAAAAAATTACTCTTCATCCTATTTTTCCCAGCACTTTTAGCCAGCTGGGAGACGGTTACCGAAAAGAATCACATTATTGAGGGCACAATCCAGGAAGAAAATGGGAATCCGGTCCCGAATGCCGACATATACATCAAGCGTTTCGAGATCAAAGCCTCCACCGACAAAAACGGAAGTTTTTACATTACGCTGCCCCGACCTTGTGGAAAATTGGTCATTACTGCTCCGCAATTCGAGGAGAAAACTATTAAGGTGTGTGAGGAAAGCCCCCAAATGATCACTTTAAAGCGAATGGAAGTAAGCCCCGGTGCTTTGATCGATGAAATGGAAGTGACCGAGTCATTTCCTGTGATGAAGGAAAAAACTGACCACTCATTCAAATCCGGCCAGATCGCGATGGATTCCAGAAGTAAGGGGCGCTCTCCAGCTTACAGGAGTCGAGGGATTGTCAATCAGAGTTATGTAGACCTCCCTATCCAGCACCAGACCGAGAATTACGATCGAATCAATGAGAATCGATTCTTAGAAGTTACACAAAAACCGCTATCCACTTTCTCCATCGATGTAGATGCGGCTTCCTACAGCAATTTACGTCGGTTCATCAACAATGGAACCGCTCCCATTAAAGATGCCGTTCGGATAGAAGAAATGATCAATTACTTTAACTACAAATACCCAATGCCCAATGCCGAACATCCTTTTGCAGTGATAACCGAACTTTCGGATTGTCCGTGGAATGAGCAACATAGATTGCTTCATATCGGCTTGCAAGGCAAAAAAATCCCTACAGATGCACTACCAGTTTCCAATCTGGTCTTCCTCATCGATGTCTCCGGCAGTATGAACCAGGCTAACAAACTACCTTTGCTCCAATCTTCCTTCAAACTATTGACGGACCAACTTAGAGCCGAGGATAAGGTGGCTATTGTCGTTTATGCTGGGGCTGCGGGGGTGGTCCTCCCTGCCACTTCAGGAGCTAATAAAATCAAGATCAAAGATGCCATTGGCCAACTACAGGCGGGCGGATCAACTGCTGGCGGAGCTGGCATAAAATTAGCCTATAAAATCGCCCGCGAAAATTTTGTCGAAGGAGGTAATAACCGGATCATTTTGGCAACAGATGGTGATTTTAATATTGGTGCCAGTAGCGATGCTGAAATGGTCCGGTTGATTGAAGAAGAACGCAAGAGCGGCGTTTATCTGACGGTTTTAGGTTATGGGATGGGCAATTATAAGGACAATAAAATGCAACAACTCGCCAATAAGGGCAATGGTAATCACGCCTACATCGACAATTTACAAGAAGCCAAAAAAGTCCTCGTAAGCGAGTTTGGTGGTACCATGTTCACCATCGCCAAGGACGTAAAAATTCAAGTGGAGTTCAATCCGGCCAAAGTACAGGGATACCGACTCATCGGCTACGAAAACCGAATGTTGGAGGCAGAGGACTTCAACGACGATCAAAAAGATGCCGGAGAACTGGGGTCTGGCCATACCGTTACTGCGCTATATGAGATCATCCCCACCGGAGTGGAAAGTGACTTCATTGCTTCTGTGGATCCACTGAAATATCAAAAATCGGAAATCGACCCCAAGAATAGCCGGAGCAACGAGTTGATGACCGTTAAGCTGCGCTACAAAAAACCCGATGGAGATAAAAGCAAATTGATTGAAAAAACCGTATTTGACTACCACAATGCCTTGGCCAACGCCAGCGAAAACTTCCTTTGGTCGGCGGCTGTAGCTGAGTTCGGTATGTTACTTAGAGAATCCGAATTTCGTCAAAAAGCCACCTATCAACAAGCCATTCAACTCGCTAAAAAAGCAAAAGGCCGGGATGAAAATGGTTATCGCGCGGAGATGATTCGGATGATGGAGGAAATGACAATCATCCTGGAGCCCGGCCTGGCCGAAAAAAACTAGAAAAAACTAACCGGCTCAAAGATGACTACAGCCAATGGCGGCAATGTTAAGGTGACGACGTTACCGCCATTCTTTTCCTCCGTATCTACTACTCCATTGGTGTGAAAACCGCTTCCCCCAAATTCCACCGAATCACTGCTTAGTCGTTCGCGCAGTTTCCCTGCAAAAGGTAAATAAAGATCGTACTGTTCACGTACGACGGGAGTAAAATTGCAAACTACCAGCAATTGATCATAATCGGAATCTCCCTTTCTCAGATAGCCGATGACACTATTTTGGCTATCGTCAATACTGACCCAGTCAAAGCCTTCCTTTGCAAATTGCTTTTCGTACAAAGCCGGAGTATGCTGATAGAAGTGATTTAGCGTCTTCACCCAGCCGTAGATCTTTTGATGGTCCTCATGAGCTAGAAGATCCCAACGGAGATGACTCTTAAAATTCCACTCTTCCGTCTGACCGAACTCCGCTCCCATAAAGAGCAATTTGGTACCGGGATGAGTATACATATACCCATACAATAGTCGCAAATGAGCAAATTGTTGCCAGCTATCTCCCACCATCTTATAAATGAGTGGAGCTTTACCGTGGACTACTTCGTCATGAGATAACGGAAGCATGAAATTTTCACTAAATCCATAGTAGATGCTGAAAGTAATTTCGTTATGGTGATAGTTTCGATGTATGGGGTCGTGCTTTAAATAGTTGAGTGTATCGTGCATCCATCCCATCATCCATTTCTGGCCGAAGCCAAGCCCTCCATGATGGACGGGCCTTGATACCCCTTCCCAGGAAGTGGACTCTTCGGCAATCGTCACCACATCAGGATATTCCTTATAAACCGCCGCGTTGAACAGTTGTAGGAATTCAACTGCTTCCAGGTTCTCGTTGCCGCCATAACGGTTAGGGATCCATTGCCCATCTTCTCTTGAATAATCGAGATACAACATCGATGCCACGGCATCGACCCGAAAACCGTCAATGTGATACTCACCCAACCAGTAGAGTGCATTTGAAACCAAAAAGCTCCTCACCTCTCTCCGGTCTAAGTTAAAAATATAGGTCTTCCAATCTGGGTGAAACCCTTTACGAGGGTCGGCGTGATTGTACAAATGTGTTCCGTCAAAATCCGCAAGGCCATGTGCATCCGTAGGAAAATGCGAAGGCACCCAATCGAGGATAACGCCAATGCCTGCTTGATGTAATTGATCGACTAAATACTTAAAATCTTCTGGAGGACCAAATCTACTGGTCGGAGCATAATAGCCTGTCACTTGGTATCCCCAGGAAGGATCATAAGGATGTTCCATTACTGGCAGGAATTCCACATGAGTAAACCCTAAATCCTTGACGTAAGGTACCAATTCATGTGCTAACTCCCGATATCCTAAACGATTTCCATCTGGCTTTTTACGCCAAGAGCCCAAGTGCATTTCATAAACAGCGAATGGTTGTGATTCCGTCGCCGCTTTTTTCCTCCTGGCCAACCAATCCTGATCGCTCCAATGATAGTTCGAATCCCAGATAATTGAGGCCGTCCGAGGCGGCGTCTCCCAAAATTGTGCAAACGGATCTCCCTTCATCAAGTGTCTGCCATCCCAAGCGTGGATGTGATACTTATACACTTCTCCCTTTAATACTCCCGGTAGAAAACCTTCCCAAATACCAGACTCATCACCTCGGCAAATCAGCATATGTACCCCACCTTGCCAGCCATTGAAGTTGCCCACGACCGACACGGACTTTGCAGAAGGCGCCCAAACCGCAAAAAAGGTCCCATCCATTCCATTGTGGTTCATCGGATGGCTCCCTAATTTTTCGTATAACCTAAAGTGATTACCTTGTTTGAATAAGTAGACGTCGAAGTTGCTGAGAAGGGAATGAGGAATGACAGAATTCATACAAGTGATGCTTTGTCGCTAATGTACAAAACCTTCCTGTCTTATTCCGATCGAAAGAAGAAAGAAAATCTATAACTCGATTAATGAATTTGTCATACCATACGAAGTGGATACAAAACCATCGGCATTGGCTTCATTTTTCCACCGATGACTATCGATCAAATATCTGAATTGATAACTTTTACCAGGCTGCAGCTCCACCACTGCATTGTAGGTGTCCTGCTTCAAAGTCATCCGGACTGCTTTGTCGCGGTCCCAATTATTAAACTCTCCAAGAATTTTTACCTCTCTCGCATCCTTCGCTTCTTCAGATGGAAAGCTAAAAGTTACTTTACAAAGGTTGTGATCGGATACATATTCTTTTTTTACCATGTGCGTGTAATTTTATCATTAGTGTGCTTAATACACTTACGAAAATAATGCAAATTTGTTCATTTGCAAAGTGATATTTCTTCCTTCTCTTGATCATTTTTATTGGCATCATTTTTGCTTTCATATAGACGAGCTTTCAGAGGCTACAAATGCCAAACGATTTACTGATATTATCAGCTGAGGGCTTTGAGGCAAGAAAAAACTGTTATCTACATACCAAATTTCCCCCCTTATTTTCCTTTCCGCGAGGCTGGCCCAGTATGGCCTTTCTCATATTGATCTGGTGGCCATTCTCCATCATTTCGTAGAGAGAATGGGTCCATTTAGAGATTTTTTTTGACATCCAGGGATGTCCCTTTTACTTTCGTCTCTCCTTTGAATTAATAATGTTTTCTGACCATGCAGATCGACTCCTTCGCCAGATCCTATATTAAGCAGTGTAAATTTACTTTCGAAAAGCACCGAGAAGCACTCCAGTTCATTAACAAGCATAAACTATGGAACGGTTTTGACCGTTACGGCTGGTTGGCGAAAATGATGTTGTTAATTGCCGTCCTGATCGGTTGCTATTTCATAAGTATCGTATACAACTGGTGGCAAAATACCGGTGCGAATACCTCTAATCTCTATTCTGCAGCCAGTAGTGTTGGAACTCTATTTCAAGATATATTCACCGAAGGATTCAAACCACTCTATATGGGTGGTATGAAATACTTTGTGTTGATACTTGCAGAAGTATTGGTATTTCACTTTTCAAGGCGGACATTGGAGATTTTGACGGGCAAGGCCGGTCAATCAAAGTTTGAGGAATTTGTCATTGCGCAGAAGCGAATGATCAAGGTGGCTATCTTTTCCTTTTTTGTTGAAGTGATCGGGAAAATGGCTTTCGGCATCTTTTTTAACTTTTATGGCTTCCTTGAATTTTCCCGTCCGGTTTTAGTACTCGTCTTACAGTGCTTTCTCCTCGGATTTGCTGTTGTAGACAATTACAACGAACAGTTCGGATTACCGATCAAGGCTAGTTTCCGCTATACCCTCAAATATTCCGGCATCGCACTGGTCACCGGTGCAATCCTATATTTGCTGTTGTTCATTCCGCTCATCGGTGCATTGGCCGGACCAATCATAGCTGCAGTCGCCGCTACTATTGCCATGCATGAATTTACTGGTGGGGAACTTGCCAATCTAACGGATATTGTGCCGGATTACGCTCCCCCCTCAGGATCATAAAAGCAATACCATTTGTGCAAAAGAAGTGCTCATAAGCAGTTGATCAAATTAAGATTCAAGGTTCCATAAACAACTTTATCAACAACTTATATATATTTGCTGCATTCATAGTAAGACTTTGTTACTAAAAGAACGTTATGGAAGATAAACTTACCGGTTACCTTGATCTTGCAATCGATAATGCAGTGTACTACTTACCTCGAATTGCGCTTGCCATTGTCTTGTTACTGATGGGCTTTCGGGTCATTAACAGAGCTGCCAATCTAATGAAGAAATCTCTGGAAAAAACCAATTTCAGTCCGGAGATCATCTCTTTTATCGGCAGTTTCGCCGGAATTGGCCTGAAGATTATTCTTTTGCTCATTGTCGCCGGTCTGGTCGGCATCGATACAACGGCTTTAGTTGGCGTGTTAGCGGCTGCAGGTTTTGCCGTAGGTCTGGCTTTACAAGGCAGCCTAAGCAATTTTGCCGCCGGCATTATCATCCTGGTTTTTCGTCCCTACAAAGTTGGAGACTGGATCGAAGTTCAGGAAAAATTCGGCAAAGTGGAAGAAATCCAGATCTTCAATACCATCATTGGCACCCCGGGCAGTAAAACATTGATCATTCCCAATGGTCAAATAATTGAAGGAATTGTCACTAATTTTTCCACTAAAGGAGCCATTCGGGTCGAACTGAATGTCACCATGCCGTATGCCGAAAGTTTTCCTAGAGTAAAGGCCATCATTCAGAAGGTCCTCAAAGAGGTTCCCAATGTAATATCCGAACCAGTTCCCGAAATTGGAATAGAGTCCTTTGATAGTCATAACATAATTCTGACTGTGCGTCCATATGTTCATCCGGAGCACTATTGGCAAGTCACCTTTGACGCCCATCAAAAAATCAAAGAAGCCTTTTTCAACAACAACATACGCGTAGCTTACTCAGAAGGGATAGAATTGGGGGAGATAGGGGAATAAAGAAGTGGATAAGCGTTAATTCAGCAACCAATTAAGGCCAACTCCCATGGACCTCAAATGAGTAGGCACCTTGGCGCCTTCGACCATATTCCGATTACCGATCCCGCTTCGGTAGGCAATGATCAATTCGGCTCGGTCAAACAAAGTCATACCAAACGCCAATGAATAGAAAGCCCGCTGTGACCAGGCATCCTTCGCCTCATACTGATGATCGAAATCATCGGTCCGCAGTTCTTCTGGCGCATCAGAAGTTTTGCTCCTAAATACAACTGCATCGTCGGCCTTTAACACCGGAATGTTATGTCCCGAGATTTGCATACGGTTTTTAAAACTGTATCCGATTCCGGAACCCACTCCAGGGTAAAAGTAGAAAGTCTTGAATAAGGGAATCGCACGTGCCAAGCCAACTTCTAAGGCCACCTCATTAGAAGTATTCGTGAAATTCAAATACTTGTAATCTGGCGATTTTATACCAACTTCTTCACGGTTGTTGTAATGTGCCGCGTCGATACGATCAAAAATCACAACAGCGGCGGTGTAAATTTCCCAATTGGATTGTTTTCCCGGTCGGAACGTGAAAGCCAAGCTCAAATTGGGGTTTTCACATACCATGCTGTGCAAGTCTTCTTCTTGAAAAGACAGTTGAGAAAAATCATAGGAAAGTGGTTCATTGATACTTCCAAGTAAATAATCGTACCCTAGCCCTCTGATCATATCCTGATCTTGGCTAAACTTGACGCCTATCTTCTTTACACTCCAACCAGACTTGGCTACTGGCGGTGTCAGCACGGCAGATTGTGCGTAGGCCAAGGCAGAGACCAAAGAAAAGGCCACAAATAGTAAAAACCGGTCCATCTTATTTTATTTTGATTATGGTAAAATTATGATTCCTTAATTCTGTATGTTCACCGGGATTACCATAAAACTTTTCCTGATTGATGGAGATAGAAATTATCTAACAATTAGGTAGGAAATACTCGCAATTATTTGACTGTTCAACTTGGAACGAATTTGCAGATTGGATCGTTAATGGTGAAGATACCAATAAAATTCTCAGCTCATGTATACTTCAGTCTATTTTAACATTCCTGCGGGAATTTCCGGAGAGCGGTAAGACTTACCATCGCTTCGCTTTCTTTTCCTGGTTTACTTAAGGGCTCCTCCTTAAGACTGTCATTTTTATGTCTTAACCTTTGTATCACTCCATTTCATTAACCTATTTAGTCCTATTACAAATGAGTTGGAAATCGACTATTCTTCAAAATCCATACCTTTCTCTGCTGGGTACTGCCTGGAGTTATGCCGGAAAGGAAAAAAAGCGCTACCTGCTAATTTACAGCATGTTTACCATGAGCAATATATTACATGGCCTCACTCCTATTCTCTGGGGATGGTTCATTAATGAACTGCAAAAACAAGGCGCTCAAGTTCTGCGATCCGCCTGGATTTACGTTGGCTTATATTTACTCCTACATTTTCTGGACTGGGCCTTCCATGGCAAAGCCCGAATCATGGAAAGAGAACTTGCATTTAATCTAAGCAAGAACTTCCTTCAGGAGATGTATCACAAGGCCGTGCATCTACCCGTCAAATGGCACCAGGACAACCACAGTGGCGCTACCATCAATCGGATCCGCAAAGCATACGAAGCGCTGAGTGAGTTTTTTCAAAACGGATTTATGTATTTGGGAGTACTCGCCAAATTCCTCTTTTCCTTCGGAGCTATGCTGTATTTTTCTCCTTTGTTTGGTTCTCTGGCCATTGTCTTTGGAGTCTGTATTGTATTGGTAATCCTCAAATTCGACAAACCTTTTATTGCTGCCTTGAATGAAAGTAATGAAAAACAGCACATCGTCTCTTCGACGTTATTCGACAGTTTATCCAATATCATCACGGTAATCACACTCCGGTTAGAAAAAAGAATGGAGGCCGGCCTCCTGGGAAAGGTCATGAATGTTTTTCCTCCATTCAAAAGACAGGTTGTTATCAATGAATGGAAATGGTTTACGGTCGATACCCTGGTCACGATGATTTACTTCACAATACTGATCGGCTTTTTGTATCAAAATTATGTGCCGGGAGAGACCTTTTTAATCGGAGGTCTAGTGGCCTTGATGGTATACGTTGAACGCTTTACCGGCGTTTTTCACGATGTAGCATGGCAGTATACACAAATCGTACAATTCCATACGGACGTACAAACGGCCAAGAACATTGTTAGAGCTTTCGAAGATCGACACTTGCCGGAAGATGTCAACCTGCTTCCACCTGATTGGAAAACCCTGCAAATTTCTCAGTTATCCTTCGATCATAATGCCCAAGACAACAATGGGAAAGCTGTACAGGGGCTGAGAAACGTAGCGATTCGACTGGAAAAAGGAAAGAAAATTGCCTTCATTGGCGAAAGTGGTAGCGGCAAAAGTACCCTTTTGGCACTACTTAGGGGATTATATCCGCCGAAAGAGGGAGTCCGAATTAGCATCGATCAACAAAGAGATCACTCTGACCTTAATATCATCAGTAGCCAGGTAACGCTGTTCCCACAAGAACCCGAGATCTTCGAGAATACCATCGAGTACAATATTACTCTTGGTCTGCCATTTGAGCAGCAGGAATTGGACGAAATTACCAAAGTGGTCCACTTTGCCGAAGTAGCTCAGCAACTACCCAATGGTTACGAATCAAGTATCCAGGAGAAGGGAGTCAATCTATCGGGCGGACAAAAGCAACGGTTGGCATTAGCTCGGGGAGTACTGGCGGCAAAAGAGAGCAGCATCATCTTGCTGGATGAACCGACCAGTAGTGTGGACCCGAAAACGGAATTGGAAATCTACCAACAATTGTTTGATTCGTTCGAAGACAAAGTTGTGGTCTCCGCACTGCACCGCCTTCACCTGCTCAGTAAATTCGACTATGTTTATGTCATGGGCAATGGAGAGATCATCGACGAAGGAACTTTTGATGACCTACTTGCCAAAAGTCCCGTTTTTCAGGAGCTTTGGAAGCACCAGGAGGAGGTATTCTAGAAGTGATCATAGATCGGCCATTCCATGGCCGATCATATTTTTTTCTTTTGCGCCAGGATGTAACCGTAATGCATCGCTTCGTGCACGGTGTTGAATTGGATGGCTGATTCCACTGAATCCAGTGTCGCACCAAAACTGGTCGGGTATTCTCTGAATGCTCCAAAAATGCCCGCTTCGTAATCACGTTCAATTTGTACCATTGTCTTTTCCAACAGATTTCTAATCTCAATCACTTCAGATTCCGTTACCGGGCTGGTCGGCGCTGTTCCTTTGCGATACTTAGCAATCATTTCCGGACTCGCATTCATCGTAGTCCCGGAAAGACCATAAATCAACAATTGACTGGTCACGACGCAATGCCCCATGTTCCAAATCACATTGTTGTTGTATCCCTCGGGGATCTTATTGAGCTGATCTAATGTCAGTCCACTAGTTGCCGACAATATATTCTTGCGGGTATGAGCTAGTAGGTCAAATTGTTTCTTCAATTGCTTAAAATTTGTGAATTTAGCGTCATCCTTATCTTTCATGCCAAATATACTCAAAATGCTCACTAGAAAGTTTATCATTTTTTCCGCCTTATTCTTATTTATTTCCGTGCACCTTACATGGGCACAAAAAAGAGCGATGACTACCGACGACGGACTCGACCTGAACCGGTTGGCCGGCGCCTGGATTCATCCAAATGGCGAAACCGTCCTCTATGGTAAATCAGAATTAAACTGGGAAAAGAATAAACGGGAAACCAAGTATTACGCGGTCACTTCCGATGGCAAAAAAAGGCATCAATATCTTGGCAAAGCAGGAGGAAGCGATCTAAAATATTCTCCCAATGGCACTTATCTAAGTTTTAAGCGAAAGGTGGAGGACTCGCAACAGCTTTTTTTGATGCCTACTACCGGTGGTGAGGCCATCCAATTGAGCAAACACAAAAGTAGCATCGGCCAGTATGCATGGTCTGCCGATGAAAAACGAATTTACTTTCTAGCCAATAAAGCCAAAAGTAAGGAAGAGAAAAAGAAGAAAAAAGACGGTTATGATTCCTACGTTGTCGACGAAGGCCCCAATGGCCAGAGAGAAGGAAGCTGGAACAACGTATGGGTCATCGATGTCGAACAAAAAAAAGAAAGCCAACTCACCAAAGGGCAGCACATACTGCGAAATCTTGCCGTTTCACCGCAAGGAGGTAAATTGGCTTTTACGCGACGTACCGAAAACCGTCGCAATCAAGGCAATTTGTCGGAAATTTATTTGTTCAATATCGCTGACTCTTCCCTTATCCAATTGACCGACAATCAAGCTCCGGAAGGTGGCCTGCAATGGTCTCCTAACGGATCGAAAATTGCCTATACTGCTGTCGATAACCAGGAGTGGTTGCTTCGAAACGCTAAAATCTGGTTGCTGGATCCCCAGACCAAGAAACAAGAAGTTATTTCGGAAGGGTTTGAGGGAAATATTCGTCGTTTCTTCTGGGGAAAGGACAGTGAGATGATCTTTTTTTCCGGGCTGGAAAAAACCGAGACCAATGTTTATCGACTTGAAGTCACCTCAAAATCGGTCAATGCCATTACCAAAGTCAAAGGAAGCATGAACCTCCTCGGTTTGGATAAAGATCAAAATAATGTGCTATTCTCGAAAGGAGATGCACGCAACCCGAGTGACCTTTTTATTACCACCACCAGTAGTTTTGCACCAATTCAATTAACCGACCTTAATCCGAAGCTTCAAGACAGCATCCATTTGGCTTCCATGAAAGTCATCAAATGGAAAAGCAGCGATGATCTTGAAATTGAAGGACTCCTTTACTTGCCACCTGACTTCGATGAATCTAAGAAATACCCGCTTCTTTTGCACATTCACGGCGGCCCCGCTGGAGTCTTCACCAATTCATTTCGGTCCAACTACCACGTCTGGGCCGGTTTGGGCTATGTCCAGCTGTGTCCAAATGTCCGTGGTAGCTCCGGTTATTCTGATCAATTCCTGCAGGGCAATACGAAAGATATTGGAGGAATGGATTATGAAGATCTGATGGCAGGCGTGGATTTCCTAATCGAGGAAGGTTACGTGGATGCCGATCGAATGGCCGTACGTGGTTGGAGTTATGGAGGCATTCTTGGGGGCACTACCATTACCAAAACCAATCGATTTAAGGCCGCTTCCCTTGGTGCAATGGTGTCCGATTGGACTTCAGAATATGGTATTGGCTTCAATTTTGATGTTCGCTTGTGGTACATCGGTGGCACTCCTTGGGAAAATCCGACCGATTATCGCGCCAAGTCTCCCCTGACCCATGTTGAAAATGTCGAAACTCCGACATTGATTCTACATGGCCTTAACGACCGTACGGATACCGAAGCTCAAAGCATGATGTTTTTTGCCGCACTAAAGGACCTGGGCAAAACGGTCCGTTACATTAGATTCCCACGAGAACCGCATGGATTCCGTGAACCCCGCCATCAGAGAACCCGGGATATCGAGGAGATCAAGTGGATTCAGAAACATACCCTGGGTTCGGAGTGGAAAGCATGGGAACGAAAGAAAGGTACTAAAGAGGCCAAAGAGAAAAAAGATTAGTTACGGTCAAGCACCAATTTGGAAAGAGCCGGCATCTTTAGCAGAAAACAATTTATGAAAATCAGCTTATTTTCATTGGCATTTCTCTTCTTTTGTGCGGGGGGAATGCAAGCCCAAATTACCGGGCGGTGGAAAGTCGATCGGGTTATGGTTGGCAGTGAAGTCATGACGCCAGTTGCTAAATGGTTTGAAATTAATTTGGAAGACAGTTCGGGCGTCCAACATTCCGGGTCGCTTCTATCCGGCAACGGTGGGTTGATCAACACTAGAGGTAGTTGGAGTTTTAATGCCGCGCATCATGAACTACTGCCCTCTAACGAACTAGATGAGACCGATCCGTACGGTCCTTTTAAAGTAAAATTTGACCAGGGCAATATGATTTGGCATCGAATCGAAGAGGAGCAAGAAGTATCCGTTTCCCTGGTCAAAGTCGAAGAGATCCCATTGGCTCCTTGGGATCAAATTGTAGGCTTTTGGAAAGACTCTGAAAATCACAAATGGTTTATCCGGTGGGACCGTGTCTACATTCGTCGTTCTGCTACCGACAACCAAATTGTCGAAACGGGCATCTGGCACATAAATGGCCATCGACCGGAATTAATGTTGATTAATGACCAAGCAGGATCTCCAAAAAAGAAATGGAACATCCAGTTTGATGGCTCAGACCAGATGCTTTGGCAATCTTTGGACAACAATGACACGCTGAAATTTCATCGTTAAAGTATTACTAATTCAGCGGATCAAAAAAATGGAGCCCGTCTGGACTTCGGAAAAAATACTGCCATCTCGCTTATAACCTTCTATTTGAGCCATCCATACATAGGTTCCCTGGGGTGCCGGTTCACCATTCCAGGTTCCGTCCCAGCCACGGCCTGGTTCGGGAGACTCATAAACCAGATTGCCCCAGCGATCGTAAATGGCCAGATGCAGGCTGAGGATATCGGTTCCCTGGACAGTAAATTCATCATTGATGCCGTTAAAATTTGGGCTAAAAATATTGGGCGCATAAACAACCGTCGGGCATACTTCTCGAAGATTCACCTGGTCCTCCCCCTGGCATCCAAATTCATCCGTAACGGTTACACTGTAGGAGCCTTCCACAATCACGTCATAAGATGGTTGTGGAGAATTGTCTTGCCAGCGATAGGTCGTAAAGACTCCCGGATCTAAAGAAAACGAAAATCCTCCCCGGGCACAGTAGATCGTATCCGGGCCGAGGTTTGGTATGGGTTGGGGAAGAATCTCCACTTCAGTAAAAGCCGGAAATGTTGCGCAACCAGACACGATGCCAATCACTTCATAACTCCCGGATAAACCGGGGAAGGTATTTCTAATAACTGGAAACTGCTCTTCCGAAAAAAAACGGTTGGGCCCTCTCCATTCATAGCGTGCATCGTCCACATCCGTGGCGATTAAATCCACTATTTCCCCTTCGCAAACCGCAATAGCCGGCTCTGCATCTACTGCTTGCCGAAGTGTGATCATTAAATCCTGATACATGGTATCAACGGTATTTAAGCAATTGTCGGTCAATATCAATCGTACCGGATAGGTTCCTAAGTCCGGATAGAAGTGGAGAAATTTTGATTGATTCGATCGATTACCGTCCCCCAGATCCCAAGCAAAGGAATATCTTTCCGGGGAAAGCCCCGAATCAAAGAAAATCGTATCATTAAGGCAGCCACCCTCCGGAATCAGATTTGCATTGATACTGGTAAAGGCAGCCCCCCCACTGTAAGCATAAGATTCCGCCTCTCCGTATCCGTAAGCAGTCGCAATAACGCCACATCCTTCGGAAATGATGGTGTGTGCCCCCGAATTAACTTCCACCCTCGCG
>JANQRV010000138.1 GCA_028284395.1 Saprospiraceae bacterium
CTATGTGTTGGAATACGGTTCGGCTTGGTTCCGCGGAAATGACAATGCGCAGGTCAAACGCATTCAATACAATGGTGGCAACCGACCTCCGGTAGTAAAGGCCAGTGCCGACCGGCTGGCGGGAGCTCTGCCCTTGGAAATTCAGCTGTCGTCCGATGGTACCGTCGATTATGATGATGACCCTTTGACCTATCATTGGAGCGTTTCTTCAGACAATGGCTTTTCGGCTTCCATGAGCGATCCGAACCCCGCTTTGAAACTAGAGCAGAAAGGCCAATACGAAATTCAACTGACCGTAACGGATGCCAAAGGCAACAGCAATCGCCATTCATTGGACGTAGTTGCCGGTAACGCCCCACCCGAAGTGGCGATCGAGATCAGTAAGGGCAATCAATCCTTTTTCTTCCCGGGAAGCGAGATTAAATACGAAATAAAAGTCGAGGATCAAGAAGACGGCAACTCCGAAAGTGGTACCATTCCGCGAGCAGCCATCGCCGTCAATTTCGACTACGTGCCGGAAGGGTTCGACCCCATTGAAATTGCCCAAAATCACCGCAATACCGATGAATGGGTAAGTTTTTCCAAAGGAAAAGCCCTGATCGACAATAGCGACTGCCTGGCCTGCCATCGCATCGACGTCAAATCGATCGGCCCCAGCTATTTAGAAGTAGCTCGCAAATATGACGACAATCCTAAAAATCAAGCGATGATCGCCAATCGGATCATCAAAGGAAGTGTCGGACTCTGGGGCGACCATGCCATGAGTGCGCATCCCGATCTCTCCGAGAGCGATGCCGCCTTGATGGTAGCATACATCATGGGATTGGACGATGCGCCGACCTCCACTCCATCCATTCCATTGACTGGCAGTTACGTACTTTCGGCACCACCGGAAAGCGGCGGCAAAGGAGGCTACCTCCTTCGCGTTGCTTATACGGATAAAGGTACCGAAAACCTCCCCTCACTTCCCTCTGAACACATCATCGCCTTGCGCAATCCTGTGATCGATCCCGGGCAGTATGACGACATGGAAGGCATGCAAATCCTGACCACACCCAGACGTTCCATTAATGCTGCCAACGACGGCGCCTATCTGGGATACCACGATCTCGACCTGACCGACATTGACGAAATTGTCATCGGTGCCGAAGCATCGCCACGGGTTGGTGCCGTTGGAGGCATCATCGAAGTGCGGTTGTCTTCGCCGTCCGGCACCTTGATTGGCACCACCGACCAGATCAATGCAGTTGAAATTGATTTTCGTGCCAAACTCCGGGAACTGAAAGCAGCCTGGGAAAAAGGCGGCAAAAAAGGCCCCGAACCCAATTTTAGAACGGCTCGCAATAAATTTCGCCCCAAATTTGCGGTCCCCATCAACACTGAAATAGAGGGCTTACAGGGGATCTATTTTGTCTTCAGAAACTCAAATGCGAAACTTGGCCAAATACTTATCCAGTTGAATCAGATTGAATTCAAACAGAAGTCGTCCGGGTCCGGAAGGAGAGCAACCTGATCACCGACGTTTACTGGCCATCCATTCCATGACCGTTATCTTTTTGCCGTCGATCACCTTTTCACAGTGATTGCGGTGGCTGTAAACCCAGGAAAAATGCCCGTTAAAGCGGTAGCTCTCTCCACCGAATAGCCCATATAGATCCGTGACGTGATCATAGAGAGACAGGTGTACATCTTTCGCGCCGGCATCCATCAACCTCTCGTAGGTCGGAATGACCGTGGCATCGGCCTTCGTCACGGGGTCATCCTTGGAGTGAATGTACCAAATTGATTGACCGGCAAGCGTAGCAATGTCTTCTTCGGACAAAAAGTCAGCGTGATACGCTAAGGCTGATGGGTAGGCAGCAGCGAAGTAATCGGGATTAGTCAATAGCAACTTCTGGGTCATATACCCCCCATTGGAACAACCGCCGACGTATATTCGATCAGTGTCGATGTCCGGATTACGCTTCACATAGTCTTTAAACAGGGCCATTAGTGATTCATTGTAGATATCGTTCACCTTACCCCTGGTATAATCTCCGCTGGCACTTTGCATCCAAAAAGTAGGACTCTGCGGAACCAGCACATGAGCACCGCCGAAAATCTCCTGAATCTCCGCTGAAGCGTAGTTAGCCGCGCGGTTGGCCAAGAGTACAATACTGGGATCGGTGCCGCCCTCGCCTCCTCCGTGCAACCAGATGATCAATGGCACCTTCCCATTTTCACTGGCGGGCTTGAAGGAAGCATACCGAAGGGTTATGTCATCGTTGAACACAAATTTTCCGGTCAGGTCAAAATCGTCAATTAATGGGATGATACGATTCGTTTCTTTATTCCAAACCTCTTTGCTTGCTTTATTGTGGATGGCGAGCTTATAATCCACCCAGCGGTTTCCCCGACAATCTCCGCTGAAAAAATACTGGATTGGAGCGGCTACTCCGATGTATGGGCCAACCTCCAGCACTAACGTTACAAAAATACCTTTTGCAGCATGATTTCCCTTCTCATCCGAAACGTAGGCGTAAACGACATCACGCTCGCCCGAAGTGTTTGGTCCATCAGCTGGAATGCATGGTGAATTCCGTTCGACGGACACCGCAAAGTTTGCAGCATTAACCTGTG
>JANQRV010000139.1 GCA_028284395.1 Saprospiraceae bacterium
CACGGCACGGAAGGATTGCTCGATCAGCGACTTCATGAAGCCCTAGATTTATGCCTTTCCTGCAAAGCCTGCAAATCGGAATGTCCAAGCAATGTAGATCTGGCCAAGCTCAAAAGCGAAGTTTGGCAGAAGAAATACGACCAATTTGGCATCCCCACAAGAGACCGCATGGTACGTGACTCCGCCCAAATGGCTGCACGTTTTTCAGGGCCATTGGCCCCGTTTATCAACCAACTCCAAAAAACCCAACTCTTCCGGTCAACGCTGGACAAAACCATCGGTATCGAAAAAGAACGTACACTTCCTTCTTATGCCAGCCAGCCCTTCTATAAATGGTTTGAACAGCGGAAAGCATCAACACCCGCAAACAATACCCGTCAAGTAGTTCTTTTTGCGGACACCTACCTGAATTTTCACGAACCAAATATTGGGATTGCGGCCACCGAGTTATTGGAAGCTTGTGGATATGAGGTCATCATCGCCCACGTTGGTTGTTGCCAGCGCCCCCGCATTTCACAAGGGTTTTTAAAAGATGCGAAGGCGGATGGTCTCCAAACCGCCCTAAAACTAGATGTGTTTTTGCGACAGGGGTTGAAAGTCGTCGTATGTGAACCCAGTTGTGCTTCTGCATTAAACGATGATCTTCCGGATCTAATCGAAGACATTGAGCTCGGTACCAGACTAAAAAATGGTATTCAGATGATCGATGTTTTTCTTTCGGAAGCGATCGATGCTGGACATATTGAAAAAAACTTTGAAACCGTTGCCAAAGAAATCCACATTCACGGACATTGCCATCAGAAGGCACTTTACGGGACCGGTTCGATGAAGCGGTTTTTAGATCAAACCGCCTCTACTGATATCGTAGAAATTCCCTCTGGTTGTTGTGGCATGGCGGGATCTTTCGGCTATGAAAAAGAGCACTACGATCTGTCAAAAAAAATCGGCGATCAGGTTTTATTTCCCGCTATCAGGAAAATGAGTGAAGACGCAGCCATCGTAGCTTGTGGCGTCAGTTGCCGACATCAAATCGAACATTTTACCGGACGAAAAGCGTTGCATTGGGTCGAAGTCATCAAATCTCAATCCAAACCGATTTAGCAAAAGCCTTTAGTTGGCCATCGGCGCGAAAAATTGCCGTCCCTGAATAAACTTTCCGACCGTCCTTAGCCAGCGGCCAACCAATGACAATAAGCTGCTCGCCAGCCCAAATCTCTTCTACGACTTTTGCAGTCATGCGCCCCAGGAGCATCGGCTTATCCGTCAGTTTACTCAGCGCGAAAGCTCCAGGACAGTCTAATGCAGCATGATAATAGGGGTATCCTAACTTACCCCTGGCGTCGAACAAGCCTGGAAAAGTTTCCCAGGGAGCTGCCACCAGATCGCTCCCTTCTTTTGGTGCGGTAAAGATCCGAAGGCCGTCAGCTACCTTTCTTTGGGGACCGCAAACGAAGCAAGTTTGGAAATATTCCGGTCGAAAGTCCGGATAATTCTCTCGATGTTCAAGGGCCGATGAATAAGAAGGAGGGGATGGGACTTCCATTTCCAGGCTCGCGGTCTTCCCTTCAGCGATCAGTTCATTCTCATTCCGCAAAGTCACAAGATGAGCACCTACTTCTAAAGTGAGATCAACTTCTAAGGGAATGGGTTTGCGCAGTGTTACCGAAGCTACTTCCGGAATTTGCTCCGCAATAAGGCCACACACATAGCCACCATTCCCGGAGTTTGGTGGGCCACAAAATTTTTGCTCAATCTTCACGGATATTGTTTGAGGAACATTCATAATTATCGTTTATTTGGTACCGGAATTTCAATGTTGAATTACGTACATTTTTCCAGCATTTGCAATGGCAATTGTGTAAAGTAGATGATTTCTTGATTGTTTTAATCTTTAAAAAGAATTAATGGAAAATCTCAAAGACAAAGTAGCATTGATCACCGGAGGTAGCAAAGGCATCGGTTTAGGCATCGCCGAATCGATGATCGCCGCCGGAATGAAAGTAGCGGTCACCAGTAGAAGTCAGTCTGCTGCAGACGAAGCAGCAAGCTCGCTCAATAGCCAGGTGCCCGATTCGGCAATTGGAATCAAAGCGGATGTACGGCAATTGGAAGCGCAAGAAGCAGGGATCAAACAGATTTTGGATAAGTGGGGAAAACTGGACGTGCTGATCGCCAACGCTGGTCTGGGACATTTTGCCTCCATCGATGCCATGACTTCCGAACAATGGAACGAAACAATCGACATCAACCTTACGGGGGTATTCAATAGTGTAAAGGCCAGTATTCCAGCTTTGAAAGTATCAAAGGGATACATCATTACAATTGCCAGTCTTGCCGGCACGAATTTCTTTGCCTATGGCTCCGCATACAACGCCAGTAAATTTGGTTTAGTAGGTTTTTCACAAGCCATCATGCTCGACTTGCGCCCTTTTGGTATTAAGGTAACCACAATCATGCCGGGCTCCGTTTCCACTTATTTTAACAATCACACACCGGATGCGGCGGACGCCTGGAAGATACAGCCCGAAGATTTGGGGCAAATGACGATAGACCTTCTAAAAATGCACCCGAGAACACTGCCCAGCAAAATTGAAGTACGCCCCTCGATTCCACCCCAAAAATAGCAGTTGGCAATTCGGGAGTAGATTCCTAAATTTGCCATCCAGGATCAACTGAAAAGATTAATTTTCAGGAGGTTCACAAAACGAAAAAGAAAAACCATGAGAGTAAACCTCTTCCTTGTCGTCTGTTGTTTTATCTGCGCAGGCTGCATCAAAGACGTGGTGGTGGATGAATCTTCAGAAGAAGAAACAGAGTCGATAACCAGTTTACCATTCCAAGATCTGGATCTGACGACTTCTAGTGAGTTTAAGACCCCAGGTGCTAATTGGACCATAGTTGGCCAGGCAACGGCCGATTTCCAGGTAGAAAAGGACTTACAGACGAAGGAAGGTAGTGGAGTACTTGCCAATCTTCCCACCGAAAATAGCAAGGACAACCTTTTCAGCAATTGGGAGCACGCAGATCTAGAAATCGAATTGGAAGTACTAGTTCCCAAAGGTTCCAATTCCGGTATTTACCTGCAGAGTCGTTATGAAGTACAAATACTCGACAGCTGGGGAGTGGAAAAACCGAGGTTTGCCGACCTCGGCGGCATTTATCAACGTTGGAACGAAGAAGCTCCCGAAGGAAAGAAGGGTTATGAGGGACATGCGCCAGCATTGAATATGGCAAAGGCCCCGGGTCTCTGGCAGAAGTTCTACATTCTTTTCCGGGCTCCGAGATTTGATGCCAATGGTAACAAAACTGCAAATGCCCGTTTTGAAAAAGTCATCTTAAATGGCAAGGTCATTCACGAAAATGTAGAATTGACCGGCCCGACCAGGGCCAGCGCGGCCGATGATGAAGTCGCAACAGCACCATTGATGTTGCAGGGTGACCACGGTCCGGTAGCCTTTAGGAATATTCGCTACAAACGCTATTTCGATGAAGTGCTCACCGTTGAAAATATTCAATACAACTTTTACGACCTGGTCCATCCATTGAATCAACTACCCGATTTTGATACAATGGCCGTTACATCTACCGGACAAACGGATTCTTTCAATGTAACCTCTCTTTCTCCGCTTCAAGATCGTTTCGGTTTTCGTTTTACAGGTACTTTGAATGTTCCAAAAACGGGGGACTACATCATCAAGGTAATGTCTGACGACGGCAGTCGTTTGTACCTGGACGACAAGTTGCTGATCGACCACAATTTCAATCACGATCTATTGCCTCCAAGATCAGCCTTCGTTGCTTTATCGGAAGGGCAATATGATTTTCAATTGGATTATTACAACAATACCTGGGGAAAAGGACTGGCCATTGTATTCGAGGGCCCGGAAATGGAAGAACAAGCATTGGCATCCGAACTACCCGCTTATCTTGGCCGGACTCCGGCTCCCCTGGTACTGACTCCAAATGGCAGCCCGGATTTGGTGCGTTGTTTCACCAATTTTGGCGACGAAAAGCGGACACACGTATTGGCCGTGGGTAACCCCGAAGGTGTCCATTACGCCGTGGACCTTAAAGAAGGAACACTATTGAAATTCTGGAGAGGAAAGTTTGCTGATGTAGCCAATATGTGGCGTGGTCGTGGTATCTCCCAATTGATGATACCGTTGGCATTGGCAGTAGAAGGAAGTAGCGGTCCGATTGCAGCTCAATTAATCAACGGGGAAACGGCCTATCCGGAAGGCAAAGAGGAGCGATTGCTCATGGATCGCTATGAATTGGACGCGGCGGGTGTCCCGACTTTCTACTACAACTTAGGCCAAGCCGTTGTCTCGGACCGGTATGAAGTGAATGTTTCGGACAAAACCTTATCCAGAATTGTATCTTTAACGCCGGGTTCCGGAAACGAAAAAATCTACAGTCGACTGGCTTACGGCGACTACATCGAAAAAATGCCCAATGACTATTACAATATTGGGGGAGCATACTATCTGAAAGTGGAAGACGAAACAGGAGTAGAGGAAATACGGAATATGGACGGCAAAAGCGAGTTATTGATTTCTGCTGATGCTTCATCCGGCCCACGTTCAGTAAAGTATCGTTTACAATGGTAATTGACTTGTCCTTATAATAAAATTCACCCTTTGCGCTCGACTTCTTCGGAAGTTGAGCGTTTATTTTCGAAATTAATTCTACTCATATGTTGCGGAGTTGCTCAACTGCCATAACGCTCGTTTTAGCTCTTTTCACTATTCAGTTTTCCTACGGTCAGCTCATCCGGCCCGAAGCGGATTATTACAGCATCCGGAAGGTCAAGATTCCGGATGATATTTATTTGGAAGTGGGCGGGCTTGCCTTTAACGACAAAGGGGAATTGGGCGTAACAACGCGGCGTGGTGACCTTTGGTTGATTCAAAACCCCGCTTCTCAAAATCCAAATTTTATCCGGTACGCTAAAGGATTGCATGAACCATTGGGATTAAATTTCAAAGATGGGTCTTTTTACTGCTCACAAAGAGGTGAACTGACCAAGTTAACCGACCGCGATGGCGACAATCGAGCAGATGTATATAAGACTGTCTATTCGTGGGACCTGATCGGCAATTACCACGAGTATTCTTACGGACCGTTGTTTACACCGGAAGGGGATATGCTTGTTGCGTTAAACCTGGGTTGGATCGGTCGAGGCGCGAGTCAATCCAAATGGCGGGGTTGGGTCCTGAAGATCTCTGAAGATGGGGAAATGGAACCCATCGCGACGGGGATGCGTTCTCCGGCAGGAATGGGTTTTAACAAAAATGGCGATTTGTTTTATACCGAAAATCAGGGAGATTGGGTTGGATCTGGCCGAATGACGCACGTTGAAAAAGGAGATTTCGTCGGAAACCCCGAAGGATTGAGATGGACACACTTGCCGGAATCTCCCATCAAAGTAAAATTTGAAGACATCGACGATAGTAAAGGTCTGTCGTTATATGAATACGCCAAAGAAATCCCGGCAGTCAAGCCACCTTCCGTCTGGTTCCCACACACCCTGATGGGAATTTCCACATCGGGAATCGCTATTTTCAATGATCGCTTTGGGCCATTTGAAGGACAGTTAATGGTTGGCGACCAAGGGCATAGTAAGATCATGCGGGTCTTTCAGGAACAGGTCAACGGGGTTTATCAAGGCGCCTGTTTTCCATTTGTAGAAGGGTTCTCTTCCGGGGTTTTGCGACTGGAATGGGCTCCCGATGGCGAAGCTCTATATGTTGGCATGACCAGCCGTGGGTGGCGATCTACAGGCCCCGAAGTCTTTGCCCTGGAAAGGTTGGAATGGACTGGCAAGACCCTCTTTGAAATGAAAACGATCGAAGCCCAATCGGACGGCTTTCTGATCACTTTTACAGAACCGGTAGACAGAGTCAAAGCATCGCAACCGGCATCCTACAGCATCACTGATTTTTCTTACCTCTATCACGCTACCTATGGCAGTCCGGTAGTCGATAAAGAAAGCAGACAGATCCAGCACGTAGAAGTCTCTGACGATGGGTTGAGCGCCCGTTTGACATTAGACAAATTGCGTCCCGGTTATGTTTACGAAGTGCGCTTAAACGACCTTGCCTCCGCCACCGGCAAAGATATGATACATAGTTTTGCTTACTATACGCTCAATGAAATTCCCGGCGGTAGCGAAGTAGCTGCTTCTGCTGGCGGTGTCTCGGAAAGCGGAACGGGAACAGCCGAGGCAGGCAGTACCAAGAGAATCAATGACATGCCAGCTTCCTGGGGCGGAAAAGCGGATGAGGTAATAACCATCGGCACATTACCGGGTCTAAAGTTCGACCAGAGTGTATTGATTGTCGATGCGGGCGCTAAAGTACAATTGACCTTCAACAATCCCGATGACATGTTACACAACCTGGCCATCGTCAATCCAAATAAAGCGGATGCAATTGGCACTGCTGCCATGAACTTGGGGCTGGACGGAGAAGATTTAGCGTATATTCCACCTTCGCAGGACGTACTTTACCATACCGGTCTTCTGCAACCGGGTTCTTCGGAAACGATCTTTTTTGAAGCACCGTCGACTCCCGGAGAATATCAATTTGTGTGTACTTTTCCCGGACACCATTTGGTAATGCGGGGCGTCTTGCAGGTAAAGTAGAAAGGCAGCAAAACTCGGTCAATCTAAAGCTCCTGGAATAGTCGATACCAGGGCAAGAATCTGACATTCGTTTGTTGGTAATGAAAGGATGTTTCTCCACTTAAGGTTATGATCCAAGCTTCTTTGGGTTTATACTTATCGATGAAACTGGATATAGAACGAGTAGGAGCAAATTTTTTGAAGTGTTTTGCTTTTACCTCAATCGGCAACTGATCCATAGCACGATCAATGACAAAATCTATTTCAGCTTTGTTCTTAGTTCGCCAGTATCGGAGGGCATGAAAGGTATTTTTCAGTTTATTACTCAAGATGTTAGCAACAAAATTCTGGAACAGCATTCCGTTGTTGAAGAAATCTTCTATCTTCCCGGTTTGATCGATCAATTCATTTCTTAATCCAAGATCTTGGAAGTAAGCTTGTGTTGACTTGACAATTTCTTTCTCCTTATTTTTAAAGAAAGGTCGAATATAAGTGGTAATAAATGTTTTTTCTGCGTACCACAAATATTTCTTTAATGTCGGAGTTGAGATTCCTACGACTTGTGACAGGCTGTGGTAATCGATCATGTATCCTGTTCTAACGGCTAATAATCGCATCAAATTGACAAATGCTTGGGTATTATCTACATTAAGCAATCCTTTTATATCTCTTTCCAAATAACTTTGTAATATTTCCTGAAGAATCAATCTTTTCTCTACAATATTCTGTTCTGTTACGACTTGTGGGTATCCTCCAAAATTGATGTATTCCAACAAAAATGAATTCGTGGTCGAAGGTTCCGAAGCCAACACCTCTAACCAATCTTCACCGTATTTATTTAATGTTTTATATCGAACAAATTCGGGAAATGATACGGTTGATAATTCGAAAATTCGTTTTCTACCCGCTAGAGACTCATGAATCTTCTCTTTTAACTCCAAACTCCCTGATCCCGATACAATGAACTTGTACGGAAGGTCTTGATCGTAAATTCCTTTCAGAAAGAGACCAGCATTTTCCTTTCTTTGGATCTCATCAATAAAAATTAACGAGTGGCTGCCAGTAGTCTCTCTAGATATCTTTTGGAGTAATTTCTCCTGTGAATCAAAGTATCCAAAGTCTCTTTCAAAGTCCAAATTAAAAAAAAGGCACTCCTTTCCCTGATACTTCTTTTCAGCCATTAAGGATTTCATCAATGTGGTCTTCCCAGCTTGCCTGGCCCCTACCAACATCGTAATTTCTCTTCTTTCCAGATGCCTCTCAATAGCTCTATAAATAGAACGTTCAATTATCATGTAATTTGATACTTACATACAAAATAGTTGGACTAAACCAAAAGTGAATTTACAAAATAGTTGGACTAAACCAAAAGTGAATTTACAAAATAGTTGGACTAAACATTAGACTGTAAAAAAGGAAGGCATGCACAAACAAAATGCCAGCACGGAGTTACAACGCAAATTGGAAGATCTTATCGCAAGATAAAAAGTTAGGCAAGATGGATGGATATACAACAGCATCTACCTCAAGACAACAACATCTTAGCAGCTCTCCGCACACCGGCAACCAACCTGTCGATGTCTTCCTTATTGTTGTAAAAGGCAAGGGATGCCCGGATTGTCCCGGGGATGCCAAAACGGTCCATTAACGGTTGGGTGCAATGATGGCCGGTGCGAACAGCAACGCCCAATTGGTCGAGGATGGTTCCGACATCATAAGGATGTGCTCCGTCGATTAAGAAAGATAGAACACTGGCTTTTTTACCGGCAGTACCGATGATCCTTACTCCATCCACTTTTTGCATTTCTTCAGTAGCGTATTGCAACAATTCCGCTTCGTAGGCAGTGATCGCTTCATGTCCGATCTTCTCCATGTATTCCACTGCCGCACCAAGGCCTACGGCACCGGAAATATCCGGCGTTCCTGCTTCAAATTTATGGGGAAGGTTTCCGTAAGTCGTCTTTTCGAAGGTAACAGTTTCAATCATTTCGCCACCACCTTGATAGGGAGGCATGGCATCTAACCACTTTTTCTTGCCATAAAGAATGCCAATGCCGGTAGGACCGAACATCTTATGTCCGGAAAAAGTATAAAAGTCTGCATCCAATTTTTGGACATCAACTTTCATATGGGGAATGGCCTGAGCCCCATCCAACAGTACAGGGATTCCTTTTTGATGGGCCTTTTCAATAATTTCTTCAACGGGATTGATGGTTCCTAGGCTGTTCGATACGTGGACGACGGCAACCATCTTCGTTCGATCATTCAGCATCTGCTCGTACTCTTCCATGATCAGTTCTCCACGATCATTAATTGGAATGACCCTCAATTTAGCACCGGCAAATTCACAAGCCATTTGCCACGGAACAATATTGGAATGATGCTCCATAGCAGAAATAATGATTTCGTCCCCCTCAGACAGAAATTTGCGGCAGTAAGAAGAGGCAACAAGATTGATACCCTCGGTCGTTCCTCTGACAAAAATCACCTCCTCATCTGAAGGTGCATTGATGAATTGTCTGACTAAAGCTCGTCCGCGCTCATACGCATCGGTCGCTTTTTGACTCAACTCGTATACACCTCGATGCACATTAGCATGACTTTCCTGATAATAGGTATCGATTGCGTTGATCACCGCCTGCGGCTTCTGACTAGAAGCTGCGCTATCGAGAAAAACAATCGGTTTGCCCCTCATGTCTTGCTGCAGTAAGGGAAAATCCTGTCTAATGCCTTCGAATAATTGGGTAATATTCTCCTGTTCAGTTGCCACCATTGTTATTGATTACTTAATCATTCAACTTATTTTGTACTACGCCTTCCACATACTGTTTGATGGAATCGATCGGTATTTTTTCGATGACTTCTCCTATGAAAGCGTACTGCAATAACGCTCTGGCCTTTGAATCGTTCAAACCTCTGGCCTTAAGATAGTAAACTGCCGCTTCATCTAATTGTCCGATCGTGGCCCCATGGCTACATTTCACATCATCGGCAAAGATCTCCAATTGAGGTTTACTATCCATAGTACCCTTCTTAGATAGGACGAGACTACTATTCTGTTGGAATGCATTCGTCTTTTGAGCATCTTGCCTAACCAGTACTTTCCCATTGAAGACCCCCCGGCCTCGATCGTTGATAATCCCTTTGTACAGTTCATTACTGTTACAATGCGGGTGTGCATGATCTACAAAGGTCTGGTTATCGATGTGTTGATCCCCCTTTGGCAAATAGATCCCATACATGTTGGTTTCAGTATTGCTGTCCTTGAGAAGAATGCTCAGGTTATTCCGGATGATTTTCCCGCCAAGATCCGTCACGTAGGAAGAATAGATGCTATCCCGATGTTGCCTCACCTCGGTATTGGTTACCTGGAAAGCATTCAGCGACTCCTCCTGAATTTTATAGTGATGCACACGGGCATTGGCTCCAACAGCAATGCGATTGACCGTATTGGTAAAATAGGGTTCACTAACCGTATCGTCACCAATCGCGTGATACCGTTCAATAACTGACACTTCGCTACTGGTTTCCGCCACGACGATCATTCTGGGTGCGCTAAAAACCGGGATTTTTTCGTCCGAATGGGTCAGATAAATGAATTCGAATGGTTTGTCAACGACTACACCTTTCGGGACATGGATAAAGAAACCGTGTCTGGAAAAAGCGGTGTTAATGGCCGTGAATGGATTGGTATCCTCTTCAGCGTCGGGCTTAAAATGAGCCTCTGCCAATTCTTTGAGGTCTTCTCTCGCCAGCGCTTCATCCAACTTACACAAGACCACTCCGTTCGGCAATTCACTTTCAAGATCCGATAGATCGGCATTGAAAACTCCATTGGAAAAAACCAATTTGATGCTCTCTAAGCCAGGTATGGAATATTGGTCCAGTGTTTCCTTTTCCATTTGAAAAGGCAGTCCCAATTGATACGAAGGTTGCAGCAGACGGGCAACACTGGTGTACTTCCAATCTTCCGTTCGGCGTGTCGGAAAAGACAACTCCGCCAATCTGTCGATTGCAGTTTTACGATAGGCATGTGCCAACAATTTTTTCCGACCATTCAAATTGCTCTCGTACAATTCAAACAGTTTGGCAAAATGCTGCTTTACTTCACTATTATTCTGAGCAGATGTAGACATTTAGTTAAGGTCTAAAATTTAAGAATTGGCGGTTGCATACTTCTCCTTAATCCAATCGTATCCTTGTTCTTCCAGCGTCAAAGCCAGGTTCTTATCACCCGACTTTACAATTCGGCCATCGAACAGCACGTGGACAAAATCGGGAACGATGTAATCCAATAACCGCTGATAATGTGTAACAATGATGAAACCCCGATCCTTGCTTCTCAACTGATTGACGGCATTCGAAACCGTCTTCAAGGCATCGATGTCAAGTCCCGAATCCGTTTCATCTAAAATGGCCAGTTTGGGTTCCAGCATGGCCATTTGCAACATTTCACAACGCTTTTTTTCTCCACCGGAGAACCCTTCATTGAGATGACGTTGCAATAGTTTCTGATCCATGCCTACTACCTTGACTTTTTCGCGCATGGTTTTTAATAGCTGAGCTGCGTTTAATTCTTCTTCACCACGAGCCGTTCGGATGGCATTAACGCTCTGTTTGAGAAAATTTGCCATACTGACACCAGGAATTTCGACCGGATATTGAAAGGCCAGGAATACGCCGGCCTGGGCACGTTCATCAACTTCCATCTCCAGGAGGTCTTCTCCGTTGAACGTGACTTCACCACCCGTGATTTCATAAGAATCCCTGCCCGCCAACACATGAGCAAGGGTACTTTTACCAGAACCATTGGGTCCCATAATGGCGTGCACCTCCCCTGGTTTTACCTCCAGGTTAATCCCTTTTAAAATCTCTTTGTCTTCTACGGATGCTTTTAGGTTTTTTATTGAAAGCATTTTCTGTCTCAATTATGATGTTTCCTGAAACGTCCCTGACCCCAACGAAAGAAAGTCGGAATAGGGTTTTATTTTAATATGAATAGCAACCGACGATTAGCCCACACTTCCTTCTAGGCTAATTGCCAGTAATTTTTTGGCTTCGGCAGCGAACTCCATCGGTAGCTCCTTAAAAACTTCCTTACAGTAGCCGCTGACAATCATGTTAATAGCATCTTCTTCGCTTAATCCACGCTGCTGCAGGTAATACAACTGATCTTCTCCAATTTTCGAAGTAGTCGCTTCATGTTCCACTCTTGCGGAATTATTCTCTACTTCCAGGTAAGGAAAAGTGTGTGCACCACAACGATCTCCCATCAAGAGGGAATCACATTGTGAGAAATTGTGTGCATTTTCTGCTTTCTTCCCTATTTTAACCAATCCCCGATAAGAATTATCGCTGAATCCAGCAGAAATCCCCTTGGAGATGATCGTACTCTTCGTGTTTTTCCCAATGTGAACCATTTTGGTACCCGTATCTGCCTGCTGGCGATTGTTGGTCACCGCTACGGAGTAAAATTCTCCTACAGAATCATTACCCTTGAGAATGCAACTTGGATATTTCCAAGTAATGGAAGAGCCCGTTTCAACCTGCGTCCAAGTAATTTTAGAGCGATCTCCGGCACAAAGGCCACGCTTTGTCACAAAATTATAGATCCCACCTTTTCCATCTTTATCTCCGGGATACCAGTTTTGAACGGTAGAGTATTTGATGGTAGCTCCTTCCATGGCAATCAGTTCCACCACTGCTGCATGCAATTGATTTTCATCGCGCATCGGGGCAGTACACCCCTCCAGATAACTGACATAACTACCCTCTTCCGCAATGATCAAAGTTCTTTCAAACTGTCCTGTATTAATGGCATTGATTCGGAAATAGGTAGACAACTCCATTGGACAGTGCACTCCCTTGGGGATGTACACAAAAGAACCATCGCTAAAGACAGCTGAATTCAAAGCTGAAAAATAATTATCCGTAATTGGTACTACGCTGCCAAGGTATTTCTTCACCAGCTCCGGGTGATCCTGCACCGCTTCGCTAAAGGAACAAAAAATGATCCCTAATTCAGCGAGTTTCTCTTTATAGGTGGTTTTGACGGAAATACTATCTATGACGGCATCAACCGCCACTCCAGCCAACATCTTTTGCTCCTCCAACGGGATACCCAATTTTTCGAAAGTCCGAAGTAATTCGGGATCCACTTCGTCCAGACTCTTCAGTTCCGGTTTCTTCTTGGGAGCAGCATAATAAATGATATCCTGATAATCGATGGGTGGGTACTTGACGTTGGGCCATTGAGGTTCTTTCATCTCTTGCCAGTTTTTCAGGGCCTTCAACCTCCATTCAAGCATAAACGCTGGTTCTTCCTTTTTCTTAGAAATGGCACGAACAATATCTTCATTGACTCCCTTGGGAAGCGTTTCGGTGTCAATATCGCTCGAAAACCCGTATTTATACTCATTTTGAGTGTGCTCCTCCAGAGTCCTCATTGAGTCGCTCATATGCTGATACTTTTATGAAATTACCTTCTGATTCTTATTTAGACTAATTTTAAACAAAGGAACTGCAAATTATACAGATTTCCTAGGAATTGGTTCACAAAAGAGGGATTTTTTTACGTAGTTTTGTAATGCCTGCATCTTACTCTAATCGTCACGAGAGGCTCCTAAATATTTCTGAACAACTTCATATACTACGTTTTATGAGAACAAGGATTGTCGCCTTATCTGTGGTATTGTGTTGCTTCGTTTGCCTGCTCCAAGCGCAGATGAGCGGCCCGGGAGGAGCAATCAAATACGGTAATGAATGGATTGATTACAGTGGCACCTATTACAAGATTCCAGTGGCTAAGGACGGTATTTATCGAATTTCCGGAGCCACCTTAAAAGCCGCGGGAATACCCATTGAAGTAATTGACGCATCCCGCTTTCAATTATTTCATCTGGGGGAAGAGGTCCCCATTTATGTCAATTCCAATACTCTATTGAATGACGATGATTTTCTCGAGTTTTACGGTGAAAAAAATCGCTCTCAGCTTGATCGACACCTGTATAAGGCCCCGGAAGAGGACATGCTGAACCCATTTTATAGTCTGGTCACCGACACATCCGCCTATTTTTTAACGTGGTCCGACCGAGCCAGCGAAACAAGAATCCAACAAATTGATAACGACTTAAGTAACCTACCGCCAAAGGAAGAATGGTTTTGGTACGATCTAACTCAGTTGTACACGACTGAGCTGGCAAAGGCAGAAAACATTGTCGGCGTTAAAAAATCTCAATTTCAAAGGGGCGAAGGTTACAGTGGAGGCTTTGAAGTGCGTAACAACATCCGTTTTGAGCCGACCAATGTATACCCCACTACCGACAGTGCCCGGGTATTACTACGCTTCGCCACCAACGACCGACAACACGATCTTGAAATCCAGATCAACGACCAGCTCCGGATTGCTGAAAGTTTCTTTGGCTACGCTTTAAAATCTTTCGATTTGGGTACTCTGTTGAGCGGCAACCGCCCTACAGTCAAGGTGGATCTAATTGGCAAAAACGCTTCCAATGATCGACAGGCATTAGCCGTTGCTACTTTAAGATATCCGCGTCGTTTTGATTTTGAAAATGCCGATGTATTTTCGTTCCATCTTTTGGATTCCCAACAGAGAAAGTACCTCGAAATTAGCAATTTCAATGTATTCGGCGGACCTCCTATCCTATACGACCTCAATGACCATCAAAGAATCTTGACGGCAAACGAAAATGGCATCGTCCGTGTTGCCATCCCTCCGGCAAACAGCGCTGGCCCGGACCAGCAACGCCGCCTGGTCTTGGTCAATGGTAATACCGGCATTAAAAAGGTTGAAAAACTGGAAAAGGTCAATTTCATCAACTATCCGGAAGCAGCATACATCATCATCTCCCACCCGTTACTCTACCAAACCAACTCCGGAAGTAACCCGATCCAGGATTATGCCGCTTACAGATCTTCTTCTATCGGCGGCAACTTTCGCACCATCATCATCGATATTCAACAATTGTACGACCAATTTGCCTACGGCGTCAATCGCCATTACATCGCCCTACGCAATTTTGGTCACTTCATCCATCGCAATTGGCCGACGACCAAATATATGTTCATCATTGGCAAGGGTATGGAATTCGATCAAATTCGATCGTCGATCAGTGTTCAAAAACACTACGGCAAGGAGTTCTACATCCCCACTTACGGCAACCCCGGAGCTGATAACCTATTGCTGTCCGACAACTTTTCGTCCGAACCCGTCATCCCAATCGGCAGAATTGCCGCAACCTCTCCCTACGAGGTGGGCGTGTACCTGCAAAAGGTCAAAGATTTTGAAGCCAATCGCAATCTGCCGCAAACGGTAGAAGACCGCTACTGGATGAAACGCGTCCTGCACCTCGGAGGGGGTGATCTCAGTATCCAGGAAACCATCCGTACCAATCTAACCGACCTTGAAACACTGATCAAGAACAGCAAATTTGGTGGGGATGTCACATCTTTCTACAAAGAGAGCACCGACGCCATCGAAGTCTCCCGGGCGGATCAACTCTTCGAGACCATCAACGACGGCCTGTCCATCATTACGTTTTACGGACATTCCGGTGCTAATAGTTTTGATTTTAACATCGACAATCCCGAAAATTATCAAAACAAGAACAAGTATCCCATTCTGGTGTCGCTTGGTTGCTACTCCGGACAAATCCACAACGATTTCAAGGGGATCAGCGAACGCTTCGTTTTTTCGCCGAATAGCGGCACCATCGCTTTTTTTGCCTCAACCGGCCTGGGTTACATCTCTTCCTTGCGTACCTTGAGTCAAAACTTCTATCGCTATCTTGGAGAAATCAATTACGGCGAAGGTTTAGGTATTGTTATGAAGAATACGGTCGGCGCTCTGGATTCCATTCCGTTCTCCAGCGTCAAGGAGTTGTCCGAACAATACACCATGCATGGAGATCCCGCCATTGTTCTAAATGCGCACAACGGCCCCGACTACACCATCGATGCCCAAACGGTCGCGTTCGAACCTTCCGTCATCGACATCCAAACCGATAGTTTCAGCCTGTCCTTCGATCTGCTAAATTTGGGATTTCACATCGAAGATTCCCTCTCTTTTCAAATTACGCAGGAATTACCCGATGGTCGTCAGGTAAAAGTAAAGCAAGGCAATACACCGACTCCGGAGGCCAGAGCTACGGTCGAAGTTAAGCTACCGGTGCTCGGACAAGAATCCGTGGGATTGAACACCTTCTACATAAAGATCGACGAGATGGATGACCTGGCTGAACAACCCAGTCCGGAAGCAGAATCCAACAATGAATTGATACTTTCTTCCGGCGAAAGAGGAATACAGATCTTCATCCTGGACAACACCATCAATCCTGTTTACCCACCGGACTTTGGGATCGTGAATAGGCAATCTCCCACGCTTTATGCATCCACTACCAACGCCTTGGCCCCCAACCAGCCATATCTTTTTGAAATCGATACGACTACCTTATTCAATAGTCCCTTAAAAGAAAGAACGACCATCACCCAAAAAGGAGGATTGGTAAAGTGGCAACCACAGCTCGAGCTAAAAGACCAAGTCGTTTACTACTGGAGAGTCAGTCAGGATAGTTTAAATGAGCAGGTCGGATACAATTGGAAACGCAGTTCGTTCACTTTTTTAGCCGAGGGTACGCACGGATGGTCGCAAAGTCATTATTTTCAGTATCTGCAAGATAGTCTTGCGAGCTTGAAAGTACGGCCGTCCTCCAAGTTTTCTTTTGCCGCCAATCCCCTTCCATTTACCATCCGGAACAAACTATTTGATCGCAGTCAACCACCACGAGGTTTGGTCAATGGAAGCAGCTGGAGTGATTTTTTCCGGTGGGACATCCCCGGATCCGTCAGTGTTGTCGTTTTCGACCCTACCGGACAGATACGATTCAATTTCAAACCCGGTGAATTTGGCAGTGTCAATACATCGGCTGCTCGAATCGGATGTTATCCCTTCCCAGCCGACAGCTACGAAAACAGAAGGCAGCTGATCGATTTCATTGAAAATGAAGTGGAGGATGGGTCCGTCGTCTTTCTTTATACTGCACTGAGGACAGAAGAGATCGATTTATCGATTGAGAACTGGCAACAAGATTCCCTACGAAACGATGGCATCAACCTTTTCAACTTCCTGGAACAGAAGGGTGCCCGACTCATCCGTAATTTAGAAAAGGAAGTAGTCCCCTACATTTTCGTTTTCAAAAAAGGGGGCGGCCCTCTAAGGGAAGTTTTGGCCGAAAATAAATTTGAAGAAATCAGTGCGGAGTATCTGATCGACGAACTCCAAACGGAAGGCGCCTTGATTTCCCCACTAATCGGACCCTCTAAAAATTGGGGGAAACTGGATTTTGATCATACTTACTCGTCTTCCCCCGAAAATGATTCCATATCGTGCTCGATGTGGGGGTATCCCAACCCCGAAGGAAGACCCGCACTACTATGGGAAGGTGAAAGTACAGGTACGAGCGCACTGGACCTGTCTTTTATCAATGCCAATGAATATCCATATCTACAATTGAGATTCGACAGCTTTGATGAAACTGACAAATCCGCCGCATCGCTGGATTTTTGGCGCATTTTTTATGAAGGGTTCCCCGAATTGGCCGTCAACCCGGAAAGACACTTCGCAATAAATCAGGATACGCTTCAACAGGGACAACCCTATCGGATGGAGGTGGCCATCGAAAACATCAGTGCCTACGACATGGACAGCCTCTTGCTAAAATACAACATTGGTGGTGGCCAAAATGTGCAGGAAAGTATCGTACAGAGAATCGCTCCGGTCAATCGGTTTTCCGCAGAAATTGCCATTCTAAATTTGGCGACAACTGACCGAGCTGGCCTACAGAGTGTATTGCTGGAGGCCAATCCCGATGAGGATCAACCGGAATTGTTTCATTTCAACAACTTTCTGCAAACGACCTTTTCCGTTCAAACCGATGTTACCAAACCGGTGTTGGACGTGACCTTCGATGGTCAACATATTATGGACGGCGATCTCGTTTCGGCCGCACCTTTAATTCAGGTCAGCATTATTGACGAGAACAAGTATCTCTCTTTGAATGATACTAGTTCCATACAACTGTTTCTGGAGTTTCCAAATGGATCCGTAACACAAATTAATGCGACAAACCCAGATGTTGCCATCGAATTTGAGCGGGAAGCCAACCGCGTCAACGTTTTCTTCACCCCCCAGTTCCTGGAGAACGGCGAATATCGATTATTTGCCAATGGTAAGGATGCCAGTGGCAATGTTGCCGGCAATTTTGATTATCAGATACGCTTCGAGGTCATTACGGAAAAAAGCATCTCCAATCTGCTGAACTATCCAAACCCATTCTCGACCAGCACTCAATTTGTTTACACGCTGACCGGCAGCGAACCACCCGCAGAATTTAAAATTCAGATCTTTACGGCTGCCGGGACCATTGTCCGGGAAATTTTCCAGGAGGAACTGGGCGAACTTAAAATTGGCACCCACCGCACCGAGTACTCCTGGGACGGCACCGATACTTATGGGGATCCCTTGGCCAACGGCATTTATCTGTACCGGATCATCGCCAAAGATGAAAACGGGAAAGATTATGAAGCTTACGACAACGGCACCGGCCGTTTCTTTCAAAACGGTTTTGGGAAAATGGTTCTGCTGCGATGAAAAATTCGGCCAAGGAATTGATCACCATCATTGAACCCGGAAGGTCGGGAATCAATTATTTCAGCGATCTATGGCGATATCGAGAGCTTTTCTTCATCCTCTCCTGGCGCGATGTACAAGTCCGCTACAAGCAGACTTACATCGGCGTCGCCTGGGCATTGATCCAGCCTACCTTGACCTTGATCATTTTCACCTTCGTATTTGGCAGCATTGCAGATTTGCCTTCCGAAGGAGATCTTCCCTATCCAATACTGGTCTTAATGGGGCTGCTCCCATGGCAGTTATTTGCCAATTCGGTGGTGCAAAGCAGCAATAGTCTGATCGGCAATGAGCAGCTTGTGACGAAGGTCTACTTTCCGCGCATCATCATCCCTTCCAGTACTATTGTCACTCATCTTCTGGATTTCGGCATTGCCCTTTTACTATTTACACCCCTCATTTGGTGGTACGGCATGGCAATCGGATGGAACTTATTGCTGTTACCGCTGCTGCTACTGTTCCTAGTTCTTCTCTCACTAGGCAGTGGCTTTATCATGGCGGCAATGAATGTACGGTACCGCGATTTTAGATATGCCCTCCCCTTTCTGATGCAATTGGGCCTGTATCTGTCGCCGGTGGGTTTTAGCTCGAAAGTGGTACCTTCATCTCTGCAAGTGCTCTATTCGCTCAATCCGATGGTCGGCATTATTGATGGTTTTCGCTGGAGTCTTTGCCCAACATCTTCAACAATCGCATTTCCCTGGCAAACACTTTTAATAAGCGTCGTAGTAACCTTGAGCATTTTCGCAATAGGCTTACAGGTATTTAGAAAAATAGAAAAATCTGTGGCGGACATCATATGAGAAGTGGATTGGCCATCAAAATCGAACATCTTAGTAAAAAGTACAACATCCGTGG
>JANQRV010000155.1 GCA_028284395.1 Saprospiraceae bacterium
TTTGACAATCAATACTATCTGAAGTTTAAAACAACTTAAATTTTATCACTTTTTTGCTTGCTTTTTAACACAGTTCATGTTTAAATTTTGTTTTCGCAGTCGAAAATGTTCAGTTTGGGGTTCTCATAAAGCCAAATTTTTGATGCATAGCAGCGCTATGGTCTAGAAATTTGGTGAAATGAGGTTCCAAAAATGGGCATTTGCAGGCCGAAGGATAAAGTTTAAACATATTCTTATTAGGAAATCAATAACAATGCTGAAATTTCTTCAATGTTTGCTGTTTGGCGCGAATTTTATCGACCAATCCTAAAACTGCTTCGATCAGATGCAAAGGTTTAAGTGATCTCTACTTAGTAGATTATTCTAAAATAATTTGTATGGCTAAAAAAGCGCCTTTTAATTATGCTCTACGTTATCAAAAAGCTTGTAGCCACAGAGGATGCGACGTTTTTGAATGCCTTGATCAAAATTAAAATCCATCCTTTTTAGCTCATAAAACCATTTCAGAATAATGTCTAGTTTTTAATTACTTTCATTGCCGTGATCAATGATGCTCGATCCACATCGTGTATTTCTAAGAAATACATGCCTGCTGGTAGTTCGTTAAGATTAATGGAGGAATCCAGCTCCGAGAGATAGACATTTTTGACAGCTTGTCCAACACCATTGTAAATTTGCAATTGTAGCCTTCGTATTGCTGACTGATTAGTGATGCGGAGGTTCTGGTCGACCGGGTTGGGAAAGATTCGAATCTGTGCCGCCGCCGAATGATCTAAGGTATTAGTCACAATAACGGAGATCATCTCACTAATCGCATTCGCACAAAAATTGTTCTGTGCGTTTAAAGTGACCGAATAATTACCACCTGACGCATAAGTATGTTGAGGGTTAGCCTCTACACTTGTGGTACCATCTCCAAAATTCCAGAAATAAGCTGTGGAATTAGTCGATTGATTCTCAAATGTAACCGTACTTCCTTCCATCGAAAATGTAAAAAACGGATCCGGTGAAGCAACAATGGTGACCGCGTCTTCGATCAGCAAGGAATCTAGTCCATTTGCATCTTCGACGACCAAGCGGACGGTATAGACCCCGACCCCTTCGTACTTAACCGTCGGATTAGTCTCTTCGGAAACCGCCGGGTCTCCGCCCGGAAATTCCCACCGACGCCGGGTAATATTTCCAGCCGAACGATCATTGAAACGGACGAAGTTGGGGGCACATCCCATACCATTCTCTACTGAAAAGCCAGCCAGCAACGCACTTGCTAATTCAACAGTCTGTACAACGGTATCCTTTCCACAGCCGTTGGACGCCACCAACCGAATTTCATAATCTCCATAATCGGCAAAAGTATATTCCGGTGCTAAGGATACACTGGTATTCCCATCACCGAAATCCCAATCATATGCCTCAGACTCCAAGGAATTGTTTACCAGGGATACTGTAAGGTCTTCGACCAATACCTCAAATGCCGCACTTGGAAGTGGGGCCACGGATACTGCTTCATTGACAATCAGCGTATCTGCGCCAATTTCATTTCTTGCGATAAGTGTGGCCGAATAGTTACCGGGTGATTCATACCGGATCGTTGGATTAGCATCCGTCGAAACACCCGGGGTGCCGCCAGGAAAAAACCATTGAATGTTGCTGGCATTCAGGGAAGATTCATTGGTAAAGGTAACTGAAAGCGGGGTACACCCCTGATTATTCCCGAAGGAAAATCTCGCAGTCGGCTTGGTAGGAAGGGCAGCTATCTCAATTTCCTGTGTAATGGATTGGTTGCCGCAATCATTGAAAACTTCTAATCGAACAATGTAGGTCCCCGGCTCTGCGTAATCATGAGTAGGATCAACGGCCGTTGATGTTTGTCCATCACCGAAAGTCCAGGCCAATGAATCGGCATCCGTAGATCCGCTAAAAAAACTCGCCGATAGACCAGAGGCGGAAAACGCAAAATCAGGAACGGGAAGGGAGCGAACCGTCAAACTTATAGGATCGGAAAATATCTCTGCATTGCAAGCCAGTACAGCAGTCAACCGAAAACGCAGTTCATTCATCTCCTGGTCGGCACGCAATATACTTAATGAAGGCGTTTGGGTCCCGACAAAAGAACTGCTATTCGAAAGATCTTCAAACCCTGCTCCCCGATCTATTTGCCATTGCCAGTTAGCCACTTCTCCAGTCACATTCATAACTAGCTCGGTGTTTTCATTTTCGCAGGAGATGAGTTGATCCGGTACTGCTGGAGCAATGCTTATTTCCTGACTTGTTCCAACCAATACACCATCCCATTCGAGTAGCAGGCCAGACTCTCCGTCTTTCGCACCATTTGTCCCATCACCACAGACGGCAGAGTTGATGGTTTGGCCAGCCTTCCCACCATTTAAATCAGCAACGATAGGATTTGGTACAGCAACTTGAAGAAAACCACCAGAACCACCTCCACCCGGGCCCATGCATCTTTCGGCATTTTGATTGTCTGCAAATCCTCCCTGTCCTCCCTGCGCCCTAATTTTCAACTCACCATCGATTTCATTCTTTACCGATAGCAATACCGTACCACCGGCACCACCACCACCAGCTCCATCCCCGCCTCCGACCTCAGGGGTATCACCATTGACAGATATTTCAAAATTGTTGCTGACCATGTTCATGGCCTGTAGCATAACAATTCCTCCTCCATTTGCACCATCAGTGGCTACTCCATTATTGTCATGGCCAGCCCCTCCTCCTCCGCCAAGGAACACCCTATCCTCAAAAACGGGAATGGGCTTACCACCAATACCGGGTCTTCTACCCTTACATCCCAATCTTCGGGGTTCTTCATTATTGCCTCCACTTCCTCCACTCGTCAACAGGCTCCCACCACCACCGCCGGAGTTATGATCATTGCCACCACCGCCCCCCGTCCCCTGAGGGCCTCGGCCTGCTTCCTTACCAGTCGTAAATCCGGCTACACCTTCTCCCTTCAAGGCTCCGCGCCAATCGTTCCGGCCGACTGCATAGATGTTAACGGAAAAAAGGAAATTGCAATCATTCTCTCCATCGATCCCGGCTACTCCACCGACAAATCCTTTACCATCAACGTTAATTGGTGCCTCCAAGGTGAGTGTACCACTTACTTGAAATGCCAGCACTCCTCCGATCGCACCATTCCAAGGCAAAGCGGTCAAGGTATCCCTGACAATAGCATTTTCAAATACCGGATAAGAAATAAGTTGTACCCGCCCCTCTATTTGATACTCGTTTAAAAGACCATTGGCCAATTCTATCCGATTGCCGATAATGGCAGTAATGGTATTGAATTCGTATCGACCAGCTGATCCAAGATCTAAGATATCTCCAAAAGAACCCGAATCATCGGTATTGATAATGGCACCCTGCGCTTGATAAACAATGACATCTTCTCCTTCAACAAAAGACGTGGCATCTTCTACAATAATCGTATTACTGCATTGTTGAGCCTCCAGTACAGCGGTGTAAGCATTGATGACACCTTGAAGCTCCGTTTGTGAAAACATCGAGTGATGCACAAAAAATAGAATGGTTAGCGTGTAAATTCCCCTCATAAAGCTTAATTCTGTAATTGATAAAATCAAAATTAAAACATAAGCCGTCTGAAGACCCACAAGAATATTGAATGTTGTGACGATATAGATTCTGGGGGATAATCTATCGAAGTGGTCGAGATTTCTGATTTGAAACTTAGAAATAATTCAAACTAATATTGTGCAATATTAACCATTTTACCATATGAGTAATTGTGTCGACCCGGATTAAATTTAAAATCTCACAATTATTTGAATTTTCTGTGAAAAGCGCTTACATTTGTCGGCTCAAATGACCGCTGTCCCTTGATGGGAGTACGCGGGCTATGGTTTAATTAAAAACTGGACGAATGCCGGTAAAAATTAGATTACAAAGAAAAGGTCGTAAGAAACGGCCTTTCTACCACATCGTTATCGCAGATTCAAGAGCGCCGAGAGACGGGCGATTCATCGAAAGGATTGGATCCTACAATCCGATGACCAAACCTGCAACTATTGAAATTGATCGCGAAAAAGCCTACGAGTGGCTTATGAAAGGTGCTCAACCTACGGATACGGTTAGAGCTATTCTACGTTTCAAGGGTGTATTGTATAAGAAACACCTAATGCGCGGTGTCAAGAAAGGTGCATTGACCGCTGAGGAAGCTGAAGCAAAGTATACGGCATGGATTGAAGATAAGGAAGCTAAGATCGCGGCACGTTTTACCAAAAGCGCTGAAGAGAAAGCCGCTTTCCACGCCATGGTTTCCGGTACACCTCCAGCACGTCCTGTCGAAGTTGAAAAAGAACCGGAAGAAGAGGCACAACCAGAAGCACCTGCTGAAGAGCAGCCAGCTGAAGAAGCGGTTGCCGAGGCTGCTACTGAAGAAGCAGTAGCAGAAACAACTACAGAAGAAGCAACTCCTGAGGCAACAGAAGAAGCAAAGAAAGACGAAGCAGGAGAATAATAGAAATTACATTTAAGTAGAAATAAATCATTCTAAATTTTGAACATAAACCTGGTAGTGCATTAAATTGCACTACCAGGTTTACCTTTATTAAAAGCGATGTAATATGTTTGAATTAGACAAGTCATATAAAGACAAGTTGGATCAGCTTAGCAGTGAAATCCAGGCATCTGACGAATTGGCCAATTATCTCGACAGCGAAGAAGAGGAGGATTTCGCGCGCCTCAAAGAAATGTTTGAACCCAAGATTGCACTTTTATACGACGATGTCGCTTCTAAAAATCCATTGCAAATCATTGCTTTTGAAAAAGTGCTGTTGGACACAGCATTCGAAGGGCTCTATTTACCTAGAATCCTTGGTTTTAGTGTTTTACGTGGAGAAAGAAATGATCGCATCAAATATACCAGACCTCAGGAACATTTTAAGGATGTACTTTTCGCTATTTGTAATTCTGCTAATTTCGATATTCTAAAGAAGAGGATTGGACAAACCATACAAATTGGTTTTGCACTAAGTAGTGACATTTGGGTCACCAATCTGATTAATGAAATGACGAACAAACGCATTAGGTATTTTCTGCAGGGCCAAAAACTGGATAAATACCGCAATGAAAAAGAACGACTGATTGGCTACAACCGCTACAAACGCCAATTTGTCAATGAAAACTTCCAGACTGCAGAATTCCCCACCAATGTATCTGGTTTAAAGGTATTATTCCCAGCCTTAAAGAGTTTCTTACTGCACCGTATTGCCCGCAAGGGAGACAATAGTTCGATTCTACCTTCTTTAAAAGAGTTTCTGAGCAACAAAGCATTTCACGATAGCAATGAATACATACAGGTACTTTCGTTATGTGCTAATTTCTTGGAATTGGACAAGGAGACCATGGCTTCTGTGGCCAGTCATCTCAATCGGACCCGTAAATCGTCCTCCGATACCTTCTCGGAAGACTATCTTTTATTCCTACTCGAATTGCACAACAATAAAGACGTAGACTTGACCCCCGAAGCAGACAAACAGGCATCAGATCTTGTCGACCGAAAAGTCAAAGATATTGTCGCCAGTTACTATACGCTTCTAGATACTGTACACGATGTTGGCTACATCAACGATGAAGCGCACAGCGCCGTCAAGACTTTCTACAATCAACATCCCGGTAGATCTACCGTCAACGACTGTGTACGCGCAACGATCTACAACTACTTTCATCGTCTAATCACAAATCTTCAACCAAGAGAATACGCTGAGTTATTTGAGATCGCTAAACTTTTCCCGGTCTACATGGATATTTTTTCAAACCAGAAATTCAATCAGGATCTGAAGGTGATTTGCATGGCTTACATTCGCAAATTGTTAAAGACCTATACGGACAAACGGGGAAAAGATTATCAGGATATCAAGAAATTCGTCAGTTCCAATTTCCCAGAATTTGGTTTTCTCAAAGACAAAGAAGTGGTAGAGTTGTTTAAGACTAGACGAAAGAAAAAGGTAGTCGAAGGATAGAAAAAATCCAGAAATCCCTACGGTAAGTAGATTATTATTTAAAAATAACTTCACTATGCTTAAGGGTATCATTTCCGGCGCCGTTTCTTATCTGGAAGCCTTCCAGATCATCTCTAAATACCGACTTTGGGGCTATTTTATTGCTCCTATGGTCATCTGTCTGTTGCTGGGTGTAACAATTGTCGGTGGCGCATGGAGTGCTTCGGATGATATTGGCCAGTGGTTGATTGGCTTTTACCCGTGGGAATGGGGTAAAGGGACCATTGAAAAGGTAATAGCGGTGTTCGGCGGACTTTTCGTTGGTGTGATGGGATTCATAGTCTTCAAACACCTAGTCCTGGCACTCTCTTCCCCTTTCATGAGTCCGTTGTCAGAAAAAGTAGAAAATGCATTATCTGGTCGTGCTCGTGAAATTCCTTTTTCTGCCGGACAATTCATGAAAGACCTGATCCGGGGCTTAACCATTGCCTTTCGCAATATTATTCGGGAATTGTTCTTCACTTTCTTATTGTTTCTTCTGGGGCTTATCCCCGTTTTTACGCCCTTCACTACCATCCTAATTTTTGTCGTGCAAGCCTATTATGCAGGATTCGGAAACATGGATTTTTTGTTGGAGCGCCATTTCAATGTCCGGCAAAGTGTCCGATTCGTAAGAAAAAATGCCGGTATTGCCATTGGAAATGGGGCTGTTTTTTTGTTTCTATTTTTGACGGTAATCGGATTTATTTTTGTCTTACCTCTGGCAACAGTGGCAGCAACTAAGGTCACCGTAGAGCGTTTGTGACTACAAATTCACACTGGAAACACGGTGGAATGCTTTACCCGGTTCAATACAAAGGTGCTGTTGATATGGCGAATATTGGGTAAGGCGGCCAAAATTGCGGTAGAAAAATAATGGTACGCCTTTAGATTGGCCACGACTACTTTCAATAAAAAATCGTTTGTCCCCGCCAGAAAATAGCATTCCAGCACCTCGGGAATATTCATCACTGCATCATTGAAAGCTTCAATGTTTTCCAATTTCTGGCTTTCCAAGGATACAGAGCAGAAAATCACCATCGATTCACCGATTTTTTCGTGATCGATCACCGCTACGTATTTTTCAATAATCCCCTCTCGTTCATATCTTTTAATCCTTTCGTAAATGGGAGTTTTGGTGATATTGAGTGCAGCAGATAATTGTTTGATACTCACTTTGGAATCGTTTTGCAGCAATGAAAGCAGCCTTTTATCGATAGTGTCTAACTTCATTTTGGGAATATTTCCTCGATTGTTTTCTAATAATATGCCAAAATTAAGCATTTTCCCAAAAAAAAACTAGAAACAGGATTTTTTCCCAAAAATTCTAAATTCATGAAAATAAATACTAAATCAATGTATTTTTCCGTACCAATATCGGTCAAACCTAACTTATTATTTTCCCATTTCGGGAAAGACCCATGCTTGTACTATGAAAAAATTTGACTTACATCCCGATCTGAGAAATCAATTACTCCAGCATACGTTTGAGAAACTTGAAGAATACTACGAGCATACGGACGAGCTGGAAGTATTGCCACATTTGAATTTTGAAGCGATCGTAAAAAAAGCCCGAAATGTGGACTTCAACACTCCTCTGCCTCCGAAAAAAGCCATTGATCTGGTGATTGATGGTTTACGGAAATACACCTTACATTCACCACACCCGAAATGCTTTGGTTTGTTTGTCCCACGTGCTGCTTATCCCGCAGTACTGGCGGACTTGATTACGTCCATAATCAATCCACAATTAGCCAGCTGGTTTCATGCGGCATACGCCATTGAAGTCGAACGGTATCTCTTACTCGAATTCGGGCAAAAATTTGGTTATTCGGCATCGACTATAGACGGCATTTTCACCAGTGGAGGAAATGAAGCCAATCTTACTTCAGTATTGGCGGCATTAAACCACCGGTTTCCTAGTTTTGCAGAAAATGGGCTGATCGGGATTTCAAAACAACCAATCATATACTGCTCCGCTGAAGCTCATCATTCCGTGATCAAGGCAGCTAAAGCTACTGGTCTTGGCTTTTCTTCCGTGAGGAAAATTGAAGTTAAAAATGACCTCAAGATGGACATCCGCATTTTGAGAACAAGCATTGAACAAGATATTGCGGCCGGCAAACAGCCTCTAATGATCGTTGGAACCGCGGGTACCACCGGAGCCGGAGTCATCGACGATTTTCAAGCTCTTAAACAAATTGCCGACGAATTCAAACTTTGGTTCCACATTGATGCTGCCTATGGAGGAGCTGCCGCATTGAGCCCACAGCTAAAACCGTTCTTAAAAGGGATCGAACATTCTGATTCCATTACCTTTGATGCCCACAAGTGGATATCCATGCCGATGGGCATCAGTATGTTTATCACCTCTAAACCGAACATATTAAAACAGACCTTCAGCGTTCGTACCACGTACGTCCCAAATGGCACGGATGAACATCCTAAAGTCGAACCCTACGCCTACTCGATACAATGGTCGAGACGATTCATGGGGTTGAAGCTATACTTATCCCTGCTGATCGTTGGCTGGGAGGGATTCACAGAAATGATAAACCACCAATCCAATATGGGCCATTACCTCCGAAAAAAACTGAGAGATAATGGTTGGCTCATTAAAAATCGCTCTGACCTTCCGGTCATCTGCTTTACAGATCCGGCATTTGAATCCGATGACCAATTTTGTACGACAGTTGTCCAAAATATTGTTGCGTCCGGTAGATCCTGGTTATCTACCTATCCGATCAAGAAACACTTGTGCATCCGAACCTGCATCTCCAATTACCTTACTGTAGCCCATGACATCGATGCGTTGATCGATGAATTGAATGAGGAGCGAAAACGCTACTCGGCTATTCATTCAAAAGAGACTTCATCATTGGTATGACGATATCTTTCCAACCACTTCTGGACTCTTCATAACGCTTCTTTCCGTTTTCCGCCCCCGCAAAGTCGCCTTGAATAATGGTCAACAAGGTTCCTTCCGTCGATTCTGTCAACTCATACGTCAGATTCACATAGTTTTCTGGAATATCGGCCATATCTGCATTCGGGTCAAATGTCGAGGAAGTCACCTTTTTTCCTTCCTGATACTCTAGCACTTCCCCTTTGACATAGATCACTTCTACTCCATCTTCGGTTTTCCCCTTCCAATGTACGGGGCTTCCAATTTTCCAGTCAGAAAGCACTTCACAACCAAACATGTACCTTTTGGTCATGTTGGGATTGATCAGCAAGTCCCAAACCTTTTCTGCTTTGGATTGAAATAAGACCTTTTCATTGATGATCATTGATTGACTCATTTTCTTTGTTTTTGATTAACATCCAAATTTGACGAGTCATCAATGGGTAATGTTGCAGAATCGGGATCGATTCTAATACGATTGGGAGTAATGCCAAATTTCTTTTTGAAAGCATTTGAAAAATGTTGAGGAGAGCTATAGCCAGTTTCATAAGCGATTTCTTTAGCCGACATATCCGTACCTAAGAGCAATCTTTTAGCCAAACTCATTCTCTTGTTATGAATGTATCCAAAAATGGTGGTACCGAACAACTCCCTGAAGCCCTTCTTTAACTTGTATTCATTGATACCAATTAGCCTCGAAAGTTCGACTATGGTTGGAGGGTCGTCTATTCTCGCTGATATAAGCTCTTTTGCTTCGATCAGTTTTCGTTTATCCCTTTCCGATTTGATAAATTGGTTAGAAGATCTCTTTTCGTACATTTCAGCTTGTAAAACCAATAATTCTATACTCTTGGACAGTAAAAATAAATCCTGCAATGTATCCTGAAAGGCAGAGTGTATAATTTCTTGGATGACCTGTTGAATTTTGAAACTATTTGTTCGCCATTCATTGGACAAGATCGCATTCTGTCTTCCGACGACCTTATCGGTAAATCTTTTTAATGGCTCGTTGCCATTTTGCCCGAGTTCAATAAACAGATCGGTATCGAAGTTGACCCCAAAGGTCTCAATTCTATGACTCTTGTTGGCTACTTCAATTTCCAGTCCATCTGAATACATTATGTTGTTGTGGTGTCCTGATAATGAGAAAGAGCCATCCAACTGTGAAAAACTGAAATCATAACTCCCTTGTAAACCGAAATGGAGTCGAACGTATTCGGTGTCGTCGGTCGCTTTGTATTCACCAAGCGTGTTATAGTCGATTACGCTATGCGAAATCTTGATTTTGTCCGATTCCCAGGATTTTGATGTTCTGGATTTTATGTTGTTGATCGAATTCATGATGTATTCTTACCCTTGCAAAAATTATTTCCTCGAAACTTATTTGAGATTTTCCACTGAATGAATAGCAGGGTTACGATGTTAAAAATAGGCGAAAAGTAGGCTTGCAGTAAGCATTTTGTGGTCCAATAGGTGCCCCCCCAACAAATTCTCAATGTCTCAACCGGAGGCAGCATAATCCTTTTCAACTTCTTTGATGGTAAATTGAGATATAGCTGCCAATTCCGGATTGGTACACATGTAATATTCTAGTGCAATCACGGCAACGGATAAGGCCCAGCCTCGAGCTCGTTTCCATACCGAATCTTGGGCGGCCAGTTGGTCTCTAAACATGGTCCTTTCCTTGAAATCAAATAAATTCCAGGCCGGCATAAAGTCAACCGCCACATCGCCGACTCCTAAAGCTCCAAAATCGATAATGGCAGTAATTTTTCCAGCTACGGCCAGCATATTTCCCGATTGTAAATCTCCATGAATCCACTTCCGTTCTCCTTCTTGCACGGAAGCACATAGTGCTTCTTCCCAA
>JANQRV010000159.1 GCA_028284395.1 Saprospiraceae bacterium
TTGCGGGCCCAATTGCGATCGTGACTTCGGGGCACTTCCGTTTTTTGCGGAGGAATAAATGCCCAGTGGGGTTTGTATTTGGCTCCTTCGTCAATCCACTTCCCAATGAGCTCCACCTCGGCCGGCGTCAGGGGGACGTTGAATTCCGAAGGAGGCATCATTTCCGAAGTATCCTTGGTAGTAATGCGGTGCCAGACCTCCGACTTTTCTTTTTCACCGGGAACGATGGCAAAAGCCCCTACTTGATCCTTCAGAGCGGCATAGGCCCCCTCCTCCGAATCCAAACGCAGGTCGGCCTTGCGTTGATTGGCGTCCGGGCCGTGGCACACAAAACATTTATCCGACAGAATCGGCCGGATATGGAGATTGTAGTCCGTACCATTTCGGGAAGCGATATCGGTAGCGCCGGGACCGGCACACTGAAAAAGGACATAAAGCATTAACGGCAAACATACTAAGGGCAATAAGCGGGTGGCTCTCATAGATTCTTACTTTATTAGCTTTTGGTTTCTTTGATCAGGCAGGGTTGGGTTTGGTGGTTGATCCTCAGCAGGCCAAAGATAATCCTTGAAATGTTGCTGGCATAGCAACTACTCTCTTTTTTCTCGCTTGTCTGCCTGCCGCTCCCGCCTTATCTTTATAGGGAAGCGCACCTGCACCGGGGAGTCGGGCGTTGCTAAAAAATTATAAAAAGTATACCCGAATAGCATAATTGAAATGGAGATTAAACAATTAATTGGAGAATTGATTGCAAAAGGAGAAACCCAAGAAGCCTTGGAAACTTTCCGCAATATGAAAGGTAGAATCAATCCTTCTACAATGATAGAGCTTGATCTATTGAGTAGTAGGTATTTTACGCTTCAATCTAAAGTAAGAACAAACACAATTACATTTGGAGAAAGCAATCAAGAGTTAGCAAAAATAAATTCTTCAATTCTTGAAATCCTAGAAACAAAATTGCTGGATGATAACAGCTACGATCGTTTGTCAAAAAAATATGAAGATATGATAGTCGAACTTGGAAATAGTTACAAGTCGATATCTAGAGAAGGACATGTTGCAGTAAGAATTAGGAAGAAATATAAGATAGTCAAATTCATTGCAGAAAAGCTAAATGAATACCATGAATTAATTCATAAGTTTAAATACTCTGACGATCAAGGTATAATTGGAGGCATTGCATATAAGATAAAAGCGAATCCCAAAGTAGAAGACTTACCAATCCTTAAGATTCTAACTGAGAAATGCAAAAGTAATTATTCGAAAGGGCAAATTGTAAATGCAGTTGGTGAAATTATTTATACTGGTGAACTAAGATTTGGAGATGATTCAGAAATAAGAGAAATTCTAGATAGAATAAAATCCGATGATGATGATGTACCGCTGGCCAAAAATATTGAAAGGGTGATTTCAGCATTAGATCATTTATTAGCCATTGGGAGATGAGTATAAATTTTGTAAGTTTTCATTCAAATAAGCAAAAAAATGAAAAAGAGTAGACGTGAATTTTTAGGAACCGGTTTGGCGCTGGGATTGGCCCCCGTGATCAAATCAAACCCACTTAACGAATTAATTGGCCCCAAAAAGCAGGAAGAAAAATTAAAAATTCTGATTCTTGGCGGAACCAGTTTTTTGGGACCTCATCAAATCAACTATGCCATACAGCGGGGTCATGAGGTCTCTACCTTCACCAGAGGCAAAACCATACCTAAAATATACCCGGAAGTCTTTTCAAAAGTGGAAAAATTAGTAGGCGATAGGGAGAATAATCTGGAAGCGTTAAAAAATAGAAAATGGGATGTTGTAATCGATAATTCGGGGCGAAAAACCAAATGGACGGAAGACACGGCAAAACTACTGGTAGATCACGTCGGATACTACATGTATACCTCTTCCATCAGTGTTTTTTATCCATTTACCGGCGATGATTTTTCCGAAAAAAGATCATTGGTTACCGAAATACCTGATGATGCGACGGAAGAAGAGAAATTCAATTATGAATTTGGGGTAATGAAAGCCACTTCCGAATTGGCTACCATCAACGCGTTTGGCGCACAAAGGTCCATTATCGTAAGACCCACTTTAATCGTCGGTCCCGGAGATCGCACCGATCGGTTTCCTTATTGGCTGGCCAGATTAGAAAAAGGAGGAGACATCATCATTCCGGGAAATAGGGATGAAGTGGTGCAATACATCGACGTTCGAGATCTTGCGGAATGGATGATCAGATTAATTGAAAATAAGGCAGCCGGGACCTACAATGGCTCCGGTCCGGGCTTTAGAATGACGACCGATGCCTTTGTGCATGGGATTCACGCCAGCTACACCTCTCCGGTTAATTATATTCAAATCGATGACCTGGCTTTTTTAAAAGAAAATCGCATCATCGGTATTCAGCCTTGGGTCATACAATTACCGGAATATGCGGGTATGTCCAAAAGTGATAACACCAAAGCCATTGAAGCCGATCTCCGGTTCAGGCCATTATCCGAAACCGTAAGAGCGACCAAGGAATGGTGGTATTCGGATGCGGTTTCTCAAGAAAGGCGTGATAAAATTCTGACTGGTGAGCGATCATTTATGAACAGAGAAGAGGAGATCTTAGAAAAATGGAGGGCCAGGGGGAAATAGTAAAGAAAAAGACAGCACCCAGCTCTTTCTGCTACAGAAGCTTTCTAAGAAGCTATTAAAATTCGGTCTTCAGAATTTTAACAGCTTCTAAGATATTTTGTCCCAGATTGCTCCACTTACTCCGCAGGTTGGAAAATATAGTGTCAACAATCGAAAATCAAGGTGTTTGCACCCCGCTAACCCTTGCCGTTATTTGCATAGTGGTAAACTTCCAGGTAAAAACCCCTGGTCCGAATTGCCCGACTACGCACAATTTGATTATTTTCGGAATCGAGGAAAAACTTAAAAATTCATCTTCATGCAAGCCTGGCAAAATGAATCGGAATTGTTTGAACAGGCTAGAGAGCGCTTATGTACTGCCCTTCTGGCCGACGTGATGGACCAAATGGGGCATCGAAACCAGTTTCTGCCGCCTGATATCCGGCCAGTGGATCCTGACATGGTAATCGTCGGCCGGATCATGACCGTTCTCGGCAAAGATGTTAAAGTCACACAAACCGAGCCAGCTGTCGATCCCTACGGTTTATTGTTCGATGCATTGGACGCGCTCCGGGAAAATGAAGTATTCGTCTATACCGGCGGCACGCCTGAATATGCGATCTGGGGTGGTCTGATGAGCGTTCGGGCCATGCAGCTAAAGGCTGCGGGAGCCGTCATTGATGGCTGTTACCGCGATACCCGGGAGATCCTGAATCTGCGTTTTCCAACTTTCGCCAGGAAGGCCTTCGGACCAGACCAGAAATCGAGAGGGTTAATTACTGATTACCGATGTCCAATTGAGATCGGCGGGGTTACTATTGAAAATGGGGATCTATTGTTCGCCGATCTTGATGGCATAGTCATTGTACCCAAAGCTGTTGCGGAGGTCGTCTTACGGGCCGCTTTCAAGAAGCGCGATACTGAAAATCAGCTTAGAAGGTCTCTGCTGAATGGTATGAGCGCCAAAGAAGCTTTTGACAAATACGGGATCTTTTAAATTACAACATTATCAGACCTTTCCATCTAATCGTTTTTCAACATTTCCAAAACCACCATCCGGACCAAACTTCAGGATCAAAGGATTAGATGATTGTCGTAGTTTGACCAGATTCCGGTAATAATGATATAGTGAGGTTGAATCCCCAAGAATCCACGAGGTCTGCCCCGGATCTTGTCCACTTTTGGTGGAAGGCCTCAACTGAAGTCCATCAGCATCGATTAGGTAAAAATCGACTATTCGATAATAGAAATTCACACTTTAGGGAAAACGCCATTAATACAGGTTTTCCCTATGGATTTTGAAAGTGCCGATGGATTTGATATCTCTTTGATTTAGAAGTTGTTTAAGGTTTCTCTTCCGGCTGCAAAATCCAGCTAAATGAACCTCAAAACGGCTTTTTTTATCACCGTAGCGCCGCTATGCAGAGAAAAAAAACAGTTCTGAGAACCATTTATCTAAATTTTTCACTTCGAAACAGAAACCTTAAACAACTTCTTATTCAAATATATCGGAAACTTGGTACGAGTAGCCAGATGTTAGGCACAATTGAAAAAAACGCTCAGAATCTATGCCTTCTATTGACCTATCAGTGAAATCATTAGGCCATTCTCTCTCGGTTCTCGGATCTTTGTAATGCAGTTGTTCAAACCATCAACATTTACAAAAAGATTCATTATGGCGAAGAAATAAATGCCGCCGGAATACCGGCTTCGAAGTCCAAAGTGCTTCAGCATATGAGAGTCCTTGTTAGTTGATTGGTCAAGAGGCATTTACATCTAATTCTATTTCAACAATTTCATTCCAAATCCCGGCGCATCGGATACCTTGATTTTTCCATTTTCGATTGGATAGTCGCCATAATCAATGTCCGGTGATTCACAAGTTACTCCTTCGATGGTGCAAACATTCCCTAATCCGGCAGAAAGGTGGGTGGTATAGTGGGTTTTCAAGCGGTTCCCCCAACAATGAGGACTACTCAGCATGTTCATTTCCTTCAATTTTGGCATGAGCCGTATCCATTCCGAAAAACCGAATCCAAAGGTGTCGGCAAGGAATACGTCTAATGTTTGTTCTTTTCCCAATTCAAAACACACCTTAAAATCGGGTCGGAATTCCCCATCGGCATAATGGGTATTTTGGTGCCCATTTTCGAGCATCCATTGTTTTAGTTTTCTTCCCTCGTGTAATTGTTCTTGAAAAGGTTCTTCGATCCAGAATAAAGGAGTATCTCCAATTCCCCGCAAAAAAGCGATCGCATCTTCCAAAGAGTACATATCATTGGCATCAACGAGCACCTGGGTATTTTTGCCTTTAAAGTGATTGTGTATTTTTTGCACTACCTCAATGTCCATCGATAATCCCCTATCGTGCGGATACCAGCGACCACTACGCCCAATTTTAACTTTTAATTGACGGTAACCATAATCATAATCCCACATACAATTTTCCAGGATCGCATCAATGCCCTTAGTTTCATTTCCTGGATTCAACTCATCCAGATAAATCATTCCGCTGTAGATCGGCATTTCTTTCGGCCCTTTTTCTCCGATTAGTTTATAAACGGGCTGAGCAAGAATCACTCCCATTAAATCATGCAAGGCAAAATCAACCCGACGATCAAGTCCTGCAGTGATGCCCTGCCCGGGGGCAATTAATTCAGCCACCTTTTTGCCCTGGACTCTTTCGAACAAATCCATTGCTTTTTTATTGGAAAGTCCCCAACCCATTGCTCCCTGATCGGTAAACAATTTTAGAACGGTACATTTCTTTTTCTGTCCATGAAAATCAATCCTACCATTTTTTCCTACGAACCTGGGCCATTGAAAATCCACTTCAACCAGTTCACATTTGTCAATTTTATGTTTTTGGAGCTCGGATGCAGATTCGGCATCACGAGGTTTCGACAAGATTAGCGGGAAAAACGCTGTCCCGATCAGGGCCAATCCTGAATTTTGACAAAATTGTTTCCGGTTCATATTTTTTTTATTTTGAACAACTTCTATTTAACAGGAATCCAGTTTGGCAATACGGGGCCGGATAGTCTTTCCTTCTCAAAGTAGCGCAGGTTTTGGTTTTCTATTTTTAAGTCATACATAACCTCAATTTCTGCTTGCAACTTTTTTACAGTGTCCTTATTTTTTTCGGCCCTATCATCCGATTCGGCTTGGTCATCCATCATACTAAACAACCTCACTTGGTTAAATTGGGTATCATTATCAGGGGCATTTCGTTCCCATACCAATTTCCATTGATCGGTATTTAGGGCAAAACGCTCCATTTTTTCACGGTTTTGATCAAGGTAAGTAAACCAATGCCTATTCGGCAGTTTTCTGCCTCGCAAACCATTTAAAACATTAACACCATCCAGTTCATTTTCAAGCGGCCCTTGATATCCAACTACTTCCATTAGGGTTGGAAAAACATCAATATATCCCATTCTTTCCCGGATAATTTTGCCTCCTGAAACATTACCTTTTGGCCAATGAGCAGCAGCCACAACATTGATTCCTCCCTGGTATACAGTGAGTTTTCCTCCTTTGTGCGGAGCATTATTCGCCACCTGTCTCACGCCACCATTATCGCTAAAAAACAAAATAAAAGTATCATCCAATTGGTCCCGTTCCTCTAAAATATTTATTACTCTGCCAATATTCTGGTCCATACAGTCCACCATTGCAGCATAGGCCTGTTGCTTACCCTCTCGTTTAGGATATTTGGCTAAGTCTTTGGCTTTGGCCTGAAAAGGGGAATGAGGTGCCCTGAAGGAAAGATATAGGAAAAACGGTTCCGTCTTAGGTACGCTACTAATGAATCGGACGGAGGCTTCACCTATTAAGTCTGTCGTATATCCCTCATGAGAAGACGGATCCCCCATCTGCTGCCAGTCGCGTTCTCCATTCCTCTTTTGAGTAAAATAATCAACCGCACCATTATGGCATCCTTCAAAGAAGGTAAATCCCTGTCTTGCCGGCAACCACTTTTTTTGCCTATGTCCCAAATGCCATTTCCCTACCATTCCTCTGTGTTTATAGCCCGAAGCTCAACATTTCGGCAATGGTGAACTCCCCCGGCGGCATTCCAAAATCGCGCTGTGGAGGAATTACCGAGCGCATCAAACCAAACCTAATGGGATAACGGCCCGTCATTAAACCTGCCCTCGTTGGAGTGCACATGGGGCAGGCATAAAATTGCTCCAATTGAACTCCTTTGGATGCCAAACGGTCCAGGTTTGGTGTCGCTATATCACTACCATGGAAACCGACATCGGCATAACCCAAATCATCGGCAACAATAATTATAAAGTTAGGCTTCTGCGTCGCATCAACTGGAGGGCTACATCCCTCGAGTATTAAATACAATAAAATGAAAACCAACAAACAAATCTTCATAGTTGTAAACAATGGAAGTCAATTCAAAGTAACCTTCTCATCCCGATCACAAGTCAGTCTACCGTCTACCAATTTTAACTCTGCCATCTGCAATACACTCCGTCTATTTCTAAGTGGCTGGTCGAAAATGCGTACTTGTTCTTTCCCTTTTTTCTGTTCCAAATCGTAGCGGCGCCAAGGCTCGACATGATAGAAAATAAAAGCCCGGTTATGGAAGACCGCAACGCTGCAATGTCTGGCCATGCTGTTGTCCAGCGCCCGGTCTCCGCCTTCCTGCAAAATAGTCCCCTGGAAATTCCAGTGATCACCATCTTCACTGGAATAGACAAATAAACCACGATGCGGATCCGTGATCAACCAATACTTATTTTGCCATTGAAAAATATAAGGTGCTTCCTCGAAGTCCGAGCCCGAAACGGAAGCATTGAAAACATCGCTTTTTGAAAAATTTTTACGCTCCCATTTGTACAAATTGCTACTCGTAAGGTGATACAGTTCATTATTTTTAGCGCTCTTTTCTTTTCCTTTGAACCAAAGATGGAATAAACCGTCGCTTTGATAAACCGTCGCGTCGATGGTATTCAAGTCAGCTCCATGCATATCCCCTACTTTTTTCCACCCTGCTACCGGATCGGTTAAATCCGTTTCGTAATGTACTATTTTTCCCGGGCCGCCCCAAGCTCCTCTGGCCGGTAAAGTATCCGGCTTATAAGTAACGAACATATGCAATTTGCCCTCAGCTGCAATCATGGCTGGAGCCCAAAAGGTAGCCTTGGCATCCTTGGTGCCCCCTACCCCGTCAAAGTGGCAATAGCCTAGGAAATTCCAATCGATCAGATTTTTGGACCTGGCCACTCCGATAGGCGTCTGCAGCCAGGTATTATCCAGTAGTGGGCGACGGGCGGTATAATAAATATACCATTGTTGGTCATGTTCGTTCCAGATGATCTCAGGATCGCAAGAGCCTTGATAATTAGGGTCAATAAATAGAGGCGCCGGAGGCATCGCAGCGTTTTTTTTCGCCTGTCTGCCAATGGCCGTCCATTCGGTCAGATCACCTAAATCGCCTTGCTGCTCCATCCAATCCAGCAATTTAGGTTTTAGCACTTCGATGATCGATTTAGCTCCGGGAGTTTCTATGCTGTTTTCTAATTCGTACGGATCCTGTTGCAGATCATAGAGCTCCCATTCCGGCCGCTTTTTATAAGCATTTACTTGTTTGGCCGCCAGTGTATCTCCATTCGCAGCAGCTTCCATCCAGGAACCGAAGATGCCATATGGCCCATTCCTAGCAATTACCGTATTGCTGAATTCATTTTCGTGATTCAGGTTCCAGATCAGGCGGTACCGTTTATTGCGAACGGAGCGAATGCCGAATGCTTCCGGTCCGCTAAAGATTCCTTTGGAGGTTTGGATGCCGTATACATAATTTCGATGTTGCCCCAATTTTCCTTTCAGCACCGGCAAAAAGCTCTTTCCATCGAGGTCGTATTGCTCAGGATCAGCCCCAACCAGTTCCAGGATGGTCGGCAACACATCGACGTATTGGATCATAGCCTCGGTATTCCTTTTGGGCAATACCATCGGAGGATATCGGACAATGGCTGCTGAACGCAGCCCATTGTCATAGCAGGTCCATTTACTGTGTGGTAAGTTAGATCCCTGTTCGGAGAGATAAATCACTACCGTATGCTCTTTTTGACCGGAGGCTTCCAGGTAATCGAGACAAGCGCCTAGTTGTTGATCAAAGTAAGTGATTTCTGCGTAGTACCTGGATAAGCCCTTCCTGGTGGTTTCCGTATCGATCAGGTAAGGAGGAAGGGTCAAAGCGGCGGGATCATAGTTACTAGTGTCACCCTTGGTCCAAGGGGTATGGGGTTGATTGGAGGCGACTACCAGGCACCAGGCTTGTTCTTTCGAGTTGTCAAAGAAGGTCTTGGCTTTGGTCAGATCCAGATCCATTCCCTCTCCATTATCATGGCCTCTTCCACCAAGGTACTCAAAGGGAAAATTAGCAGCCGGTTGGTAGTGCTTTTTTCCTAATAATGCTACTTTATACCCTTCAGCACCAAGATAATGGGGCAGACTCTTAATATGGTCATATACCATACTATGATTAGGGTGTGCCCCATTTCGGACTGGATGAATACCGGTATACAAGCTCATTCTGGTTGGAGCACACATAGGGGCCGAATTAAAGCAATATTCGAACCGCAGACCCTCTGCTGCCAGTTGATCAATATTGGGGGTTTTTACATCCGTATTTCCATAGCAACCTAAATCATGATAGGTTAAATCGTCGCTGAGAATAATCAGGATGTTGGGTGGTCTGTTTGGAGTATCTACCAAGATGCAATCGGAAGCAAATAATCCAAGGGCCAGGCTCCATAAATAAGTAAATTTCATGTTACCTCTTAATTAGTTTGCGATTTGGCCTAGGGCCCGATAGTAAATAGGGAGTCAGATGCGTTTTACCTTCATCCCCCTGATCTTTCATCCACTGTTCCAACTTAGCTTGTAAGTCTTTGATGACACCTTTGTAAGCAGGTACACCAATCAAATTCAATTGCTCATCACTGTCAACCCTTAAGTCATAAAACTCCCATTTGGGTCTTTGGTAGTATTTGCTGATAAGGTAAGCAGCCCTCGGGTCATTCTTCTCTTCTTCATTCCAGGAATCCCAATATTTACCTGCACCGGGTTTCCTATTAATATCGGAATGATTACTGTGGTAGGCATTGGGCTCCAGGTTGAGGATGAGTTTATACCGATCGGTTCGAATACTTCTGATGGGATAGATGTTAAACCTTCCATCCCCGGTATGGGTGGTATAAATCTCCTTCCTGAATTCTTTGCTTCCCTCCATTAATACTGATTTGAAGGACTGTCCATCTAAATTCTTAGGTACCTCAACGCCCGCCAAATCCAGGAGTGTGGGGAGAATGTCCACCCAACTTACCATCGCATCCGTAATGGTATTGGGTTCAATGTTTTTTGGCCATTTTACGATGAGTGGCGTCCGAATTCCGGCATCGTACAGGTTCCACTTTCCAAATGGCCATTGTGCCCCATGATCGCTGGTAAAAAGAGTAATCGTGTTTTCACCAAACTTTCCGTGCAAATAGTGTAAAACGTGCCCCATTTCACCATCTAATCCGGTCACATCGGTATAGTATCTTGAGCGATGCTCTCTAGTAGATTCAGTATCGATAAAATAAGGCGGCAAGTCAACTAAATCTGGCGAATAAAATTGCTCCTCGGTCCAACTGACATGAGGCCTCCGATCTCCTACGAATAGGAGAACAGGAGATTCGATGGCAACAGTATCAAAATATCCCCTGATGTTTTGATAAAGATTTACCTGTTCATCGTGGTGAAAATCAAAACCGCATTTTTCATTCCCCTTATAGTGGGCGACCTTGCCAAAAGCCAAAGTCGTATACCCCGCTTGCTTGAAATTGTCGATCAAATAAGATACCTCATCGTGAGGAAAGGAATGATTCGTTTCCGCACCATTTCTGGCAGGCGTCAGACCTGTCAGTAAGGAGGCCCTGCTGGGAGCACAAGACGGGGAAGTTACGAAGGCATTATGAAAAGTGATCCCCTCTACACTCAACTTTTGCAGTACAGGGGTTTGCACAACTTTGGATCCGTAAACTGAGATGTCCAGGTAACCCAGATCATCAGCTAAATAGATGATCATATTCGGCTTGCCAGGTGATGATTGGGCTAAAAGCGGGACATAAGACAGCAGCAAGTAGCTCATCATTACCAGCTGCTTTAACACTCCTTTGGAGAGCACAAGAGGTTGCAACATTTTCATTTGCCGTTAGGTAGTTTTATTTGCCGAAATTGTTGGTTTTCATCTGGTCCCGGAATTCGGTATACGGGGTCCTTGGCACGTATAAACACGTCTCCATCCGGTAAAACCCTTACTTCCAAAGGTACAATAGTCGTCCCCCTCTGATTGATGGTTTGTGCATTTTCAGAAAGATCAACACTTGCAATTCCCTCTTTGGTTATTGGCGGCACATTGGCGTTAAAGAATGCGGTACACCACCAGTTTCCATCCCGCGTCTGGAAAGGTGTGCCATGGCCTAAAAACCTCCCGGCGAACTTTCTCGGTCCATAGGGTCCCATTAAATGGTCTGAAGTGCAGTAGTACAAGTTATACGAGCCCTTGCGGCCGAGATCGGTAGACCAGGCAGTGCCGAAGGAAACGTACTTTTCTCCAATTTTCCGAATGGTAGCCCCTTCATGACCGATGCGATTGATGGTCTTATCCCTGTCTTTCGGGTTTGGGCGTTCTGAGGAGGGAGGGATATATTTAGGTTCGGTGACAAATCCAGTAAAGTCGTCGTTGATCTTTGCAATGTAGGTATTGCTCCATACGGCATACCAAGTGCCATCATCATCTTTGAACAAAGAAGGATCGTGCTTGGCTGCGAAATCCTCTCCCATTGGATGTGTCCATGGTCCTGAAATTCGATCTCCCGCAGAAAAAGCCAGGCTACTCAGACCTTTTGGGCAGTGAACCAGAGCCCACTTTCCGTCAACCCAGTGGATTTCCGGCGCCCACAACACATTCATTTTTTTCGCATTCCGGTCGACTTCAGTTGGGAGCAAATCGTTGCTTTTCCGGTAGGAATCATCCAAGCTATAGGGAGCTCCCAAATATTTCCACTTAATCAGGTTTTTACTTCGCCAAACCTGGACTTTGGGCCCTACTATGGATGTATCGCCCAGCCCGGTGTTGTAAGGATCGGTTTGTTCTCTGGGATCTCCCGGTGCAGGTGTAGTTCCGGTAAGGTAATAGTAATCATCAGGACCCAAGATAATATAGGGATCACGAATCCAATGTTGTTTGATGAACAAAGCGCGGTCGTGTGATTTTAGTCCATCTTTGATTTCTTTAGCAGACATGGCCTCCGCGATTCTTACGGGAGATTGCCCATGAAGAGAAACACCTGCCAAACTTAGATACAAAAATATACCAAGTGTGCTTATTTTCCTTGCGTTCATAAAGCTTTATTTTGATTTAGTATCCCTCGTTTTGTTGAACAGCTGGATTAGCATTGATCTCAGCCGCCGGGATTGGTAATCGGACATGATGCGGTTGCGCATTAATGCCTCTATTTTTGGCGAATTCAATGAATTTATCATGACGGATCAGATCTTCTCGACGCTTCCCTTCTGAAACAAACTCCCAACCTCGTTCTTGTAGAATGTAATCTCTGAGCACTTCTTGACTGGTAGCATCGGCTAATGTTATTCCTGGCAAACCTGCCCGTTGACGGACCGTATTGATTAAATCCAGAGCCTCTTGAGAAGGTCCGTTGATTTCGTTTAGAGCCTCTGCTCTGGAAAGTAAAACATCTGAATACCTAACGATTGGAACATCATTGCCATGGTGGTTAGCAAGCGCATCAGGGTCAAAGAATTTTAGAGATCGACTATTATCTGGAGTCGATCTTAAGTCTACCGTTGCCCCGTTAAGATTTACATATTCCTGGACGATGATTACTAACCTTTGGTCAGCAGGGTCAAAAGAATCAACAAATTCATCTCGCAATCGATATTGAGTAGCCCAATTTGCCATAGTAGAACGCCATTGGTATTCTGGCAGATTGGGAGCAAACGAAAAACCCGGTGGAAATGCACCATTTGGAAAGGTGTGTCCTCTTGGGCTAACATTTAAATTGGGCCAGGCTACCAACAATTCCTTATTTTGCTCATTTTCGATCTTAAACAGATCCTTAAATTCCGGGAATATTTCATAATAGCCCAGATCCATGATTTGCTGGGTGGTTTCCACCACTTTCGACCATTGTTTCGTATTCAGCAAAAACTTGGTCAAAATTCCCAGAGCATGCCCTTTGGTAGCTCGTCCCCATTGTGCTTCCTGACCTGGATCGGGGAGGTCTGGAATTGTCGCTCTTAATTCAGATTCCACAAAATCCAACATTTCCTGTTCGGAGGCACGGGCTAGGTTTTGTTCTTGTGTCGTACTGGTCCGTAAGGGAACGGGGCCAAACCATACATACATGGAAGCATATTCTGCAGCACGAATGTAACGGGCTTCCGCTTTAAACAAACTGGCGGTTTCACCATCAATATCCGCATCTTCAATATTCTCTAAGAGAACATTGGCGTCTCTAATGGCATTGTAGCGCGAAGACCACATATTATTTTGTATCCAGCCAACCGACGGATCCCAGGTAAAATTAATAAATAAACTCAGCGTTCGGTTTTCCCCTCCACCGGTATTAAATGCCATATCCGTACAAACCTCTTCCATGTTAATCACATTCTTAGTGCCTTGGTTCTGATTTTGGAACTGGTAAGCCGAGTAAAGTAAAGCTGTCAATCCCGCTTCATTCGTTAAAACATTACCGGGAGAAAACTCTCCGGGAGGAGTAACTTCAAGTGTGTCTTCACAGGAAAAATGGAGGATTGGAACGGTAAATAAGAGTAAACTATATATTAGGAATTTTTTCATGACAATTCTATTCTTTAGGATTTAGAAGGTAACATTTACGCCGAAAATGTAGGTCCGGACAAAGGGATAGGTGTTGTAATCAATTCTCAACACGCTATTCCCGGTGGCGTTGGCGCCCGGGTCAGCTCCGATATAATCGGTAATTGTAAACAGGTTGTTACCATTGACATAAACATTGAGATTACTGATGAAACCATTGCCTTTTAATGGAATATTGTATCCAATTCGTAAGGACTGCAATCGGATATAAGAAGCATCGGTTACGGTCCTGGAATTAACTACGCGCTGCCCCTGGGCGGTCGGATTGACAAATGAAGGATATTCATTGGTTGGATTAGAGGGGGTCCAGCGATTTAGGTAGGGTTCAGCAAATTTATTCCTCCGGAAATTGATCGGGAAATAAGTATCGACCAAATTATTATTTAATAAGCTGATTCCCTGGACACCTTGTAGGAAAGCACTAATGGAAAAGCCTTTATAAGTAAAGGTATTCGTCCAACCCCAGGTATAATCGGGGAAGGTATTTCCCAAAATGACCTGATCATCAGCATTAATGGTCCCATCCTGATTTTGATCAACGTATTTTAAGTCTCCAGGGGCCACATTGTCACTAACCGTATCAAAATTATCGTTTTCCTGCCACACTCCTTCCACCTCATATCCAAAATAGGAGTACAGTGGATCTCCGGGGCGGGTGATCGTTGCATCACTAACAAAACCCAAGCCGCCCGTGATGATATTTTCCGCTTCCCCAATATCCAGGACTTCATTCTTTATGGTAGTGAAGTTAAAGCTGGTCTCCCAATTAAAGTCTTTTGCATTAATTACCCTAGCGGTTACGATGGCTTCAATTCCTGAATTTCTGATGCTACCTACGTTTTCCGTTCGGCTGCCAAAACCGGTATTCAGTGGTTTGGGAACATTTAGCAATAAGTCATCTGTTTCGGCCACAAAATACTCCAGGGTACCGTACACCCGATCTTCCCAGAGTCCGAAATCAAATCCGATGTCAAATTGAGCGGTAGACTCCCATTTAAGATCCGGGTTGGCATCCCTGCTCGGTCGGATGGTTGTCAATTGCGCATCATCCAATATGACATCGTTGCCTGTATCGAATGAGGGTAAAAAGCGATAATTCGGTATCGATTGATTTCCCGTTACCCCATAACTGGCTCTAAATTTAAGTTGTGAAAACAGGGCAGAATTCTCCAAAAATGATTCGTTGTGCAGTTTCCAGGCAAATGCTCCGGAAGGAAAGTAGCCAAACCGATTATTTGGACCAAAACGGGAAGAACCATCCGCTCTAAAAGAGGCGGTAAACAAATATTTATCTCCAATGGAATAATTTACCCTGGCCAGATAAGAAACCAACTTTGCCAGATCTCTTCCGCTTCCCAGGTTATTTAAGTCAGGAGCACCTGATCCGATGGCATTTGTTGTCAACTGAGGAAGGGCATATCCTCGTCCGTTGCCGCTAAAGTTCTCCGCACCAAAGTATTCGTAGGTAGTACCAACTACAGCATTTAATTGACTGTTCTCTCCCAAGCTCTGGTTAAAATTCAGGGTACCTTCCGCCAAATAATAGTCTCTACGCCCGGTAATGATGGTGGCTATGCCTCCATTTTGTCCACCCGTTACGGTAATGGGGTCTATCCAGACATCTCTTCTGGTGCTGTTGATATCTCCACCCAATTTCACCTTTGCCGAAATGGAAGGTACAATGAAGTATTCTCCATAAATGGTACCGAAAGTTCGAAAAGATTCGGATACGGCCTCTTCACCCCGTGCTAAAGCCAAAGGGTTATCTGTTGTAATGAAAGGAGATAGGTTGTAATTACCTTCAGCATCGAAAATGGAGATGGTAGGATCGAAGTTGATGGCCGCCAGAATGGCTCCTCCTCCTTCATTAATGCCTACTCCATTAGAAATGTAATCATCCTGAATAAAAGAGCTATTCAGATTAATACCAAAGGCATACTTCTCGTTGATTTTTGTTTCAATATTCGCCCTTGCAGTGTACCTTTCCAACCCCGAATACTTTACTACCCCGTCTTGGTTGAAATAATCTAAGGATACGTAATACTTACTATTCGGTGATCCACCGGAAAGAGATAAGTTATGATTTTGAACGGGCGCATCTCTGAGCAATTCTCCCATCCAATCCGTGCCGCCTCCTTGAATTTCAGTCACTTCCTCTCCCGGATTCCCTCCTCCATCGGCAATGATCGCATTGAGTACATCGCGGTATTCCGTTGGGGAAAGTAAGTCGATCTGATTGGCCACCGTCTGACTTCCGTAATACCCGTTGTAGGACAATTTCAGCCCCCCTTCCTGTCCTCCCTTGGTCGTAATCAAGACTACGCCATTAGCGCCCCGCGATCCATAAATGGCAGTAGCAGAAGCATCTTTTAGTACTTCAATGGACGCAATGTCATTTGGATTTAAAGAGTTTAAGGGATTGCGCTGATTATTGGTGCCCACAAACCCGGAGCCAGCCCCCGTTGTAACGGGCGCATTATTGACGGGCATTCCATCGATAACGTAAAGGGGGTCATTGCCGGCAGTGATGGAGCTGGCACCTCTGATGGTAATAGAAATGGCACCACCGGGTTCACCGGTCTCTTGAGAAATCAGGACTCCGGGAGCTCGCCCCTGCAACATTTGCTCCATGGAGACATTGGCACCAGGAGTTAAATCTTCAGATTTTAAGGATACTACGGACCCCGTTAAGTCGCTCTTTTTTACGGTTCCATAACCAATCACTACTACTTCCTCCAGGGCTTCCGAGTTTACAGATAAAGTCAGTTCAATTGTCCGTTGATTGCCCACTGCTATTTCCCGGGTCTTATAACCAATAAAACTATATACCAAGACAGATGACTCCGAAGGTACATCAATGGTATAACTGCCATCAATATCAGAAATGGCACCGGTGGTTGTTCCTTTGACGCTGATATTAACCCCGGGCAAACTGGTGTTGTCCTCCGATGAGATGACTTTTCCACTGATCGTTATGTTTTGGGCTGAAAGACCAAAACCAATTAGGAAAACACCGATGAAGACTAAGTGCCAAGTTGGTTTTACTACCTTATTTAGTTTTGATTTCATAAATAGTGAATTTTAAAAGTGAATACTAATAATGCCATAGGATTCCGTGCAAAATCGCCGTCGGTAAGCTATTCGTTGTTGGAGTCTTTACTGTCGAGGTGCTTATGGCCGCGGTCGGCCCGATTTGAATTGACCATCCCCGTGCCATACAAACCAAGGTCGAAGGAGCATTCCTTTTCCATACTCTTCATCACAAATGCGATGGTATTCTTACCCTTTTTCAAGTACCGTTCAGCATCCTCCAAATACGCGTGGGAGTAGTGCCTTTTTCTACCTCCCTGATGTTTGATTTCGGTCAACTTGACGCCATTCAGGTAGACTACTGCTTCACTTTTCAGCAGATAATATTTGAGATAAAGCTGATTGGGAAGTTCATTGATGTAAAAGTGCTTTCTGGCGTAGATGGTCTGTTGAGGATTCCAGCGGTGATGGTCTTTGGATAAGAAGAAATTATTGAAGGAACTGAATGGCCCCATAACGGAAGTCCAATTGGCATCTTCAAAATCGGTAGCTGTCCATTGCCCGACAGGGGTTTCCACTGCAATTTTCCAGGATTGAGGCTCATTTTCCGAATCCAATACATACAATCGTCGATTCCACATTGGCTGATAGAGAGGTGCGAACCAATCCCTCGTTTGCGCGGGATCCAATTTCAACACTTTCCGGTCATAAGTCATCAACCCATTCACTTCTCCCTCCACATCGGTGGTCTGAGTATATATCGCTGCCGATAATCCCCATGCCTTCAATCCAATGAGATCTTGAATGATGCTCTTGAATTCGTCAACCAACACCGTTTCCTCGCGAAAAGTCAAATAGCCCCAATTGCGTTTGTCCCACCACATATGCCCTTCTACCGGAAGGCCCAGGCCACCAAATTCGCCCAATACGGACGCCCGGCGAGCTTCTACCGGTTCCATTCCCGGCCCCGGATAAAGATGCGCATCAATCATGTCTCCTATTCCCCGATCTGCCCACCCGCTAGACGCTATGCAAAACCTGCTCGGGTCATATTGCTTTACCCAGGTGGCAATTCTTTCGGTATCGTATTGCCCCCAACCTTCATTGAACGGCACCCAGGTAATGATCGAAGGGAAATGGTGCAATTGATCCATCATTTCTTTAAGCTCCTTTTCGAACTGTTGAGCCGATGCCAAAGGTCGGTCGGCATCATATACATCGGCAGGTTTCACCCTTAAGTCCCGGAAATAATTGCCATTCGGCATATCCTGCCAAACGAGCATTCCCATTTTGTCGCAGTTGTAATAATAAGAGGCGGGTTCTACTTTAACGTGTTTTCTGAGCATATTGAAACCAAAGGCTTGCGTCATTTCCACGTCGTACATTAATGCGCTTTCACTCGGTGCAGTGTAAAGTCCGTCGGGCCACCACCCTTGGTCCAAGAGTCCAAATTGGAAATAAGGTTGATTATTCAAAAGAAGCCGGACATAACCATTCGGATCCTTACCCAAGGCCACCTTTCTCATTCCAAAGTAAGTGTCGACTTCATCAATTAAAGTCCCTTGCAAGCCTTGAAGCTGAATGACTACCTCATAAAGAAAAGGGTCAGAGGGAGACCAAAGCCTTACATTCGGAATGTTGATTTCAGTTGCAGCGTAGTGGTCTCCCGGCTCAAAGTCTAGTTGTTGGGTAATGATTTCCTTTTCACCAGCCCTTACGGTTATCTTTCCGATGATTTTTTGAGAAACGGGAGGAGTCTTACAACTGAGTTGAATGGTTCCCTTGTCAATATCAGGAGTAATTTTGACGGATTTTAGATGATCCCTTGGCGTTTCTTCTAACCACACGGTCTGCCAAATTCCGGTGACGGGCGTATACCAAATACCCTGGGGCTCCGACAGTTGCTTTCCTCTAGCCTGGATCCCCTTATCCGTTGGGTCCCAAACGCGAACGGTTAATTCCTGTATCCCTTTTTTCTTTAAAAAAGGGGTGATATCAAAAGAAAAGGACGTATATCCACCCTTGTGATTCCCTACCAAGTTTCCATTGACAAATACGGTGGCATCCCAATCAACTGCCCCGAAATGCAATTGGATTCGGTTCCCGTTTTTGGGTATTTTTGCATTAAATGTCCTTCGATACCAAAGGATTTTTTCTTCCCCAACCGTTTTCTTGACCCCACTTAGCTCGGATTCTACGGCAAAAGGCACCAATATTTTCCCATCATAATTATTCGGTGCCACTGAGCCCTTTGCCCGAATAGCATAGTCCCACGGTCCATTTAAATTGGTCCAATTTTGTCGCTTCAATTGAGGTCTTGGATACACATTCCAAGGCAATTCCTGGGAAACCTGGGAAGCCCACTTAGTAGGTAGAGAATACTTTAAAATATCCTCCTGTTGCGCGCAGCCCAAATTCAAAATAAACGAGCAAAGTAAAAATGTTAAAACCGTCTTGTACATCAAAATTGCTTTTCTCAATAAATGAATGAATAACAGGTTAATTCGGAGCAGGGATTGCCTGATACCTATGGGCCAGGGCTTCCCATTCCTTAGCCAAATCGTTTACCTTTTCCGGGTATTGATTTGACAAATCGTTTTGTTCCGTTCGGTCTGTTTGCATGTTGTACAACTCCCAGTCCTCACCTTTTCTTAACCGAACCAGCTTCCAGGCCCCCTTGCGGATCGCTGCGGCACCAAAATGTTCCCAGAAATAGGTTTCCTGAGTATCACCGGCGGAAGTATTTTTAATGAGGGGGATCATGCTTTGTCCGGGGATTGGCTTAAGGTCGACCCCATTGAATTGGGAAGGATAAACACTTTCGGCTAAATCCAGGAAGGTGGGCATCAAATCAACGATGTGAGCTGCTTGTCGTCGGATAGCTCCCTTTTCCATAAGGCCCTGAGGCCAATGAATAATACATGGAGAATTGATCCCCCCTTCAAAAACCCTCGCTTTCCAATACCTAAAAGGTGTATTGACTACATGGGCCCAGTTGGGGCCAATACCGGAATGCACAGTCTGAGGTCCGGGTAAATGATCAGCACTTTTGTCTACTGGAAAATAGACGGTTTCCCCGCTTCGGGTACTGCCTGCCCGGTCGAAACCAGGACCATATTTGGAAGGTCTTTCCGCACTGGCCCCGTTATCTGAAATAAAAAGGATAAAGGTATTGTCAAGCTCTCCGGTCAATCTCAGTTGATTCATCAGGATGCCAATGCTTTCATCCAACTCTTCCACCATGGCAGCATGAACCGCCATTGCTCTGGCATCCCAAATGGTATCTTTGTGATTTTTCCAGTCCAATTCTGGAAACATGAAAGGAGTCAGGGGGGCCGTGGTGCTATCGAACAAGCCGAGGGTCAGCATTCTTTCGTAGCGTTCTTCCCGCAAGGCACGCCAACCATCCCGGTAACGATTTTCATATTTTTTAATGGTTGCTTCCGGAGCTTGTAATGGCCAATGGGGAGCGCAATGCGCCACATAAAGGAAAAAGGGGCTGTCCGCCCGGTGAAAAGTGTCGACGTATGCCGCTGCAGAATCACCCAGTACTTTTGTATAATAAAAACCTTCCGGTACCTTTTCAATAGTCTCCATACCATTGACCAGACTGAAGGGATCGAAATAATCCACGACTCCCCAAATGTTACCGAAATAGCGATCGAACCCCTTGGCTAATGGATAAGTGCTGGTATCCGAAAACGGACCGAAATCTGCCTGATGGGCCAGCCATTTTAGTTGTTCTTCGTCTTCAGCAGGTTTTAATTTGGGGTTACGGCGGTTGGTAATAGAGACATGCCATTTTCCAACCATACCCGTTTGATATCCGGCTGCGCGCATTAATTCGGCAATGGTAGCGGTGTTATCGTCAAGGGTGCCTTGATATCCCTCCAAACCTTGATCAATGGTCATCCTTCCGATCCCAGCCTGATGGGAGTACAATCCGGTCAGCATCGAGGCCCTGGTAGGACAGCATCTGCCCGCATTGTAAAAAGAGGTGAACCGCAAACCATTTTGGGCAAGTCGATCCAGGTTTGGAGTCGAAATTTCTCCGCCGTAACAGCCGAGATCGGAATACCCCAAATCGTCAGCCATGATGAGAACAATGTTTGGACGTTGGTCTTTATTTTCCCGTTCGGCAAGACGATCCTCTGGGTAAAAATGTTTTTTTCCTCCCAAAAAGCCAATGGTCAACACCACGAACAGAATGAACAAAAACCAATATATTCTACGTCTTGATTGAGCCATTTTAAAATATTATTCCGACTATTGTGTTATATATCCAAAAATGTACTGATCAAAATATGAAGTATCTTCACAAAAGGCTTGTATTTTTGTCCAAAAGGATGGTGTTTTTGTTTAAAAAGAATGCCCGCAATTTTTTTTTGCATAAAAGTCCAAATCCTCTTGGTCAGATCTACCAGCAATCATTTTCGGCCATCCTTTTTGTGTTGAGCATTTCTTTTCATATCGGAACGGCACAAGACTATGAATTCAAAAAAATTACGACCAAGGATGGGTTATCGCACAGTACTGTTTACGCTATTGCTCAGGATCACAACGGGTTTATCTGGATTGGTACCAGAGAAGGCTTGAATCGCTTTGATAGCTATGAGATAAAATCCTATTACGTTGAGGGCAAGTCTCCCGATTTGCCTTCCAACGAAATCAGGTCTTTGTTAGCGGCAGGGGAGCAACTTTTTGTCGGAACGCAGCACGGCTTGTCCATTTATCATCAGGATTCAGATAGATTTGGCCCATTTTATTCAGGGGACTCTATCAACGTCCCCGTACGAGCACTATACGAGGCAAGTAATGGGAAAATTCTGATCGGCACGGGTAACGGTCTTTATGTCTTGGATACCAACAGGGTCGCAACTCAGATTATTAGAAACATCAATATTGAAACATTAGGAGAGTACAAGAAAAATGTATTCTGGGTTATGACTCATGGAAGTATTTATTTAGTGAATGAATTTGGGGAAACCATTAAGGCTTATCGTCATTCGCGGGCAAACGGCGACAATAATACATCTCGGTGCCTGTTTACAGATAGTCATCAAAGAGTTTGGCTTGGAACGACCAATGGGCTATTCCAGTTTGACAACGAAAGGGATCAATTTATCGAAACCGAGCTCCCCCTGAAGCATCAACCTTTTATCAGAAGTATTGCTGAGGATGAACAAAAGCGCCTTTGGTTGGGTACGGAGACAGGCTTGTACATCTATGCCCCAAGTACCAAGAAATTAATCCATTATGATCAATCTTTTTCGAAGGCGCCCAATGCTTTATCCGATCGGGCCATTTATAAAGTCTTTTTCAGCAAAGAAAATATGGTTTGGATCGGAACTTACTTTGGTGGGGTCAATATCGCCAAATTGAAATCGGGGGGATTTAAGAAATTACAGGCAGGAAAAGCATTAAGTGGAAAAGCCGTTAGTGAAATAACTCAAGATAGTCGTGGTAAACTATGGATAGGCACCGAAGACGGAGGAATAAGCATTTGGGATAAAAAATCGGGTACCTTCGATTACTTAAATGAAGCCAATGGACTCTCTTCCAATAACATTCATGCCATTTGTGAAGACAGTCATCAAAACATTTGGATTGGGACCTTTTTTGGCGGACTCAATCGTTATGATCCTTCCACAGGAAGCATAAAATCCTACACAAAATCAATTGACGACCCCCATTCCATATCCAATAATTATGTCTATGCCATTGAGGAAGATAAGGCCGGTGTTCTTTGGATTGGCACACAGCGGGGACTCAACAGGTATCAGAGGGAAACCGATGATTTCAGCTCATTCCTTCCCCAAACTTTTCGTAACAAATTCATTTACGATATTCATGCCGATGATTTTGGTAAAATATGGGTCGGCACCCGCTTTCGCGGTATTTATTGTTATGACCAACAGTCCGGTCAACTGGATCATTTCGATTCGGCCACGCACTCAATTAGTAGTGATCAGATCATTAGTATCACAGAAGATGAAAATCATAACCTGTGGTTCGGCACCCTGGAGGGCGGCGCAATTTACTGGAATAGAGAAACAAATACATTCCAGAATATTACTTCGAAAATGGGATTACCGAATAATAATGTATATGGCATAATCAGCACTGCCCCATCGACCGCATGGATGAGTACCAATAAGGGATTGTGCAGATACGATCCACAACGTGGAAAAATTTCCATCTTCAATACTTCCGACGGGCTTACCACCAATCAATTTAATTTCAAATCTTATTTCAAAGATCACGAAGGAAACCTTTATTTTGGTTCCGTAGCGGGCTTAAATTATTTCCATCCAGATAGTACACTGCTTCCCAAAGGAACCGACCACGTATTTCTCACTGATTTTAAGTTATTCAACAAATCCGTACCGATCAAAGAAAATGGAATTCTTGACCGGCAGATCAACCAAACTACACAGATTACCTTACCACACAAAGAAAATGTCATCACTTTTGAATTCGTAAACATCAACCACTCTGCTGACGGAATCAACCGATATACCTGCTACCTTGAAAACTTTGAAAAAAACTGGAATGAAATCGGAAATAAGCGTTCGGCTACTTATACCAACCTCTCTCCCGGTCAATACACTTTCCGTGTAAAATCGAATGATTCTGCGGAGCGTACGGTCCAATTACACATCACTCCCCCTTTTTGGAGAAGCAATTGGGCCATTGCCCTTTATGCGTTGATGGTCTCCTCTCTAATTGTGATCTATTTGCTTTTCACTAGGTTTTTAAACAGACAAAGATTGGCTGTTCAGGTTGAAAAAATGGAGAAAGAAAAGATAAGGATCATCAACCAGAACAAACTGGATTTTTTCACCTTCATTTCGCACGAATTCAAACATCCGATATCCCTGATCATTGCCTCCCTGGAAAAGTTTTTCCAACATAACCTACATAAGATATCGGCCAGCGATGAGGTCAACTCCATTAAAAGAAATGCGAAGCGACTACAAGAGTTGGTCAATCAACTAATTGAGTTCAGGAGCATAGAAGAAAAGCACGCTTCCTTACATCTTAGCAAAGGAGATTTAGTCGGTTTTACAAGAAACATTTTACAATCATTTAAACCGGTCCTGGAAGACAGGAAGATTGGTTTTTCTTTCGAAAGTACCTCCAGCGTTTTCCATTGTTATTTTGATCCGGATAAAATGGAGAAAATCAATGCCAATGTATTATCCAGTCTCGTAAACAAAATCGAAACGGGTGGCCAGATTCAATTTTCCATGGATTTTTCTAAATCTCCGGAAGAAGATAAAATGGAAGTTCAATTTCGCTATTCGGTCACAAACATTGACCTACATACTTATCAGGAGGAATTTGATAAGCAGGAGATTTTTGAAATTGGATGGAATTTAGTGCGCAGCCTGGTCCTCTTCTTAAAAGGTAAAATGCAAATTCAGAATTTAGGTGATGGAGGAGCAATTTTGATTCAGATCCCCATTGCCTTAAAAGGCCAATCAACTGATTTAGAAACCATTACAAAAAAAAGAGATTTCTTCATTGAGAAAAATGAAACCGTCAAACCCAGTGATTATCCAAAGCAGGACTTCACCATTATGATCCTGGAGCAGGACCGGGAATTGCTTTATTTCCTGACCAAACACTTCTCGGGGCAATACAAAGTTCTAGCGGTCAGGTCCAAGCGGGAAGCCCAGGAAAAATTGAATCGTCATATCCCGGATCTCATTTTAGCGGATACCTTTCACAACAACAATGAAGGCATCGAATTATGTAAAACCCTTAAATCAGACCCCCAGACGGTTCATGTTCCATTCATAGTTTTGACCATACAAACCAGCGAGCAGAAAAAATTGGAAGCCCTGCGGGCGGGAGCTGAGATGTTCCTGACCAAACCGTTCCACTTAAAAAAATTGGAATTGATCATCCAAAATACGCTCAAATCCAGGATGCATCTGCAAAACCAATTTGCTGCCCTTACGATCAATCACCGCGACATCAACAATCTAAGTAACCAAGACCAGAAATTCCTGAGAATGGTAACTGAAACGATACAGCAAAATTATCATCGCTCTGATTTTTCTATCCCGGAACTCGCCAAAAAACTGGACATCAGTAGGTCCCTTCTTCATCTTAAAATGAAAAAAATAACCAATGCCAGTACCTCGGATTTTATCCTGGAAATTCGTATGAAACAGGCCTGCGAATTACTAAAAGGAGGAATGATTATCCGGGAAGTAGCCGACAAAGTCGGCTATAATGACCCTAGTTACTTTAGCAAAGCCTTCAAAAAAAAGTTTGGAATCAGTCCGGGAAAGTTTGTGTTTACCCATTGAACTTCAGGGCTGCAATACCATAAATATCCGATTTAAGTAATTCGTCGACATCTGACACTTCCTGAATAGATCTACGTAGAGGTGATGATTCACTCCAGTCCATTTTTCAAAACTCCGAATTCCAATTTGAGTTAATGTTAATCACGGAAAAAAAATCAATTGCCCAGCTTTCCACAAGTCAAAATTGACACTTACTTAACCTAAACCATGAAGCAAAATCATGGATATTAATCTATTTTTGAACAACTTCAATAACTGTTATTCAATCTTAGTTTGATGAAAGTCAAATTTTTACTTTCCTTTTGCTTTGGATGTTTTTTGAGCGAACTCCCGGCTCAAGAAGCCATCAGCCAACCGGATACCTTTTCCTTCATTTTTATGACGGATATTCATCTTCAACCCGAACGAGGAGCTGCAATGGCTTTTAAAAAAGCGATCGAAAAATCCAATTCGCTGAATGCGGATTTTGTAATTACCGGGGGTGACTTAGTTTACGATGTTCTAAGAGGCAATTTTGAACGATCGGACTCTTTATTTCGATTGTATAAAGAGATGATAAAGGGTTTCGACATACCGATCTACCACTGTATCGGGAACCATGAATTATTTGGTATTTATAAGGAAAGCGATGTCGACTCTACTCATGCTGATTTTAAATTCGGTATGTTCGAACGCCATCTGGGGGATACCTACTATTCATTCGATCACAAGGGCTGGCATTTCATTGTACTAAACTCCATCGAAGAAAAAAACCAACGGTACATAGGATTAATCAACGAGCCTCAAATGGAATGGCTAAAAGCCGACCTAAAAAAAGTGCATCCCGCTACCCCAATTGCCATTGCTTTACACATTCCATTGGTATCTACCTACCATCAAGTATATCCTAAACACCCAATTGATGCAGTGCCCAACGAGTTGTGGATTTACAACAGGAAGGAAGTGCTCGATTTGTTCAAACCCTACAACCTAAAACTTGTTTTACAAGGCCATATGCATTGGATTGAAGATCTAAATATTCAAAATAAGACCAGGTTCATTACCGGTGGGTCTATTGCCGGAAGGCCCTCCTGGCGAAGGAGATTGGATAGCGGCGATGGAGTTTATTATGACGAAGAGGGGTTTATGTTTTTTCACGTCAAAGGAGAGACCTTCACGTGGGAATACATCGATATTAATTGGGAGTCAAGAGAAGAATAATGATTACTAACAGTCCGTATTTCCTCCTTTTTCCCACAACGCAACTGTTTGCTTTATAAACTCTTCAAGGCCACTCTCTGAAATGTTTACTTTCTTCTTAATCCTGATACAGCCCTTCCCCCGATCAAAACCCTTGAGTAATTCTTGCGCATTTTCAACTTTATCAATATTTCCGACATACAGACTTACGTAGGCTCGTTGGGCATTCAGATGAAAAATATTTTTCTCGCTATTCCCATAAGATAACATCTTGTATTCGATTCCTTCGTTTAGATGAGGTCCTTGTTTTTTTATCAGTTTGCGAACCTGTTCAAGTTTGTCTTTTCTCCAGTCGCTTTCTAATTGCTCGATGTATTCACTTGGTGTCTCTGCTTGGTATTGCATCGTTCTTCATTTTATATTGGGTGATTTCCTAGGCACCACCACGTTTGTGAAATCCGAAATATATCCGTTTAACGTTTAGAAGCTTTTTCACGTTTTTTTGACGCTTCAATTTCTAAAAAATCAAGCGGACTACGAAGCTTTTCTCTGGCTCTTTCCGTCAGTTGGTATGATGGTTGAGAAGCTAAGACTTTTCTGGTAACTTGAGGAATGGTATAGTACACAATATCTAATCCAAAAGTAACAATTTGTAACTGTTGTTAGTAACTTTAGGTAACATTTGGATGTAAACAAAATCACAACATGACAAAAACGCTCAAATTCAGCGAGATCCAGGACCGAATCCCTGCCCATTATCAAGTGAACGGACTTGATCTGGTCATTGTAAAATATGATGATCAGGTATCTGTGTTGTACGGTAGATGCCTGCACCGCGGAGCACTAATGGCCGATGGTCGTATTGAAGGAGACAATCTCATATGCGGGGTCCACGGATGGGACTACCGCTATGACACAGGGGTTTCAGCCTATAACAATAAAGAAATACTTCACAAGTTTCAGGCAAAAGTAGAGGACGACTTCATTCTGGTTGATGAGAAAGAAATCAATAGTTTCCTAAAAGAACACCCTCAACCATTTAATCGCAATGCGTACTTAGGGCAATACGCCGATACCCATCCGGAAGACACGGAGCCTTATACGCTTTACATCAAAGAGTTGGCTCAAAATGGTTTGAAAAACTACGGTCACCACGGACCATCGAAAGCGATGGGAGTTGACAGAAACACCTTGCCAAAATGGGAGGACATACAATTCCTTCCGGCTCAGTTGGCAACAAGGCCCCTACTGGACGAAGAGCCCGTGGGAACTTCAGTAGTAATCGGTCCGAATGCCAAAAAACCATTGCAGCTGGATATACCGATATTTGTTTCTGACATGAGCTTTGGGGCTCTTTCCCGAGAGGCTAAGATCTCCCTATCGATGGGGGCAGATATGGCTGGAACGGGAATTTGTAGTGGAGAAGGAGGAATGTTACCGGAAGAGCAAGCCAATAACTCGAGATATTTCTACGAACTGGCATCGGGAAAATTCGGTTTCTCCTGGGAAAAAGTCGAAAAAACGCAAGCTTTCCATTTCAAAGGCGGGCAGGGAGCAAAAACCGGGACCGGAGGGCACTTACCAGGCCATAAAGTAACCAGGGAAATTGCAGCAGTACGTGGATTAAAAGAAGGAGAGACGGCAATTTCGCCGGCAGCATTTCCGGACTTAAAAACTGCTGAAGACTTCAAAAAAGTAGCCGATGAAGTAAGAGAGATCACCGGTGGGATTCCCGTAGGGTTTAAAATTGCCGCCAGCCATATTGAAGCCGATATAGACTTCGCTTTGAAAGTCGGTGTTGATTACATCATACTGGACGGAAGAGGTGGAGGAACGGGGTCGGCACCCACCATATTGAGAAACAACATCAATGTTCCGACCATTCCTGCTTTAGCAAGAGCCAGAAAGCACCTGGATAAAGTTAAAGCCGAAGGTATTACCCTGATTATTACCGGTGGACTAAGGGTTGCCGAAGATTTCTCAAAGGCAATGATGCTCGGAGCTGATGCCATTGCCGTATCCAATTCAGCTTTACAGGCCATTGGGTGCCTGGGAATGAGGGCGTGCAACTCAAACAATTGTCCCGTTGGAATTGCGACCCAAAAAGAGAGTTTGCGTCAACGGCTCATTATTGAGCAATCCGCAAAACAACTGCATAATTTCTTCCACGCAAGCACAGAATTGATGAAAGTAGTGGCTAGGTCTTGTGGACACGACCATTTATCGAAATTCAATTTCAACGATCTAAGTACCATGAGTTACGATATGCACCGGCTGACCGGGATTCCATTTGCCGGAATCAACTAAATTTCGAATCCTATTTTTTCTGGTATTTTTCTTGCAATCCCCGATAGAGCAAATCGAAAGTTTTATCCCGGTCTATGTCGTAGCATCGCAACATACTTCCGTTTGTATTCAAGAAATTATAATCCATATATTGAGTTACTGTCGGACACTTCACAACTTCCCATTCAGCAATTTCCGGGTCTACTAATGCCGCTATGTCACCTAAATCAAAATACCCTTTGTCCAATCTCATAAAATAATCAGACTTCAGGCGATAATTGTACAAATATTCACCTAACGCTCCGTAGGGTTTTATGTTTGTTTCCGTTTCTTCTAAATTACCCGCAAACAAATGGGTTCCGGTATCGAAAACTACCAGCGGAAATGGGGCGTGAAACATCATCCTTGATGCATGCATATCACCTTTAATGTTGTAATTGTGAGCACGGTATGGCCAGGTGTTTTCGGTCCGGGCATGCCAAAACATGATGACGCGGTCTTTAATTTCGGGTTTGGTTAAATAAGCCGAAGCCAGATCAGTTGGCGACCCAAGACCGATGATCCATAAGGGTTCATCAGGACTGCATTTCAGTGCTTCCTGAAGAATAAAGTCGACTCCTTCAGATTTACTGGGAGCAAACTCGTATTGCATCGGATGTCCTCCCGGGTATACCGGATATTTTCCCTTTAACCCCGCCTTATCCAAAATAGTTTCAATGGTTTGTACGGATGTCTGGATGCTTTTGGGCCCTATACCACTGAAGGTATGATCGTAGTTACTACCGACAAATCCTAAAATATCAAACCTTTCCGGATGCAACAAAGCCAATGATATGGCCCACACATCATCGATTTCATTACTGGCATCGGTCACAATGATAACCTTCAGTTTTTCCCCTTTTGGGGGAATTGCCGGTACTGATTCCTTAGTTCCGAAATATACTTTATCCTGTGCTTGTAAAGCATGCGATAAAATCAGTACAAACGGCAAGCATAGAAATAGTGTTCTTTTGATCATCTCTCTCGGTTTACTAATTAGGCACCCTCGTTGAATGCATCATCTTTAATCTCCACCCTTCTTTGGTCTTAATCGCCAATGCACTTTCCAGCCACTGGCGCTTTCCTACCAGGGTATCGGCTTGAATAAATTCTGCGTAATTATGATAAGCCATCTGTATGGAAGTCCCATATTTCTCAATTGAGATGTATTCCATCCTGTTTTTTCTCAGAGGCCTATTTTCTCTTTGGTGCTGACTCCTGATATAGGCTCTAATTCGGTCATTATCCCATACTTCACCGTGCTCTAGTATGATAAAATCATCCGTGTGATAATGAACGATTTCACTGGAATCCACTCCCCCCCAAATTTTATCAAATGAACCCTGGATCAGCTCTTTTGCGATTTCTTCTTCCTCTTTGGTCAATGCATCTTCCTTTTCGTTGTTGGGACTTTGACAGGAGCTCAGTAACAAAATTAGCAGGACTGTAATTCTCATGTTTTTATTTTCAAAATTATCATTTAGGTTTATTGGCCTTTGCTGATAACGGTTAGTGGATGTGGCGTTGCCGGCTTTTGTCGGCCACGACCGTCCGGTTCAATGTTACTAGCACCAGTTTCTACTTTTTTTCCTGACGCAAAATTTTCTCCATTTTACGACCCCTTGCCAATTCATCAATCAGCTTTTCCATTTGTCTGCATTGTTTATACAATTCAAATTCATCCTCTATTTCTTCAATTCGATAACCACAGACGACTCCTTTGATCAAGTGTGCGTTTGCATTTATTTTAGCTTTTTGGAAAAATGTTCTATAAGTCGCTTTTTCATCAATGAGGGTTTGTAGGGCTTCTTGATCATGACCGGTAAACCATTGAATTACTTGGTTGAGTTCTTCTTTTGTTCTGCCATTTTTCTCCAATCTCTTGAGGTATAGCGGATAAATGGATGCAAATATCAGATTGGCAACCTGTTCATTTTTTTCTATTGTAACTTTCATGTGTTTAAAATTTTTACATTGTCTTGAAACGAATTAATTGCAAAAGCATTTAAACAAATGCAACCGCTTCGCTTTTTACCCGACTCAAAGAGGCGGGTCGCATGGAACTTTTTTAATCATTCTGTTTGGTGAACTTTTGCTGAAAAAAGTTCGTGCTCATTTCTCAACTCTTCAATTTCTAAAAAATCAAGTGGACTACGAAGTTTTTCCCTGGCTTTCTGCCGTTGGTTTTCACCTATTTCGCGTTTTATTGGGGTTGTTGTTGCGTAACACAATGTACCATTCCGCCATTTTCATATAGGTTTCTTACATCTATCCCGACCACGGTTCTGGTTGGATAAAGCGTCTGGAGGATTCCGTTAGCGATGGTATCGTTAGGGTCGTTGTAATTGGGAACCAATACCTTATTATTTGCAATATAATAGTTGATGTAAGAGCCTTTATAACCGAGGTCCGTCCCATCCGTTTTCTTCACCGTATTTTGCGTCAGTGGTAATTGTAAATAGGTATAGGCCTCCCCGTTTTTATTTGTTGCTGCATACAGTTGGTCGATGTCACTTTGAAGCACATCATACTCCAAAAGATCGTTTTCGCTCATTGTTACAATCGTGGTGGCGTTGCCAAAAACGGCAAACCCATCAATATGTTGGTCGGTCAATTCCAGACCTGCCTGGCCATCCAACCAAATAAAATGAGTCACGCCCAAATAGGTTTTAAATATATTTTCGGCCTCCATTTGAGTCATCCCGGGATTACGATTGCCGTTCAAAATCGAGCTTTTACAAGCCATTAAAGTTCCATTGCCATCTATCACAACACTGCCGCCTTCATTAACCATTGTATCATTTAAGTCAATGACATTTATGCCTTGATTTTCACCGATTTTTGCCGGAATGAGATCACAGTTTTCAAATTCGATGGGAAATCCGGACGCTTCATCAAGTTTTTCTCCCCAGCCATTGAATCCCCAGTCTTGTATCACTAAGTTCCCCGCTAAGTCTTTGGCGTAAATTGGCCCGTTATCTCGCACCCAAACATCGTCGGTTTTAAAGATGGTAAAATCAACATTAGCTAAGGACACGCCGGCAGATTGTAATAGTCCTGTAATCCGATTTTTTTCCGTTTCATCGTAAGCAATAATGTGCACGTTCTCGCTGCTTACCAGGGCTTCAGTCATTGCTACCCAAGTTGGATCTAAACTATTCCGATACGCCAGGCCATATTGATATTGATGTGGCCATTGTAACCAAGTGCCCTCGTGGGGTTCGCTTTCTTCAGGCATCGTGTAGCGCACTTCTGCTTCGGTAGTAATTGGTTGTTCATTTTCGTTACAAGACAATAATACGCTCATCATGATCAGCGAAGGAATAATCATTATTCTCATTTGTTTAGAAATTTCACAACGAAGTAATAAAAGATTTTATTCATTTGTAAATGGGTGGTTTGTCTGTTACCTGATCCAGTATCAGCGAGTTTCCCCTCGCCCCCTAAGGAGAATTGAATGGTCTTGATGCTGTTCGACCTTCAGGATGCCATCATATGATCGCATCTTTTCCAGTTAGATCCGGCAAAAGTTGCCGGAGTCACAATCATGAATCCCGCTAGATTCTTGCGGTCATTGTTGTCCCGCAGGATGATGGTGATGAGCGTGATCATCAACTCAGGGTTCCTGCACAAACTCTACGATGTTTCCGTCCGGGTCTACGATCATCAATATTTTGGCTCCGTTACCCAGTTCTGTCAGTTCAAGAGCAATCGGCGTCTTTTCACGTTCCACTTTCGCAACTATGTTTTCGATATTTTCTACCATCAGGGTAATATAGCGAAATCCAAACGCTCCCGTTATGCCCGCCGGGCTTTCTGTAACCGGGGGTGCTTCCATTTCTACTAATTTGACCAGGGATTCACCGTGGCGGAGCTGGATCATCTGCCCTTTACCGATCAGACTGGTTGTGAGTTCGGTCACGAATTCCAGACTGAGCAGGTCCCGATAAAATGCCAGGGAAGCATCCATATCTTTGACAATCAAACCTACATCAATTGCAATACGGCGGGGGTTGGGCGTATCTTGCAGGGAGGCTTTCGGTGCCTCGGAAGCACCAGGGCGTTCATCACAACCTGCAACTAAGATCACCAGCAGCATGCCGGAAAAGAATGTCAATACTTTATTCATGTGCATATATTTTCTGTTACAAAATGGATTCAACGGTAAATTGTATGAGTAACGGAAAAAGCCGTCTTGTATTATTTTCATTATCTTGGTCTAAACAGGCCACAATAGCATGCAAAATGATCGCGAAGAGCATATTATGTGGGAGGCTTTCAAAAAAAGAGATGAGGAGGCCTTCGCTTTACTGTTTGCGCATTTTAGTGACGCACTGTTTTATTATGGCTGTACGCTTACCGATGACCGGGAATTAATCAAGGATGGTATTCAGGAGTTATTTTGCGATCTGTGGGAAAGGGCTGAACAATGCCCGGAAGTCCAGAAAGTGAAGTATTTCTTGCTGGCTGCATTGAGAAGAATCTTGTTGAGAAAATTGAAACGAAGGCAGCAATTTCATCGAAACCTCCTCGAAAAACACAAAGAGCACAATTTCCCCATTGCTGAAAAAGCCATTTCTTCTGAAGAAGCCATTATTGAAAGCGAAATTAAGCTGGAGGTCAGGCTCCAGATAAAAAGTGCCATTGAGGCGCTCCCACCAAGACAAAGAGAAGCCATTCACCTGAGGTATTACCAGGGCCTTAGCTACGCTGAGATGGCGGAAGTAATGAAAGTTCAACAAAGTTCCGTAGGTCATTTTATCAGTGGCGCGATCAAGTCCCTTCGCCAAAAGATCAAGCACATAA
>JANQRV010000504.1 GCA_028284395.1 Saprospiraceae bacterium
TCCATCACCCGAAGTCACAGTATAGGAAACTTCTACACAGGCCTCATTGCCGGGTATAATTGGTGTGACAAACACAATTCCATCTTCGTCATCTGAACAATTGGTACCTGCCGGGAAAGAAAAGAGTCCCGGTGAACCGTCGTCTCCGGTTGCTTGATCACCAGGATTGCCATCCAGGTCCATGTCAACACAATTTCCGAGATACTTGCCGGGAATCATCACGTGGACTGCGCCCGCGGAGCTTTCCGAAGTGCGATAGACCTCCGGCAAATCTCCGTAGTCAAAACCGACAAAACCAAAATCGTAACTCAGGTCGTCCTGGGCATCCGGATAGTCGTTCAGTCGGTCGTCAAAAATACCGTCTTCACCAGTCAGCAGACTGGTTACATTGGCGATGGTAAATTGTACCCCATTTCTGCCATCGTCGCTGTCTAGCTTTTCATCGCTGATTTCATCGGTCTTGGTCGGATACCGTTCGGTATCGACTGTCAATTTGTAATTGCCTTCGATCAGCCCACAAAAAGAATAGATACCGTCACTTCCGCCGATATTTGTGGAGATAGTCTGATAACGACGGTCGTCGTCATTGCCAAAGGAATTGTCCGGCCCGGCCCAGTCGAGTACCACTCCAATACCATTCAATCCCGGGTCGTTCACGGGATCATCCTGCTGACCGTTATAGTTTCGGTCTTCCCAAATCCGGTTTCCAACTTTGGCAATTGCCATTTTGTAGTCTTCTACTTCACCGTCTTCTGCTAAACCATTATAGGATAAGCTGCCGGCCGAACTTAGGCGGAAACGCATGAATACTTCGCCGCCTTCGAAAGTGGCGTCGGAGGGGACTTCAAAACAATAGGATCGATCCATTACCCCACCATCGTCAATAGTGGCCCGGCCGCCATTAAAGTCTTCGCTATCAATTGTTTCATCACTTTCAAAAGTTCCATTTCCATCAAAGTCGATCCACGCCTGTAAATAGGCCGAAGCACCAGTATTGTTGACTGCTGTAACAGAAATACAGGCTTGGTGACCGGGAATCATCGGAGTGATAAAACGAATACCATCTTCATCGTCGTTGGAAGTGCAATCACCCAATGAGGTCACACCTACCGTGTGATCGTCACCACTATTCATCAGACCTGCCATGTCCTCTGGTATACCATCCAATTCTCCATCTATGCAAGTTCCCAAAATTAGGTCTTCGTCGATTTTATGGACCGGACCGTTGGGGCGAGAGGTGCTATAACTATCCGGAAGATCACCTAGATCTGTCGACCGGTAACCAAAATCAAATTGGAGATCATCTCTGGAGTCGGGAAAATTGTTGTTGTTGCCAGGGTCATCACCGGTGCCTCCTTCAGAGGTGGTCAATGCGATTGGATCCCCGATCGTAAAAGGAACACCATCGGGGTCATCACTGTCTTTATCTTCGTCAACAGAAATAGCATCGATGACAGTAGGTACATAAGATCCGGGAGCTGCTGTGACCGATACCTGATACTGGCCGGCAATCAAACCACAGAAATGGTAAATGCCAGCCACTGCATCTTGGATTGCCGTTGTTGTGGTATACGTTGCGTTATCACTAACCATCGAAAGGTTGTTGTCTGGTCCGGCCCATACTAAGGTTATTACTGCTCCATTTAGTCCTGTTTCCGTACTGACCTGTTTGCCATCTGCATTGGCATCTTCCCAAACATAATTTCCAATTTTGCCCAATGGCAGGTAGTAATCTTCAATTTCACCCCCCGTGGCCATTCCGTCAGGTGTATTGATGCCCGTACAACTTAGCCTGAAACGCATGTGGGTTTCTCCCCCTTCGAAAGTGGCGTCTTGCGGTACATCGAAACACAATTGAATCGTTTCGTCGGTAGTCCCATTGGGGAGGCTGACGGAAGTACTGTTTGTACCATTGAATTCCAGAAATTCATTGGCATCTCCGGTGAAAGTCCCATCGCCATCAAAATCAATCCATGCGTTGAATACTGCATCTGCATCAGTGATATTGGTAAAAGTAACCTCCAGGCAAGCTTCGTATCCTGGAACCATCGGACTAGTAATTCGGACCCCGTCCTCATCGTCGTCAGCTGAAGCACACATCCCCAAGGTATTGATATTGGCAGCGGTTTGGTCGTCACCGCCGGAACCATCCGTTCCAGCCTGGAAATCCGGATCTCCGTCTAATTCAGAGTCTACGCACGATCCCAGATAAAGACCTGGTTTGAGTGTGTGGGTTGGTGGATTTCCATCTGCATTAACGGTTTTGAAAGAAGATGGAAGGTCTCCATAGTCCAGGCCCAGCACTTCAATCAGGTAGTCTTCCACTTCGCCATCCATAGCAAAACCAAGCGGATTCTGCACTTCTGATTGGTTTGTACCAACCCGAAAGCGTGCTCCGAGGTCGCTATTGATGACCGCATCGGCCGGAACGCTGAACACCAGGTCAACGCTCTCACTGGTATTTGTCGTCATAAATGCCGACTCCTGTGCATCGCTGAAATTGCCATTTCCGTTCCAGTCGATGAAGCCATAAACATAAACTAGGTCGTCATTGTCATTGGTTACCGCAACGCGAACGGTCGCCGTTTGATTGCGGATGATTTTCTCCGGAAAGGTCACGCCATCTTCATCGTCATTGCCATTGCCGTCGTCGCCATCGGTCTTACCGTTCCCCGCATCGATACTTGGTTGACCATTCTCTTCTACATCTACATCAGATCCGATGTAAAGAACCGGATCGGCCGGAACGCCGTGACGTGGGCCTTGGTCATAGCTCGTGGTATAAGGGGCAGCCAGGTCTCCGAAATCGAGCCCCTTGACCTGTACTAGATAATCCTCTACTTCGCCATCTCGGGCAAAACCAGTGGGATCTTGTACTTCTGATTGTACGGTACCAATTCGGAACCTCGCTCCCAAATCCATATTGATCGCAGCGTCGAGTGGAATGTCAAAGATCAATTCCACTTCCTCTGTAGTCGATGTGGTCGCCATTTCAATCTCTCCATTGGTTACTTCAAAGTCGCCATCCTTATCCCAGTCGACGAATCCATATACAAAGACATTTTGATCGGCACTGTTGGTGACATCGACAGTGAAGATGACTTGCTCCCCGCGGAACATCATATTGGGCCAGCTGACTCCGGTTTCATCATTCCCATTGTTGTCGTCTCCATCGGCCAACATGCTATTCTGACCATCTCCCTCATCATCGACATTTGTCCCCAGGAACAGATCCGGCGAATCCGCCAAACCATGACGGGGACCATCGTTGTCATCGATTGTCAAATAGGGATCGTCCAGGTCGCCATAATCAAATGCTTGTTCATCAAACCGCGGAGAAGTGATGGCGCAAGCATCCGACAAGGGGTTTTCGGTACTTGCATCGACGAAAGTAGCGGTGATCCGCAAGTCATCCTGTTGATCGCAAGTCAAACCGGTGAATGTGAGGTCGTTTGCATCAATTGGTGGATCAACGAAGATTGTTTTTGTTGAGTTGCTTTCAGTCAGACTCAATCGAATTTTCGAATTATCCGGAATCATGCCCGTACCTACATCCAGATCCACAGTGAGATTATAGAGGATTTCGCCGCCCGACTCGAGGCACTGTGTCAGGTTGATGTCGCTGAGTTCTAGAGTGGCAGGGGGATCAACAACTACATTTTCCAATAAACATAGACGATTGCTTTCATCCCTGATCTCCAGGATGTAGCGGTTTAAATCGCCACCGTTTTTGTAGATGGGATAAGCACTGGAGTTCAATTTATAGGTTGTTCCATAATTGAGACTAACATTGAAATCGATGACGTCGACCAGGTTTCCTTCCCGGTAAGTCACAACCGAATAGGAAGGCCCCGCATCCGGACCGGTAGCCTCCAGCGTTAGATACACGTCGAAAAGGTCGTCATTTGGGTTTCTTGCAGTTCCATTATTGTTGCAAACTACCCTTATTTCGGGTGCTCCAAAGCTACAATCCGGGTTGGGCGAGAGCCCTTGGTCGAGGGTCAGGTTCTCGTCGCCGGCCATGAGATTGATTACCTCCGTCATTCCCATGGCATTGCCGTCGCTATCGTCGGCATCTGCTCCAACTCCATTGTTGTTGGGGTCGTTCTGATTTACTGGAGATGTGTTGGGAGGCAAATCTTCAAAAACGACGTAATAATCACCCGGGTCCAAGTCACAAAATAGATAGTAACCAGGCTCCATCTCATTATTATTTGTCGTGTAAGCGGAGGCGATTGCTTCATCATCCGGAGTGAGATCGCCCACGGGGTCTTTGGTATTGTCGGCACCGAGATTGTAGAGGGTAACCTTGACACCGTTGATGCCTTTTTCTCCATGATCTTGAACGTCATTGTCGTTGCTGTCGAGCCAAACAAAATTGCCCAAACAGGCTTTGTCAACCGGGTTCTCTTTGACTTGGATACCCACTTTAATGGGTTCTACGGCATCGAGGAAAATGTCGTTTACCGGTACGGCCTGATAAGCAAAGGTGTTCCAGGCGATGCCATCGGTGGGAAGCGTACCTACTGGCGCCAACATTTCGATGTCGAGAATGATTTGTTCTCCCAGTCCCAACGGTTGATCAAATTCTATTTTTATGGTTTGAATCTGTTGGCGAATTTCGTCGAGCAAAGACATCATTGGGTCATCATAAAACACCGGTCCCGTACAACCTGCCACCGAAAGCGGGGCCCCGTTTCGATCGAAGAAGAAATTTGGGCAAGGGTTGGTTTCGAATGAATAAGAGGTCTTTCCGATTTTGCCATCCGATCCATTAGGACTAGTGATGGGGCCATTGAAGAAAGGTCGCCATTCTGTCAATCGTACATCTTCTGCGATAACTCCGTTGTCATTGAGATAGGGCAACACATCTACCAAGACAATATCTTCCAAAACTACATTTCCCGTATTCGTAATTTCCAGCCGATACGTGAAAGCTCCTCCCGCGAAAGTTGAACCAATTCCAGAATTGGGATCTCCCGCGGTGCGATACTGAAATTCATTATCGCAGATTCCTTTAATGCCTTTCCTGGCATCTACCAATGCTGCTTCCAAGACATTGGCACTATTGCATGCTTCCAAAGGGTCTGAATCGGTTCGAAAGCTCCACACGTCATAGTCCATTCCTCCAATATTGACCGACTCCATCTGGTCGGGGTCGGTGCCTGCACAGTTCTGAAGCAGACCCGGAAGTGTTCCCTCTTTTGCCCTGACCTTGATGGTGATGATGAAATCTTCGGTTTCCCGGTCATCGCCTGTGGTCCCCGTCAAAGATGGCCATTCCCAGGAAAGGACTTCAGACATATCCATTGGGTCCGTGCTCACGGTCAGCGGATCTGGGGTATCCGGTAGATTACTGGAATAGGAGACCACTTCAATGAATTCAAGATCTACCGGTAAGTCGTCGATAATCGTCGCATTCAGTACTGCGTAGGGACCAGCGTTTTTCCAACGGATTTCGTAATTGAACTCATCCGTTGGGATGAGCGTAGGTTGACCTACTAATTGTTTTGACAGATCGGTGGGGCCGGGTGCTGCTACTGATATTGCTTGGCACGATTCCAGCGGGTAATCCATTCGATAATTTGCTCCACTGGCCGCTGTTATGCGAAAACAATTGTTCACGGTTGCCGGCAGATCAACGATGAAATCTAAGAGCTGAGCTTTGATGGTGACGATATATTCGCTGCTAAATGGATCGCCGCCGGTTAGGTTATTAAAGGTGCCAGAGATTCGTTGCGGGTTGCCACCGTCTTGACTAAGGCCAGCTCCTAACAGATTTCCGGTCATGGCATCACCATTGTCGTATAAATTATCACTGTAACCAACGATTTCGATGAAGGCAAGATTGGCGGGTAATATGTCCTCGATTTCGACACTGGTTGCGGTGTAGGGACCCTGGACGCGCCATTTCAACTGATAAGTGATTTCTTCTCCCGGATATTTTGTTTGTAGATCTGCCGACTTGCTTAGAAAGGCCGGCCCAACTGGAGCAATGCTGATGTTTTCAACACAGGCAGTTAATTCTGACGCATCGCAAGTGACGATTGGTTGTCCGCCAATATGCCCCGCTAAGGAGAAGCAATTACGGAGGTTATTATCTGCCGGACTGTTGGCCAGAACCGCCGCTTTGTAGACAATCTCATAAATCTCTTCGCAGGCAGGATCGGCAGGCAGGTCTGCATTTACCGTTCCTGAGAAATCCCAGGTAAGGGTTTGGTTACCGCTACTTGCATCCCCTGATAAACTTGGACTACCGAGTGCCATTGGAAAATTGGAACTGCTACTGGTCATTTCCACAAATTCAAATCTGGGGGGGAGTACATCGGTGATGGTCCCATTGGTTAGATTCTCATTTCCACATATTTGAAATTGCAAGGTAAATGTTACTTCTTCTTCTGGAAAAACCGATAAGTCGCCCGCCATGTCTTTTTCAAGATGAGCCGGTCCGGATATTTCCGTCCGTGCTACTTCTGATGTTTCACAGCCGGCCATCACCGTACCGGCAGTAGATCCGGCATTCAAATCTACCGCAGCCGTTAAACAGGTATAGGTGCCGTTGGCATCGCTGATACAGTCCAAGCATGGTTCGGTATCTACAATTCGCGGATTAGCGCCAATTACGGCACCTCCGGCATTCAACGCAGTTGCCAGTATCGCATAACTGAAACTCACTGCACCGTCGGGTGAGAAACCTGGAGGTACATCGCCATTAAACTGAATGGTGACGGATGCTAGCCCGTCACCGGCAGCAACGGTTTGAGCTCCCGAACCGGCCGTTGTGTTATAACTTCCGCTGGCTGGCAAAGTCCCGGTAATCCCACCGAAAGTCTCATAAGAAATGGTGTAATCAATGCCTCCATTGGCAGCAGAGAAGGAAAGGGAGGGAATGGTAGTCACTTCAATTTCATTGGGCATCATCAGAGCTGCCTCAAAGTTGGATAAAGGAATATTGCCCGAATTTTCAAAAATGAAACTCAAAGTGCCAGTCTCACCAATGGTAAAAGTTGAGAACGTTGGATTGATGCAAGCTATGCCTGGATCGGGGGTGAAATCGAAAGTATGTGAAAAATTGTTGCTAATGGACTCTGGGCATAGGGCTTCGGACGGACCATAACTTCCCGAAAAATTAGCGCTGATGTCGTAGTTTCCACTGAAGCCGTTGGGGAAAGAAAGGTCGAATTCAAAGGATTCGCCTTGCGTGTAAGTAGGGAGATTCCAAGTTAGAGTGTTGCCGGTGCGAACACATCCCCCCGTGCAGTTACCACCATAACTGATATTTCCTCCCGGAAGGTTTACTTCGATGGTGACATCGGAAAGCGTACTGATTCCCGAAGTAATGGGACTGAGGAATACTTCATAGCGGGCATTGGACGACCCCGGAATGCCAAGATCGATGTTGTTAACGACCATTTCCCAATCGGGCGGACTATCCGAAAATTCAATTTCAACCGGATCGGAGGTTTCTCCCGCCGGCGTTTCTGCGTTATCCGCTGTGATCGTAGCGGCGGTTGAAAAGACCGTACCATCGCATAAGCTGTTGGTCGGGATGGTAATCTGCACTGCGATGCCCCGCGCATCGCCGGACATGAAAGTCGCTTCATCCAATTCGACTTCCAGGCTTCCATCCGGCAGTAAGGTCCAACTTTTTAAATCAGGCCCGAATGGCGCAATGGCTACGCCCGGTACGTTAGGTAGTGGTAGGTTAATCTTGGCACCAATGGGGTCCGCATCGGTCGCTTTGGCGCCGTAACTAACAAAAAAAGTGAATTCACTACCGGTGCTCGGATCGGTTGGAGTCAAGATCTGAGTGATAAACAATTCCACTGTAGGCATCATGCTTTTGGCCATCGCCGTTAACTGCGCATTGCCGGAAGTTGGTAACTTAATGGTGGGATCGATAATCAATGGCAAGGTTTCGTCGTATTCAGCCACCTCAAATGAAAGACAATTATCTGCCAGTAAAAAAGAACTATTAATATCTACAACCTCACCAGCGACGATTTGATAGGTATGAGGTTTTGAATGTATCACATTTCCGTTCGTTGTTGGAATTACCAGTTCTTCTTCGCGCGATAGGAAAGGTGGTGCGGCACTTGTTAAATCTATACAGATCTTTTGGGGGTTGGCTCCGGGGTGAAGAACGAAGTCGTAGCCGATATTGCCATCTTCCTTGGGATAGAAAACCCAATCTGTCAGCGGATAAATATGTTGATAGATGAGGCTGTCACCATGTATTGCCGGAACATTTTCACTGCTTGGAGGTAAAGCCATTGATGAAGTAGATCCCAGCTTAGGATTGGATAGCCGCACGGATTGTCGACCGAAATGAATGTCGTAACTTTCGGTGACTGCCTGGTAGGTATCCGGCCGCCCGTCGACCTTACTAATCTGGGGTTTCTTATTTGCCGGTTGATTCGAATGCACAACACAAAGAAGCATAATCATTGGAAGTACTCCTGCAAGCAGAACTACCAGTAACGATTTACCAGCGTCAAAATGTCTCATAACAATTTTAATTTGATTCAGATACAAAGTCTCTATTTTGAATCTTGTGTTGTAGGCATAGTGGTACTGGGCCAAATGGTTGCACCATTGACAGAAATACTAGTGTAGTAGTAGTCCTGGAGGATCGGGATATCACTCTGTCCAGGTCAAATCAATAATAATTGGACACAAGTAGCGTAATTGGTAGTAAGCTTTCTAGCTTAGAAATAACAGAAGTATGGTAGCGGTCGAAATTGATAAAGAGATATTTGCGGGACAGCAAATATCCAATTTGGCAGGTTTATTTTCGTAAGATTATGAATGCTGGCAGCAAAAGTAAATCTTTTTTTTGGCAAAAAACCGGCACTTTTGAGCATTTGGACCTACTTAATTCTACGGCTTTATAGCACCCTTTTGTGTTAATTTTTTAATTATCAATTGTTTGTGTATGTAAATTTACCTAAAAAGACCCGTTCCTTCGATTGTTTTTCCGTTTTTTCTTCTTCGCTTTTTGTTTGTAAAGCGGGGTTCTTTCCGATGCTACGTATACGGTGTTCTCGTCAATGAAATCAATAGCTTCGAATTGTGTGGGAATAAACGCTGCGATGTTTTTGCGTTGAGACCGGCCTCGTAAGAATAATTCCCCTGGATATTCGCTAAAAAAATAGAGGGAGGCAGCGGAATAGGGAATGAATCCCAATATCCGTCGGTAGGTGTAGGTGCAAAGAACGACCGATTGACTTTCAGCATGAATCGCAGCAGCCGTCACCACCCGGCGGCGCAACTTCAAACTATCTTGAAATCTTGCGGTCTGCCGCGGAAGATCATCGGCCAAGACATATTGCCTGGTGATGTACTGTCCCTTTGGGAGCAGGTCTTTGGTAAAAATGTAAAGACTGTCCTTATGCCAGAAAAAAGCTTCGGCGTTATAAGGTACGGAGCGGCCGCTTTTATCAGGAGCTTCATAGTTAAAGACAATGGAGTCCAATCGCCCGGATGGAGGATGATATTTGTAAATCTGTAATGACGTTCGACGCAATCGATTATCGCCGAAATCCCCAATGTAGAGCCAACCTTCATCATCATAGGTAAGGTCTTCCCAGTCTACATTTTGGGCTCCTTCGACTCTTATCTCGTTCAGTAAACGGCCAGTTCTGTCGGTAAGGAAAAGTGAGGGGCGATCGCCACTGTCATTGTGCCACCAAAGACTATCTGAACCTGCGAGATAAAGACCTGAAACTTCTATCAGCTTCGACGGTAATTTTATTTTTTTTGGTAGGGACTGTGTCCAAAGTTTCTGCGGATTCATTACGAAGATCAAGCTCGGTAAAATGATGGAAATAATCCCGATCCAAGTGGGAGATTGTGGGGCCTTTGACGACTGCATTCGATGACTTCTGTTTTGTTAACCGGCAATTTATTAAAGTTCTACCACAACAGGACACCTTATTCAATCTTTAAAGTTTTAACCTCGCCTTCCGGTGTGACTAAAACAAATTCTTTTTTGGTTTCGACCGTTTTGGTAGGCAATCGCTCTGGTAAAGTAAACTTGACCACCAAATTGTAAGAGTATTGAACCGCTGGTTCCAAGATTTCGGGGTTGATGACAATGTCGTAATCATTTCCAGCAATAGCATCATAAAATCTGGAAACAGGTTTATCTACTTTGTCGATTTTGGCATCGACTCTTTCCTGGGCAGTTAACTTTTGAGCGCTGAATGCTTGGTAACTTTGGTAGCGATCACCGGGATAGGCCACCCACGCATTTTCACCAGTGATAAGATAGGCTGAGTCCAATTCGATACCGATAGCCGTGTATTGTTCCTTGATTTGTCCGAGGTAAGCAAGGGCAGCCTGCCTCAATTCGCTGTAGATCGCCTTTGGATTTGATACAAAGTAATCAACCTTAACGATATCGTAGATCTCTTGTTTTGCGGCCGCGGTTAGGATTTTATCCAAAAGGGACGGACTATCAAATCGGATATGGACATTTTTTTGCAATTCAAAACCGATGGGGATTTCCTTAAAGGACTTCTTAGAGAACAATTTCTTGCTGACGTCAAACTCGTATTTCGGTAGAAAATTGACCAAATCTACATAGATGTCTTCCACTTGCAAACCGAGCGTTTCAAGATCATTGATGAAGGACTCGATCCGGCCGCTGATCCGAGTATTGGTTACTTCCGCCGTTTTCCCTAACTGGACAACATTGAATATGGCGGTATAGGCCGTTGCCTTTTGATTAGAGAGCGCATTGATGCTGATTTTTAGTGCGTTATCCGCCTCGATCGTTGCCGCTTTTGCGACCGACCGGTATTGATTGGAAAGGTTGACGTTGTTTTGGGTTTGAAAATTGCTTTCCGTTCGTAGCCGCTTATAATTGCCTAGAATCTGTGCTTGCGCAAATTGGGTGATGGAGCAAAGAACGAGAAAGAAAAAAAACGCTGTTTTCATTTTTGTGAATTTTATGTGATTAGACCTTTTAACGCTGATTCGACCGTGTGAATTGCTGGTCAAAATGGAGGAGCCTTTTTTATGTCAAGCCTTTTTATTTAAATATTTGATTATCAGTTATTTATTGATCTTTGCCTGCGTTTTTGATGGTTTTTTGTCCTGACAAAGAGATTTAATTGTCCTTGCAACAATCGTTGATAACCCTTTACTTACAAGCGCTTTCAACAGCCAATGATAAATTCTCACAACAACAACAACATCCAAGTTGATGACAACCCCGAGCTGAAAGCATCTTTTACCCAGAAGTACCGGCATTTAAGCAGGTAAACAATTCAACTGACTCATTTCTTAGAATGCCATTAAGGTGTTCCATGGTGGTGGCACTAATGGAGGCTTAACTCATTTTTTTGATGAAGGCCATCCATTTTCGGTTTGCTAATTGGTTGTATCGATCAATGGGAGATGGCCATTCCCGTAGCGTGCATTTATTGACCATTTTATCAAATAAACCTGAAATAATATGTTTCATCCCCAAAGCCAAGCTGCTTTCAAGTCCGAAATGTTATTTGAAGTCAAGGGCTTTACTGCACAGTTGTGCCGCACTGAGCAAAGTAGGAAACTAGCCTACGGATTGAGGTATCGCGCTTATCGCCACATCGATGCCATTCCGGCGAATGAAGATGAGTTGTTCTTCGATGATTATGACTTAAAGCCCAATTCGAGGGTTCACCTCATTTGGTATGAAGGAGCACCGGTAGCCAGTGTTCGAAGTTCCATTTGGTCGCCCAGATACGGTTGGACGGCAACGGAAGGCATTCGATCATTTTGGCAGGATACCCACCGAAAGATCGGTTTGGAAAACTACATTTTGGAGTCGAGCAGATTTGCCGTCGCGCCTGAATTAACCGGGCGGAAATCGTTGTTTGCTCAACTACTGATGTTTAGGATCCAAGATCTGTGCTCACAAGTTGAATCCTGCCCTTACATTATTACTGCAGTAAGACAGAGACATGCCGCCTTCTACGAACGAATGCTGGCATTTAAAACCATTTCGGGACCGATTGTACTCGATTGGATTGAAGATGAGATCATTCTTTTGGCGACCGAACAAGAAGAAAGTCGGCAGGTCGTCCTGAAAAAGGGCATGCCTCCTTGTGAGGAGGAGGAAGTGGAGCGGTATCGTGAAATGATTCAAGACATGAATAAAAACAATTGACAATGACCAAGGTGATAAACGTCGATTGGAATCGATACGCTCGGAAATACGATATGTTGATGCGTTTCAACCCCTTTTATCAGCAGTTGCAGCAAGAAGTGCTAGATCGAGCTAAGAAGTGGTCAATTTCAGCGGGGGATCGGATCGCAGACATCGGTGCGGGTACCGGAAATTACTCCACTGCAATCGCTGCGATCTTTCCCCAAGCACAAGTGATCCATGTGGACCGTGATGAGGGGATGTGTTCGGTAACCGAGGTGAAAAAACAAGAAAGGCATCTATCTAATCTGGAAATCTGGAATGTCTCGGTTGATGAGCTGCAGATAGAACCAGAGTCTTTGCAAGGATGTCTGTGCATCCACTCTTTGTACACCTTCTCCCAACCTGAGCAATTGCTAAAAGCGATTCACAGTTGGTTAAAGCCGGGGGGCTATGGCATATTCGTCGATCCGGGACGAATGGTAAAGGTTAGGGAATGGCAAATGGCCATCGGCTGGCAGATGGTAAAAAAATACGGCCTGAGACAGACCTTGCATATCATGAAAGAAGGCCGGGAGATTAGTCATCAAAACCAACAAATCAGCAAGTACCAGGCGAATGGTACCTATTGGACGCACACTCCAGAAGAATTCGAGTATGCCATCGCCTCTGCCGGCTTCAACATTACGGAATCCAGGCTTTGCTTCCGCAAGATCAGTGATATGGTCGTAGCCGTCAAGGCCTAAAGCATACATGATTGGTGATTTATTTACACAACCCCTCCTGCAACGGCAGGAATAAAAACCTTAGCATTATGACCGGAATGCAGCTTAACTTGCCGCTGATCAGTCCAGTGATCACGGAGGATATTATGAGCGACTGACCGTTTTTCCTCCCTGCAGTATTTCCTCCAGCCACTGCTTGGAAATAATTGCCTTTTCCAGGGAAAGTTCCTCGGCTATGGCTTGGAATTTTTCCTGGAAATTCCGTTCCTCAGTTTCTACCCGGATGATTCTTTTTACATATTTGATAAAATTCAAGTGCGCCAATTTTCGTTCCTGGGACAGCATCTGTTCCCGCCGCAACCATTTCTCAAAAGACTCGGTGTAATTCGTTAGAAATTGAAAGTAGCTTTGGTCTGCTTGATATAGATCAAAGTAAGATTTCAAACAGAGTATCCTGCCCAGTAGGTTGAATGCAAAGGTGGTAAACGTGTGATTGACCATCAGACTAATGCTAGCTTCGTACTGGGAACGGTTCCGGAGCAAGTATGCTTCTGCCCAAATGCCAGCATCTTTTTGGAATTCCTTCGTCAGATACGGTAGGTAATTCGTCGCGAAATTCTGTGCAAATTCAAGTTCTCCGGCAAGCGTACTGGAAATGATGGTATTAAAAAACGTTCTTTCTGTTAAATAACCATAGTGAAATAGCGACTTTGTCTGAATTCCGATCTTGTAAAGCTCAAATATGTCCTTTGTAATTTGAGTATTTCCCTTGAATCTAAGCGCTAGCGCCTCATTGATCAAGAGGAGTAGAAAGTTTCTTTGCGTGATGATATCCAGTTGCGGCCGGACCGTTAAGAAACGTTGTTTGAAGGTTTGAAAATCCAAATCCCCTTGTAGTTTTGCGGCATACAGGGAAAGAGCCGGATTGTCATATTTTTCGGACAGGGCTTGCAGATACTGGATTTGAAAATAGAAGGAATTCGACTCTTGGGTATTCATGATATTGGTCCGGTTCATCTTCTCGGTCAAGATGTAACCGAGATTGAGCGCGTAGAATTGGTCCAGGTTGTGGCCCAATTCCCGGAGTTGTTGCCCACCGGGCTGATTTCTGAATATGCCATGAGGTTCCCCAAAAAGGGCCTTACCCAATTGAAACAGATCCAGGCATTTGCTACTTCCGGTTGGTCGGAAGGCAGATACGGTTTTTATTTCCGACTGTATCATTTCCAAGCCTTTTTCAAATGCACCTCGTTCCAGATTGATCTTGGTCAGGAGTCGATGTTGTAATTGATGGTCGGCCTGTAATTCACTGTGGATTAGGAATTTTTCAACCTGTCGAGCTAGTGAGACCATCAGGTTCCTGGTCTGTTTATCTTTCGCGGCATTGAAAATTTTTTTGGATATCCATTCCCTGGTTAGCAGCGGATCATCAAAGTGTGGATGATACGGTATCAATAGCTTGAATAACTTGCTGACATTCCGATTGGTATTGCTCCAAGGAGACTCTAGCCAGCGTCTGAACTCTTTTATTTGATCGTCACTTTTTGGGTTGTCACCAATCGATAACATCCTTAGTAAACGTACCAGTTTACTATCCTGAATGGTAGGCATGTTTTTGCTTAGGATTTGGTTTTTTAATCTATGGCTGATTCGGTGTCAGCCAGGGGTTACTTATCAATAGTTTTATCTACGAAAATACCAAAAAAACCTTGAAAATTCAAGTAAGACGGCAGCTTTTAGAGGACTTGACTACTCTTCCAAAAGCTACCGTTCAATGGTCAACCGGCAGGTGCCGTACAATCCGCCTGAATAACCCATTTGCCTTTGATTTTCTTCCAAATGAGTAGGAAGTGCCCTTCCAGGTCACCGATGGTTCGCGTTAGGTGGAATTTACCCAGCAAACTGTAAACTTTCTTACTTCGCTGATCAATCTTGATGATCGTGAATTCCAATTTTCCCATTGCCGTAGGATTTGGGTAACGCTTGCGATAATTATCCAGGGTCTCTTGCCAACCGTAGGTAGGGCCGTTGCCACCGATGAATTGAAGATTATCCGATTTCCAGTAATGTTCCATGAACTTGGGAATATCGCCCGCGTTCCAAGCTTCCTGTTGTTCTTGCATCGCCTGTTTGATCACGGCGACGTCTTTGGGGTTTTGAGCGTATGTCGGCCCAATAATGAGGCATAGGGCCAAGATTAGGGAGTATTTGAGATGATTTTTCATGTCTATTCTTATGGTTTTTTTGGCTGTATGCCCGGTTGCAGTAGTTCAAAGCCTTCCTCCGCTTTCGCATCATCTACCAGTTTTTTAACATCGGCTAATAACTGCTCAGCATCGAAGATCACTCCATCTTTGATGGTGTACTTGATGCCCTTGGTCCTAACGACTTCATTGTCATCAGTCAATTTAATGGCACCAGTACCGTATAAAACTTTCAAATTTTGCAGTGGGTTCTCTTCTACAATTACAAAATCAGCATATTTGCCCACCTGGATCGAACCAATCTTATCGGCCATTCCCAATGCCTCGGCTCCATTCAACGTGGCGGACTGAATGACTTCGAGTGGGTGGAACCCCGCTTCTCGCAATAGTTCCAGCTCACGTATGTAGGCAAAGCCATAGAGTTGAAAAATGAAACCGGAATCCGAGCCTGCAGTAACTCGACCACCCCGATTCTTGTATTCATTGAGAAAGGTCATCCACAGTTGATAGTTTTTCTTCCATTCGACTTCATCTTCCGTACTCCAGTAATGCCAATAGGATCCATGAGAAATCTTACTGGGTTGATAAAATCGCCATAGCTTGGGCATGGTATAATCTTCGTGCCATTCTGCTCTACGAGCTCGCATCAGATCGCGACTGGCTTCGTAAATATTCAGGGTAGGGTCGAGCGTAAAATCCAACTCGATTAGTTCTTCCATCACATTGTTCCAATGTTCGGAATAAGGCTTGGCTGCTTGTTTCCATAATCGCCCCGCTTGTCCGAAACGGTGTTGTTCATTATTATAGTTATAGTCAAGTGGATAATCTTGTACACGACGGTTGGTGAAGAGCGCTTCCGGAAGTCCATACCAGTGTTCCATGGAAGTAAGACCTGCCCGTGCGGAATGCAATACATTCCATCGAGCTACACTAAGCTGAGCGTGGTGGCACGCAGAACGCAGTCCCAACTTTTTATTCTCATTAAGAGCGGCCGACATAATTTCGGGCTCTGCTCCAAAAAACTTTATACCGTCGGCCCCTTTTTTTGCATTTTCGCGTACCCATTCACGGGCTAGTTCCGATGTGCTGATCGGGGCAGAAGCCCCCTGTCCGAAGGCGGTATAAGCAAGAATACGAGGTGCAGTGATTTCGTTTTTTGCACTTCGCTTTTTTTGGTCCAGTACCCAATCCAGCGAATTGCCACAAGCGGGGTCTCTAACGGTCGTGATTCCGTGAGACAACCACAATTTAAAGACGTATTCTGCGTCAGCCCCCTGACTCAATCCACCGATGTGCCCGTGCATATCCACCAGACCCGGCATCAAGTACATACCTTCGCAATCCAATTCTTTGCCGCCCGCTTGCAGGACCGGTCGACTTTTTTCCTTGATTGGAACGCCGGGGTAACCGACATTGACAATATTCTTGATGATGTTTTCTTCCACTACAATGTCTACGGGGCCCCTGGGAGGTGATCCATCTCCATTGATCAGGGTGATTCCTCGGATGATCAACTGCTGGTGGGGCCCATCTCCCCGGTAGCGATCCGGTGCTGTTTCGACCTGTGCCCAAAGGGTTGGCCCTAACAGTAAGAAGTAAGATAAAATAGTGAAACAATGTTTCATAAATGCTTGGTTTTAGTCTATTCTCATTAAAGTAGGAACTAATTTAGACTTTTCCACCAATTTTAGTGGTTACCCAAACCTTATCTCATTTGAAAGTGCAATAAATACAGTTGTAAGAGGTAAGAAAGGAAAACAAAGGAAATCAAACCCAAAATGGGCATAAAAGAAGTGCCTCCCTTAGAGGAGAGTTTGGGCTGGTAATTTTTTGGAAAGCGCTCCTTAATCATGGTGATCTGCACTTGTGAATAGTTGTAAAAAATCCAGTTGCCAAGTAGCCCAAGCAACATTGAAAAAACCAACAATCGGCCAATATTCCAATAAAGAGGATGTATATATATCCGCTGATAGTTAAAAAAAACAGTTTCTATGAAACCCTCCGCAAAAAAAATGGAAAGGTAAAGGACTGCCGGTTGGTACATTTTTCGGTAGAGCAGCCAGAAAATGCCAAAAAAAAACGCTGATACATTAAATGAAAAGATGTGGCCCGTCCTGACTTTTAGCCATTCCTTGATGTAATAGTCCGATTTAGGACCGATGTACAGCCGCCAGTCTTCAATCAATTCATCCTTTACGTCAAAGTGATCCAGGATTCTTCTATGCTGCATGGAATGTTCGTCTAAAGTCCTTGTAATCTTTCTTTTCCTATTTATTCCTCAACAATCGATACCCGACGGGATTTGCAGAATAATTACTTCAATAATGACAATAATTCCGAGAAAATCCCAATTTTTTCATTTTCTTTAACGCTGTAGGACTGTTAATGCTGGTTTGATCCGGTGTACTGGCCATTTTAATACCAAATTTTAAACAAATGAAATTTCGGACACTTATCGTTCCTGCAATAGCACTCACTATGATGTATTGCCAAAATGCAGAACAAGTTTCCTCTGATTCCACTAATGATAAAGCAATGAAAGTGAGTTATCCCGATACGAAAACCGTTGAACATGTTGACGAATATCATGGTCAAACCCTGGCCGACCCGTATCGCTGGCTGGAAGACGACCGCGCCGATGACGTAAAGCAATGGGTGAAGGCTCAGAACGACATTACTTTTGGATTTTTGGAGAACATTCCGTACCGCGAAAAAATTCGCCAGCGCCTGGAAGAGCTCTGGAACTACGAAAAATTCAGTGCCCCCTTCAAACGAGGTAGTTACACCTACTTCTACAAAAATGACGGACTCCAAAATCAATATGTGGTTTATCGACAAAAGGGGGATGGTGATCCAGAGGTATTCCTCGATCCCAATCAATTTTCAGAAGACGGTACCACCTCATTGTCGGGGATTAGCTTTACCAAAGATGGGAAAAAGGCTGCATACCTCATATCCGAAGGAGGGTCAGACTGGCGAAAGATCATTGTCATTGATGCGGAAAGCCGGCAGGTCATCGAAGACACGTTGAAGGATGTCAAATTTAGCGGAGTTGCCTGGAAAGGTCAGGATGGTTTCTTCTACAGTTCTTATGACAAGCCGGAAGAAGGTAGTGCATTGTCGGGGAAGACCCAGTATCACAAGTTGTATTACCACCAGTTAGGGCAACCACAGAGCAAGGATAAATTGGTATTTGGGGGAGAGGCTACTCCTCGGCGGTACATTTTTGCCCAGGTAACCGAGGACCAACGTTGGTTGGTTATTTCTGCTGCCGTAGCAACTACCGGTAACGAATTGTATGTGAAGGACCTGATGACAGACGATGCCCCCATTGTGCCGATCATTGAAGACTTTGAGAATAATCATGACGTTGTCCATAGTGAGGGCTCGGCATTATTTATATTCACGCATCTGGATGCCCCGAACGGTCGTCTGGTGAAGGTGGATGCAGCGGATCCAAGACCACAAAATTGGGTGGATGTTATTCCTGAACGATCTGAACCCCTGAGTGTTAACACCGGAGGAGGATATCTTTTTGCGGAGTACTTGAAAGACGCAACCTCACTTATTGAACAGTACGATCTCAATGGAAAGTTGATTCGAAAGGTAGCGCTACCGGGCAAAGGATCCGTCAGTCAATTTGGTGGGCGCTGGGAGGAGGAGCAGATTTACTTCATGTACACAAGTTACACCACTCCGGCTACCATCTACAATTTCGACGTCAATACCGGTGCTTCTTCCGTTTATAAAGAATCGGCGGTTCAGTTCAATCCGGATGACTACGTTTCCGAACAGGTATTTTACGAATCAAAGGATGGGACACGCGTCCCCATGATCATCACCTATAAGAAGGGGTTAGAAAGGAATGGAAACAACCCCGCCATGCTGTATGGTTACGGCGGATTTAGTATTAGCCTCACTCCCGGATTCAGTGTTTCCAATATCATCTGGTTGGAAAACGGTGGCGTTTATGCCGTGCCCAATTTACGGGGTGGAGGGGAATACGGCGAACAGTGGCACAAGGCCGGTACCAAGATGAACAAGCAAAACGTCTTTGATGATTTTATCGCAGCGGCGGAGTACCTGATTGAGAATAAATACACCTCATCTGAAAATTTGGCAATTTCCGGTGGCTCTAACGGAGGATTGCTGGTGGGGGCAGTGATGACTCAACGGCCGGATCTGATGAAAGTGGCCTTACCTGCGGTAGGAGTATTGGATATGCTTCGATACCACCAGTTTACTGCCGGAGCAGGTTGGGCCTACGATTATGGTACTGCTGATGACAGTCCGGAGATGTACGAATATCTGAAGGGGTATTCTCCTTACCACAATTTGGATGCAGCAGGTTGTTATCCAGCTACTCTGGTTACCACTGGTGATCACGATGATCGGGTTGTTCCGGCCCATTCTTTTAAATATGCCGCAAAACTGCAGGAGGTGCAATCTTGTGGAAAGCCGGCTTTGATCAGAATTGAAACGAATGCGGGTCACGGAGCGGGTAAGCCGACCTCTAAGATTATTGAAGAGCAGGCAGATAAATGGGCCTTTACCTTTTATAACATCAATGCCCCCGTGATCTATTTGGAGAATTAGGTCGTCTTATATTGCTCATCGTATTTTACAACAATGTGAATCCACAGCGATCGAGCGGTTCGCATCAGTCGGAAATAGGTAAGAGCACCGAGTAAGATAACAAATAGCATGGTTGCGTTGACACTCCACCCAAATCCAAATTTAAGGAGTAGCGCGGGAGCGAAAATATATAGAACACCCACTCCATAGGACAGGAACATCGCACCATAGTAGAATCCGGGTTCTGGTTCGAAGTCCTGACCGCACACCGAACAATTCTTGTGCATTTTCAGGGGATCTTTGATCATAAAAGGCTCTTGAAACATTTTGGTGGACCGGCACCTCGGGCAGCGATATCTGAAAATGCTTTGTATTAGATTCATAAAATTGGGTTTACTGTCCTAACAATTTGATCCATACCAGAGTTGAGCTGCTCGAGTAGGAAACACCCACACTTGGCAATAACCTCCGGCATCATGGGCAATAATACCAACATTTTCGGCCCCAATGAGGAGGAAGTGCCGGAATAATCTGAAATCTTTTTCGAGGGTTAAACATTTCGCCACAAAAGAGAAACACCGGATGGCTTCTGCCGGTAAAACCATTTTGCCACCTTCAATTAACCATTTCCTCATGAAGCGATCCTGGATTGTCCCACTACTACTTTTCTGCTGCTTATTCATTGCGAAACCATGTCTCTCCGGCCAAATAAAACCAATAGAAAGAGATTCTCTCGAAATCCGAAAAGAAGCCTTTGCTGCTTTCTATCCCATTCTTTTCTACTTCCCGGAAACGAGGTTGGGTTTTGGTGTAGCTACCATTTACAACTATTACCCGGGGCTAAAAGCCAGTAGCCGGCCCTCCCAATGGCAGGTGGGAGGCGCCTACACGCTCAATAAACAAATCCTGATGTACGGTTTCTACCAATACTTTTTGCATCAAAATCGCACGGAAATTTTCGGTGAAATCGGTTATTACGACTACTTCTATTTTTATTACGGCATCGGCAACGACACCCGATTCGGAGAGGAAGAGACCTATTCCGTTCGCTTTCCCCGGTTCAGGTTGCACCTATTGAAGCAAGTAGCACCGGATTGGCGAGCCGGATTGTCTTATAAATTTGACTACTACAACATATATGCTTTCGAAGAACACGGCCATCTAGAGCAAGGAACGGAAACCGGAACGGAAGGAGGAATCATCTCTACCATCGGAGCGATGCTGCGATATGATTCCAGAGACGACATTAATTTACCCAGAATGGGTTCCTTGGTTACCTTCAGCTTGGAGCACAATGGGCATCAGTTGGGAAGCCAATATAGCTTCCAGCGCTTTTCGGTCGATGTTATCAAATACATTCCGATCGGAGAGCAAAAAGTCCTTGCCCTAAATCTTTTCTCGGGGCGGATGTACGGTGATCCTCCCTTTCAGGAGTTGTTGCTTCTAGGCGGAGCCAAAAGAGGAAGAGGCATTGTCGAGGGTCGATATCGAGATTATAACCTATTATTATTTCAGGGAGAATTCCGATTCCCACTCCTTGGAAGATTTCGCGGAAGTGTTTTTACCAGCTACGGCCGGGTTTCGCAGGAATACCGACATCTATTGCACGGTGGATACCATATCAACTACGGAGCAGGTGTAAGGTTTCTGCTCGACCCCGATGAACGAATACAGTTGCGATTCGATCTAGGACTGGGAAGCAACGAGCCCGGATACTACCTGACCGTGGGCGAAGCCTTCTAAAGGTCGATGAATGCACCGATCATTAAGCTCCAATCATATCGACGGAATTGGAGTTGATAATTTTTTCCGGAATCCACCAGATTGTATTCTTGCAGCATCTTCCTAATACCCTTCTTTCCATTGAAGTCGGCCCGGAACCAACTCAGCAGGGGAGTGGTATTAACCGTATTGCCAACCACTTTAGTAACGTCCCGCAAATATCGTCGGCTTCCCTTGTCCAGTTGATCAAAAATGGTCGCCCCGTCGTAAATGGCTACGGGCGGACAACTTCGCGCACCGCAGTTTAAGGCGAAGTGAACCCTGCTTTCCCTCACCTTAATGCTCAACTGGCGGATGTGATTTGGTACGAACCATTTTTTGAGGTATCCCAGGCTCCATTTGATCCTAGCGTCGCGAATAATGCCATGTTCGATGTCATCCAGACTGAAAAGTATGCCAGCAATGTCTATTTGCTTTCCGGAAAAAAATTGTCCACGATTGTCAAATCTGGAAGGGTCTTCCCTTAGTAAGTAGATGACAAAAGCATTGTAAGTATTGATCCAGAATGCCAGTTTTTCCGGCCGATCGGGAAGGTTGTTCACCAGGTCTTGAAACTGCAATGCAGCGTATTGACGAACGATGTCCGATGCATCTTGTCTGGATCGCAGCTGCTTCAAAAAGTCTTTCGAAAGGTCTACTAAAGCGTTTGCGTGAATGCAAGAGTTGCAAAAAGATAATACAAAAATTATGCGAATTGCTTTTTTGTAAAGGATAGACCTATTTGCGAATGGATTCTTCAATTTGTGTCTATTTTCTTGAGTAATGTATTTAAATTGTGGCTGTGGTTACTATGGTTACTATTGCTGCTATGGTTTCTATGGTTTCTATTGCTGCTATAGCTTCTACCGCAATTGTAGCAATACAGCACCGTTCTGTTTTTTGTCAGGCGGATGGCAATTGGAAAGTTCGAACGGGATCAAAGTACAAATTCCGCCATTGGACTTGCCCGTCAAAGAACGTATACGTAGACCTTCCTTAGCGGTTTAATAATTTTTTGAAAACAGTCAGTAACCAGGTTTCCGGAATCCACAGCAGGAAGAGCAGGTAAAGTGGGAGCGCAGCCCAAAAGCGTAGCCCATTATAGGAGCGATGGTAGTAAAGAGTACTCTGTAACCAATAGGATTGAAGGGTGATCCTCGAAAATATTTGGTTGGTAGTAGTGCCGAGGTTGTGGTGAAAGTGTATGGATCTGATGAGGTAATTCTGGTAGGGACTGGCTTTGATTTTTTGACCTAATATGGATTCTTCCATGTACAAAAATGTGTGTTCGTCCAACTTCCCCAATTCGTAAAAAAGCATTTTTTCGGCAAGAAAGAAAGATCCATTAAGACAATCCACCGGCTGATTTGTGTCGTCTTCGGTTGGAAAATTATAACTATTGGACCAGCCCAACCATTTGGCGATGCCAAAAGTGATCCTGGTTGAAAGAAAATAACTGTCTAAAATCGTCGGCAATTTCCAGGCCTGATGTTTTTGATATTCCCGCCCGTTCACAAACATGCGAGGAGCAATAAATCCTGGATGCTCAAGCATTTGGTGTTCGCGAACTAAGATTGCCAACAAATGGTCATCGTCCAGAATGATGTCGTTATTTGACAAAAGGATATAGTCCAGCGGTTCATTCGCCCAATGATCGAGCCCAAAATTGTTGCCATACGCATAACCACCATTGTACCTGCTTTGGATGACTGTTACATCAGGAGTAGACGCATACGTTTCCAATAAAATCTGATAGGAGCCATTCGGAGAACAATTGTCGACAATCAGAATGGAAAGCTCGACATCTTGTTGAGATCGTAGATTCGAGACATAACGAATGGTTTCATCGTAAGAATTGAAATTTAGAATGAGTATGCCTACTCTTTTCATAGTTGAGGAAGGATGACTTTGCGCCAAAAAACGATGAGAGTTGCCAAAAGAAAACCAACAATGGCCCCCGTGATTCCGTGTTTAATGACCGAACCCGGACTGAATTGTTCTCTGGGTAGTATCAAGAAATTATCAATGGCAAAGACGTTGTCGGGGTTCGCCAATTGGTTTTCCAATTCGGCTTTCCGCTGCAGCAGTTCCCGCGAAAAACTCAGCAGTTCGTAGGCGTTCTTGCCTTCCGCATTTTCGATGGTGACGCGGTTCTGGTCAATGGGACTATTGGCTTTATCCGAGTACAATTTGTTGAGCAAGGAGTCGATTGTTTTTATTTTTTGATCTGCATATTGAAGTTCTTCCTGCCAAAGGCGTTTCTTTAAGTCTGCTCTTTCTGCTGTGAATGGATTGTTGTTTAAATAAAATGCAACCGCCTCTTGCAAGCTGTCTTCCGACATATAATCAGATAATTGAACGGTGATTAATATGGGCTCTTTGCCCAGGGTATAGTTCTTTACCAGGGATCTTCCACGCGTATCGGCAACCTCGACTTTAAGTACTTTCTGGACTTGGTTAGACGTCAGACCGGTTAAAGCAGCTGCTCTATCAATTTGGCCATAATTGATAATGGCATTCAGTTTGCCGATCATATCTCCAAAAATTTTGGGGTGGAGATCTCCGTAAACAAAGGTAGTATTGACTTCGTAGGTTTGAGATTTTTGGTAAAGCAAACCAATGGAGACCGCAGCTGCAATAGCCATAAATACCGTTGCCAATGGGAAGTGTCTTCTCATCACCTGGTCATAAAAGAAAGAAATAAGACCGTGGAAGACTTTAAGAATACTGATGCCATGTTGCCGAAGGTCTTCCCAACTTAGGGCCTGACTTTGATTGAGGTCTTGGCTCATGAGTGTACGACTGTTTTTCGTGAAAATATATCAGTTTTGTCAATAAACGGCATTAATTTCTTAAATCAAACCCTATTTTACTGCTCAATTGCCATCATACGACAATATCCTTATGTCCAGACCTTTTGCCTCAGCCGTTGAATTTACACCAGTATCCGCCTTAGTCATTGGCTTTGTATTTTTCAACACCTTTTTGCTACCACTGGGCTTATTATATACAACGCTTTTGACCCCTTTATTTGTCTGGGTTTTGTTGCGCAAGGGCCGTTGGAAACCATTGTTTGTTTACGGTGCTTTTTCGCTCGTATTTGCTTACTTTCACCAGAGAGCAGGGGCGGATATGGCCGTCTATTTGAAGTCTTATATCTTGTTTTCCAGCGTGGTATTGTTTTCCATTTGGGTCTATTACCAAGTAGTTGAACAACATTTGAATTTCAGAACCTATTTTAAGGACATTGTTGTTGCGAATGCTTTCTTGACATTAATTGCTATTTGCGTTTCACCGATTGCGTTTGCCAGGGAGGTTTTCTGGTCTTATGAACCGATCCACCGGGCCCTGCCCATTATTCCACGCTTGAAAATGTTGGTTTATGAACCTTCTTTTTATGCCTTTTTGCTCGTACCGGTTTTCCTTTATTTTTTTGCATCGGTGGTGATCAATGGTCGGTTGCAGGATTTCTTGGCGCTTTCTTTATTGACGGTTTCACTGCTTTTGTCTTTATCATTTGGAGTCCTTGGAGGACTGGTTTTGGCTACTTTATTGGTTTTAGGTTTGCATTTCAAGTGGTTAGTAAAGCACAAGCGGGCTTTTTTTACTTTTTTATACCTCTTTTTGGGCTTCACATTGGCGGTGTATCTGGCCGTCGGTCTTTTTCCCGACAATCCGATCGTAGACCGGGCTGGCAAGGTGTTGCAAGGGCATGACAGCTCTGCTAACGGCCGCACCTGGGAGGCATTTTTACTGGCCTGGCGCATCCTCGAAAAGACTGATTACCTGTTTGGCGCCGGCCTGGGGCAAGTTAAGATCATCGGCCACGAAATCATTGTAGACTACTACAATTACGATGGGAAATGGGCGGATTTAGTGAGAATTCCAAATGTGCTTGCAGAAACTTTGGCAACTTTTGGTATCTTGGGGGTATTAGTTCGATTGCTCGCACAGATCATTTTATTCCTTTATACTAAAGTCTACGAAAATTTTTACCGGCTGCTATTGTTCACTTTTGTGTTCATTTACCAGTTCACCGGTAGTTATTTAACCAATATCTATGAATACCTCATGTGGATCATTGTGTTCATACCGGTATTCCCGGAGTTCAATAAACAACGGTTTCCGTAGATGAAGCAACTCAAGGTCCTGATGATCGCCCGCCCGGATCTGTTAAGTTACCCCGGAGGTGATACTACTCAGATACTACAGACGGCTTCGGCACTTCGGCAGTTGGAGGTCGCCGTCGATGTGAACCCGACTTCTATCGTGTATGAAGATTATGATTTAATGCATTTCTTCAACATCATCGACCCGGAAGACATCTTAGGGCACATCAAGCGAACAGGTCTTCCCTTTGTATTATCGACTGTATATTGTCTTTATGATGAGTACGATCGTCGTTACCGAAAGGATATTTTGGGGTTGTTGGCAAGATGGCTTCCCCGCAATTCAATCGAATACGTGAAGACTGTCGGAAAATATTTGCTGCTAGGTGAAAAAGTCAGTTCTCGCGATTTTTTCTGGCGTGGTCACGCCGGCTCCATCCGCCATATACTGCGGAAGGCCTCCTTTTTGTTACCGAATTCGGAGAGTGAATATCGGCGTTTGAAAACGGATTTTGGAATTGAACAGGAATATATGGTTGTCCCAAATGGAGTGGCGCTCAACCGTTTTCGCCCTGCATCAAATGGCAAGCGAGACCTGGTCTTATGTGTGGCGCGGATCGAAGGAAGGAAAAATCAGCTCAATCTGATTCGGGCGGTAAACGATACTCCTCTGAAATTGTACCTGGTAGGGCGACCGGCTAATAACCAGCGAAGTTATTACCGTAAATGCCGGGAAATAGCTGGCCCAAATGTGCACTTTACGGGTTATGTTTCTGATGAGGAACTTCGCGAATTGTACCAACGAAGTAAAGTTCATGTGTTGCCCAGTTGGTTTGAAACTACCGGACTTTCAAGCCTGGAATCTGCAAGAATGGGGTGCAATGTAGTGGTGACGGATCGGGGAGACGCTCCGGAATATTTCAAAAAGGATGCGTGGTATTGCAACCCTGCGGACCCGACTTCTATCCAATTGGCCATTAACAAGGCCTTTGAAGCGCCGTGGAATCCAAGTCTAGCACAGCAGATAGAAGAGCGTTATAACTGGCAAAATGCAGCTCAAACTACCTTATCCGCTTATTATAAGTCATTGAAAAAGAACGATTATGATTCGATTTGATTACTTGGAGAGCAATTCAGAAAGACTAAGGATGGACTATCACCTGGCAAAGCCATTTCCCCATCTAATCATCGACGAATTTTGTGAGCAGGAAAAAATAGAGGCCCTATACGGCAACTTGCCAAAGATTGATACCAAAAGCAGAGATTATGTCTTCGCTAAGAACAAGTTTGAGAAATCGAAGTTTTGGCAGTTGTCAGTCGAGTGTAAGGAGCTTTATGAAGACCTTACTTCTGATCGTTTTCATGACTTTCTCTGTTTCATTACCAATGAAGAAGTCTTTATCGATACAAAATTTCATGGGGGAGGAATTCATCAGGGAAAACAGGATAGTTTCCTCGATATGCACCTGGATTTTAATTACCACCCCCTGCAAAAGTTTTGGTTTCGCAATCTGAATTTACTTCTGTACCTAAACCCCGATTGGCAACCGGAATACGGCGGACACCTGGAATTGCAGGATTTGCGAACCGGTGAAAAGAAATCACTGGGGGTACCCTTCAACCGAATGATCATCCAGCAAACGAGAAATTTCACGCTGCACGGCTACAAGAACATTCGGTTTCCCCCCGGGCAATATCGAACTTCGATCGCTTCCTATGCTTATACAAAACATCTGAGACACATCGAGAAGAAGAGAACAACGGATTGGCATGTCGATGATGATCAGTTCATAAAACGGTTTCTGGCCCGGGTCTATGATCCGGCTGTCAAGATTAAAAATGCATTATTCGGCAGTGCGACAGCCAAGAATTAAGAATTGCACGGACAAAGTTATGATGAATCAATCAACCAATCAATCGCTTAGAATCGGCATTCTGGGATGTCGAGGTATTCCCAATCACTATGGAGGTTTCGAACAGTTTGCAGAATACCTTTCCGTCGCGCTGGTGGAAAGGGGGCATCAGGTGTGGGTATACAACTCTTCCCTGCATCCTTATCGGGAGAAAGAGTGGAAAGGAGTTCGACTTATCCATCAGTACGACCCCGAACATAAGCTGGGCAGTTTTGGTCAATTTGTCTATGATTTCAACTGTTTATTGGATGCCCGGAAAAGAAATTTTGATCTCTTACTCCAACTTGGCTATACCAGCAGTGTGGTCTTCCACCGGCTTTGGCCCAGCAATTGCCACAACATCATCCACATGGATGGCTTGGAATGGAAACGGACCAAATATTCTCCGTTGATTCGTCGGTTCTTGCTCAAAATGGAGCGATGGGCGGCTACCTTCGGAGATTCATTGATTGCTGATTCTATTGTTATTCAGGAGTATTTATCGGTGCGGTACGATCAGCGTTCAAAGTTTATTCCCTACGGTGCGATTTCCGAGTTTCCGGTGGATGTCAAATTTCTTGAAGAGTACGCCTTGAAACCTCATCAGTACTTTTTGGTCATCTCTCGATTTGTGCCGGAAAACAATCTTGAAATGATCATTAAGGGATATTTGGAAAGTGGACACTCCGGACCATTGGTCTTAGTGGGTTCTCTTGATACTTCGTTTGGTCGACAGTTGAAACAACGATACCAACATGCTAGCAACCTCCTTTTCCTCGGGGGCATTTTCGATTTGGCCATCCTTAATTCGCTTCGCCATTTTGCAAAACTCTACTTCCATGGACACTCAGTGGGAGGGACAAATCCCTCATTGCTGGAAGCAATGGCTTGCCGGGTTGTTATCGGTGCACATGATAACCCTTTCAATCGCGCTGTGCTGGGGGAAGAAGCATTTTACTTTCATAGTGCCAAGGATATTCACTTGGCCATTCGGGAAGAGCAATGGGCTCCGGCCAAAGATCAGTGGATCAATACCAATTATAAAAAAATTCAAAATGAATACAATTGGGAGGTCATCGTAGACCAATATGAGGCTCATTTCTCAAGTATTTTAAAAGATCGTAGTGCTTCAATTGCTGCATCCTCTCTGAAAACCTCGGGAAGCCGTCGGTTTCAAACATTGCCTCAGAAAAAATTGTAATGACAAAAAGGATCAATACTTCGGGAGAACAGATCAATGGCAGTGGGTTATTGTTAGCGCTAATCATCTTTAGTCTATGTTTTTCTCATCGGCTTAGCTCCGCTTTTTCATTGATTTACGTATTGAGTGTATTACTCCAAGGTGATCTCTGGAGCCGCTTTCGGCTGCTATGGTCCCGGAGTTGGGTTTTTGCTTTCGTGCTCTTGTATTTCATCCACTTGTTATCCCTAACCTGGACTGCGGACTTGAACAGTGGCTTTTTTATCTTGGAAAAAAAGGCTGCTCTGTTGGGGATACCTGTTTTTATAGCAATGGATAAGAAACTGACCAAACAATGCCTCCACCATGTAATGATTGCCTTGATCATCGGTTGTTTTGTCGCCTTCTGGTATTGTATCGGAAATGCCGTCGTGCGGTACGGGACCTACCGCGATCCCATCGTTTTCTTTTACCACAGTTTTGGCTGGCCATTAGACCATTTCAATGCCGTCTATTTTTCTCTATACGTTTTCAGCGCTTTGGTGTTTATGGACTACCTGGTTTTTCGTGTCAACCATCTGTTTTTCCGCTGGTTTTGGTGGCGTTCGCTGGTACTATTAAGTCTTTTTGCTGCGATCTTACTGCTGTCCTCTAAGCTATTCATTGTATTGACCGTTGGTTATTGGCTATTTGTTGTATGGCGAGTTTGGCAGCGAAGTGGGAAAGCTCCCGGGCACGTGTTGATCATGGGGCTGGGAATTGGGGTATTGGTTGTCGGTGTGTTGGGGCTTGGCTTTGTTAAAAAGCGCTTTGAAAAACTTTTGGACGCTGATTTTGAAGTACTCAGGCTAGAACGCTTTGAATGGAATACGCCATTTAATGGCATCACAATTCGATTGGTTTTGCTCAAGTTTGGCTGGGAGTTGATCTCGGAGTCCACAAATGTACTTACAGGTGTTGGTGTCGGAGATGCTCAGCATGAAATCAACGATCTTATCCGAAAGTATAATTTATATCATGGTAACCCTAACCTGGGAGATCGAGGATATTTGGACTATAATCTTCACAATCAGTTTTTGGAACTGTGGCTGCAAGTCGGAGTAGCCGGCCCCATTTTATGGATCTTGATTTTGCTGCAGGCTTGGCAGCTGGCCATTCGCCTGGGAACTGGTCAAGCATTGCTCTTTATCGTGTCGGCGATCACTCTCTATGCATTTATTGAGGGAGTGCTGGAGCGGCAGCGCGGGGTCGTATTTATTGCTCTTTTCTTTTCATTATTTCATGCAATCCCAAAGGATGAATTACTATCGCTACCCAATCAGTTGGTCCAATCTCCGGACTCCCCCCGCCGGTAAACGATTTACCCCGGGTAATTATGTACTCAAGAGAGGTTTGGATATTGGTTTATCTCTCGTGATGCTTTTATTGGTGCTTTCCTGGCTTTTGCCGATTCTGGTTATTTTAATCCTTCTGATGGATGGATCGCCGGCTTTTTTCGTACAGGAACGCATCGGGTGGCAGACCAAAAGGTTCCGTTGCCTGAAATTGAGAACCATCGGTACGCGAAAAAGTGATCGAAGGAAAATCATTTCTCCGTTGGGCCGTTTTTTGCGCTCGAATAAGTTGGATGAATTACCACAATTTATCAATGTTCTAAAAGGAGAGATGAGCATTGTCGGGCCTCGGCCACACATGGAGTTGGACCACCATGCCTTTAGTCGACAGATTGGACAGCAATATCACTTAAGACATTGGGTCAAGCCGGGCATTACGGGATTGGCTCAAATAAAGGGTTATGAGGGACCGATTGTCTCTTTTGCCAAGCTTCGGGGCCGAATCCGACTGGACCTTTTTTACATTCGAAATTGGTCCATCGGATTGGATTTGTGGATATTGTGGCAGACGGTCTTATACTTTTTTCGTAGTTTACTTAGAAACCGATAGATGAAAGATCTAAAAAGACAGGTCGCAAAGACCATCCTGTATTTTGATCTTTTTTCTTTTCCCCTCAAGATCGAAGAAATTCATCGGTATTGCTGTGTAAAAGTCACTTTAGGGGATCTGAAAAAGGTATTGCAGGAAATGGTTTCACACGGCGAACTTTTCCATTTGGAGGGCCATTATGCAGTTCGTAACCAACCGCGTCTCGTTGCCGAGCGTCGTCGCAAATACGATTATTCCTGTACTATGTTGGAGCGGGCACACCGCAATGCTGCCGTGATCAATCGATTTCCTTTTGTACGAGGAGTGGCCATCTCCGGATCTCTCTCAAAGTATTCGGCGGATGAAGCCGCCGACATCGATTTCTTCATCATTACAGCTTCGCGTCGTTTGTGGATCTGCCGATCCCTACTACATCTCTTCAAGAAGACTACTTATTTGCGCAAGCGGCAGCACGACTTTTGTATGAACTATTTTTTGGACGAAAATGAGTTGAAATTGAAAGACAGAAACTTCTATACGGCGGTAGAAAGTATTACCATCCTACCTGTGTTCGGAGGGACCGCCTTGAAAAAGTTTTGGTCTGCAAATTCATGGGTCGCTTCATTTTTCCCGAATGTTGACTTCGATGCACTGGGTCGACTGCCAGCACCTGATATCAGACCGCTGTTCAAACGTTTATTAGAGGTCCCATTTTCAAAAAGCGTTGGTCATTGGGTGAACGATAGCCTGTACCACCTTACCGTCAATTGGTGGCGTTTCAAATTTAGAAAAAGCGGTTTCCCTATGGAGCACTTTGACAGCGACCTACGGTCTACGCGCGGGGAGTCTAAGTACCATCCCGGCGATTACCAACGCTCTATTTTGGAAGGTTTGGCAAAAAAAGAGGTTGCATTTCTCAGAAAAAGTTTGGCTCCCGAACATTTGGTTCCCGAACGTCAGCAGGAACCGGGACAATCGAATAAGGAGCAACAGCATCGATGGCATTCCGATCATAGAGGTTTCGAAGATAGCTAAACTCATCATGATCGTGGGTGTCGAGATCCTCCAACAAGTGCCGAATTTCTTCTGCCCTCACCTCCCATTCATTGGCAACCCGCATTAGTGTCGGCTCCATAAAAGTAATATAAAGCAGTTCACTGAAAGTGTGATTCGGTTGTTGTTCAAAATCGAGATCGGACTTCAGGCTTTTCCTCCAGCGATTGATGAGCAAATTAGAAGAGTCGATCCAAGATTGAAACTCAGTTGCGGGCATAAAATGCTCTATATCTGGAGTCGGCGAAAAGAGTGGTTGTACATTGGTTTCGTGACACCATAGACACTTGGATGGTTTTCCCGCGCGTGTTTGTCGGGCAGGAGCTGCCGGTATTAAGAAGCCTTCGGCATCGTATATGGCAAATCTAAGCTGGCCATTAGGCATTACATCAAGGGTCTCATAGTGCAGGATGGGATAGTTTTGACCCGGTGCGAAATTGGTGACTTCGGTTTCTTCCGCTACATAAGCCAGTTGAAGCGGCTCACTTCCTACATCGAATTGAATGACCCTACTTTTCTTGGCTACTGAAGATTCCAGGATAGGGAATAGAAGATTTCCCGTTGTCGGATATCTTCCAAGGAATGCTTTTAGGGAGACGGGGCTATCGACAATGCGGTAATAGTGCCAAGAACTGTGCAATGTCAGTACAATGAAACGTCCGGCATCAATGGCACCAAATCTTTCAAATTCTTCCGAGGCCTCCAAACGGTCAATGATTACCTGGAAAGCTGCAAGAGCTTTATCCGTAAAACCAAGGCCGGAAAGGCTTAACTCAAAACGCTCCGGCGTCAGGTATCTCAAATTTTGTCGGAAACTGCCGGGGGGTAAAGTTGCCCCCAAAAAAGACAAAGACCATTTTAGGCCTTCTTCCAGTTCCGCTATGGTCTGGTTTTCATGCCCAATTACCCAACGCAAGGTGATGGAGGCCTTCGGCACCGGCAATTGATCTTTCGTGCAATTGATAACCGTGGTATAGGTTGCCAATAGCAGGAGTACAACTTTTATTTTTCGGTGCTTTGTTCGTCCCATGGCAAGGGCATTTTTCTCAAGGTGTAAAAACCTGGTCCTCGTTTTTCATCCGATAAAAAGAGAATTTCCGTTTCATTTAGACGCCGGACCAACCTCTTCTTACTTTTACTGCTCGTGATAGCTTTGTCATCGAAATATATTTGATTTCCCACAATTTTTAATCGATTGTCTTGCCAAATACTATCCCGGATGGAGACCTTTGTCCGTTGACTGCCATTTTGATTGAAATGTTCGAGTAACAGACTGTCTTTAGTCGACTCGTAATGATAAATGATGCCAAAACTGGCATCAGCTAAGTAATAGGAGGCGACGGCAGATGACCGACTGAGTTCTACCAACAGTTTTGCAATAATCAATAAGCCAAGAAGAGCTATAACTCGCCGATTCACTTTCACCGGCGGGAGAAAGCAAAATGAAAGCAACAAGAGTAGCAGGGCATACAGCCGCGGGAATTGAAGAGCCAGGTGGAGGTCGTGCAATTTATACACTGGGAAATTGCAGGCAAAGCCAAAAGATAATACCATCACCATGGTCGGTATCCATTTGCATTTCGTTAGGGGTAAAAATGCAAGTGCAGCGGGCAACAACAACATCATACTGTAACTGGAACCATAACCGGTTAATAACAAAGCAGAAAAAAGCACGATGGCAAAAGTCTTGAAATGGGAGGAGGGCCGTTGCATCAAATGCGATATTACCCAACAAAACACCACTCCCTGAAACAGCAATTGCAAAATGGTAGCGACCGTTGGCTGATGGGAATAGGCGGTTGGGTTAAGGTGATCATCGTAGACCAACGCATTATTGATCAAAACCCGGGAAGATTGGTACAAGATGGCAAATGGGTCATTGATCTCTCCGTCGAATAAACGGGGCAGCAAATCTAGATAATAGTCGGTTGTAATAGATGTTGGCTGAATGACCAATAAGGGTAAAAAAGAAAAAAGCAAACAGAAAGCTACCGTGCTGTATAATGCTTTTCGGTTATTCTGAAATAATAAAAATAGAATGATAATACCGGGAAATATTTTGAGGGAAATTGGAATGGCCCATAAACAGCCGCTGGTGATCGGCCAACCCTTGGACCAGTACCGAAAACCCTCCATGATCGCTGCCAACAGGTATAGGTAAGACTGGCCTTGATAAAAATTATTAAAGAATGGCGTATAAAATAAGAAAGGCAGTAGGATCAATAACCAGGGACGAGCTAACTCAAGGGTCTCAACAAGACGAAAAAAGGACCAAATAAACAATAATAGCCCCAGTAAATTAAAGAATAGCTTAGAATAAGAAAGCGGCAACCAAGAGAAGGGTAGATAAAAGATAGCAGAGGTTGGCGGAACCGGCGTATAGTTAAGATAGACCGGTTCAGACACTCGCTCGTTAACCAATTCATTGAATAGGTAGGGCTCGTATATGGCTGGGCTAAAATTTCCTTCAAGTAGAAATAAGCTTGCATAGTAGTAGTTGCCAAAGTCTCCCAAGGGGGCATCCGCAGTCTGGTAAAGGAGATAAAGACCTAACAATAAAAATGCTCCGCTGCTCCAGTGAGAATAGCGCACCTTACAGCTGTCCCTTGACAACCTTCATGATACCATTCATCGTACGCCAGTGCCCCGGAAAGGTGCACACATATGGATAATCACCTGGTTTATCCGGTATTTCCACCACTAATTTCGCAGCATTTCCCGGGTCAATCAGTATGCTCGAAGCGATGATGTAAGGAGTCTCCGGCACGTAACCCCGAGCAGCACCTTCTGGTTTGGTCGCAACAACATCCGCTGCTTTTCCTACTATCTCCAGCGTGCCGGGTTGCAGCAATAATAAATTGTGCTGCATGGCATCATTGTTCTCGAAAATGATGGCGACGGTTGTGCCGGCAGTAACGGTAAATTCTTCGATATCATACTTCATCTGGTCCCGTACGGTCTTGATGGTAATGGTCTGATCAACTCGTTTGGTCTTTTCCTGAGCGGCAAGTGCCTTTACGACCTGGTCGGCGTACGGGCCGTAGTGGTCAATGAACAGTTCAAGCGGTGTCGCTCCTCTTTCAAATGGAGATTTGGCTTCCCTAGTGATTTTTTCAATCCGGTATTTCCAATTACCCGATAGATTTTTTTTGATATTGCCTAATTGCAGGTAAACTTCTTCGTCTTCACCGTGAATACCGCCGCCGCCGCCAAGGTCCGTGACTCGAACCGCAATCCGGTTCTTGCCGGGACGCAGGACGCCACTTCGCACGGAGTATAGTCTGGGTTCATTCCATTTGCGGTTCATTTCACCGACCTTGCGGCCGTTGATATAGGTTTGATCCGAATCCGCAATTCGACCGATTCCTAGTATGGCTTTAGAGTTGGCTTCTGAAGGCGTTAGCTCGATATCCAAATGGCACCAGACGATGCCGTCCATTTGCTGCAATTGTTCTTCTTTCCACCAGCCTGGGACCTTGATCTCCTGCCAATCTGAGATGTCCAAATCATTCGATAACCAGTCGATGGCTGCTGCCTGTTCTTCCGGTTTTGGGGCGAGCACGGTGGGGTCTTTGCTATTGATGGCGGCAATGAGGCTATTTCGATGTTTGACCATCCCTACGTATAGTGCTCTTGCTAGCCAATCATCTTTGATTAATGCCCGATCCTGCGTCAATTCAAAAAGTGCGGTACCCACCTCATCTATGGGCGGCATATCGGTCAAGGCCAAAATCCCTGCCAAACGGGTATGCGGATCGGGATCATTTTGGGCATTGGAAGCAAGCAACGCATCCAATGTTCGTTCCGTTTTTGGCAGTACCTGCAGAGCTGCTTTTCGCACACCGGCGGCGGGGTGGTCGAGTGCTTCCAGTGCAACTTCGAGTGTTTTTTCATTGGAACCATCCAGTAAATGCAAGCCGTGCATAGTCCAGAGGGCGTGCACTGCTGGACTATTGAGACCAATGGCGTCAACCGCTTGATTAGCGACAATGGCCATCAAGTCTTCGGCTACGTCTTGATTGCCTCTTTCTACAAGCAAACGTTGGGCGTGCATGCGCCAGAGCATGTTGTCATTTTTCAAAGTAGACACTAATTTTTTTGGATCTTTTTTGTCCAATTGGATGGGGCGATAGGGCTTGGCTCCTTTGTAGGCGAGTCGATAGATGCGACCATGCACTTTGTCGCGCAAAGGATTAATGTGGGCATTACCCTCCCCATTTTCAAATCCTGGGGGTGTGGGATTGTGTTGGATAATGAAATTGTACCAATCCAGGATCCAAAGTGCTCCGTCCGGTCCAACTTCGGCGTGAACCGGAGAAACCCATTCATCAACACTGGCCAGAATATTCCATCCGTCTTTTTCTTTAAAACCAGCGCCGTCTTTCTCCATGATGGCTTGGTGGAGCAGGTGGCCGGTGGGTTCGCATACGAAGGCAATCCGATTCCAATACCGCTGGGGAAAATTCCGAGCGGTGTACAAACGGTGGCCAGCGGCAGCAGTGAACCCCCCAAAAACATCTACTTGCCGGAAGTTCTTCGTTACGGTATGAAAAAGATAATGACCATCGATTTTTTTTACCGTTCGCGTATTGATGCCAGCCACATCATTAAAATACCGATTGGGTACGCCAAGGTAGGCACTATGGGTATTGTTGGCGGTGGAAGCAAAAATATCGAAGGTTTCCGAAAAGCCTAGTCCCCAGGTGTTGTTGGAAGTAGATCCCATTAATTCCATTTTGGAGCCATCCGGCCGAAATCGGTAAATCCCCTGACTGAATTTCAAGGAATCGGGGCCAACCTTGCCTTCATAGGCCGAATAACCAACCACGCCCCAGATCCAATTGTCGAAGCCATACTGTAGGTTGGATGGCCCCGCATGCGTATCAAATGTTCCCCAGCCAGTCATCAAGATTTCTCTGACATCTGCCCGATCGTCCCCATCGGTATCTTTGAGGTAAAGAAAGTGTGGCGCCTGCGAGACAATTACGCCGCCATCGTAAAATGTGAGACTGGTTGGCACGCTGAGTTGATCGGCAAAAGTGGTGAATCGATCTGCTTTGCCGTCTCCGTTCGTATCTTCCAAAATGGTAATTTTATCATTACCGACGTTGTCATCGACATTGATCTCATTGGGATAATCTTCCGTTTCCAAAAGCCATAAGCGGCCTTTTTCATCCCATGCAGCCGCAATCGGTGCAGAGATATCTGGTTCGGAAGCAAAGAGTTGTAATTCAAAATCAGGATGGACCTGGATGAGTGACTGCGATGCACCGGTCGAGAGCGGAGCCTGTAATTTAGGCGCAGGATCGCGCTTTTCGTAATTGGGAATTTTGGCGTCGGAGTAAGAAAGTGTCGGAAAAGAAAGTTTTTTTAGGTTGGCACTCAAGTGATCGCCCACCGCCCAGAGAATGCCCCTTTCCATAAGGTCGTGGAAACCAGGATGATCCCAGGTCCGCTCATCGTGTCCGTAAGCGGTATAAAAAACTCGCCCTTTGCCATAATTTCTAATCCAGGTCCAAGGCTCGGTATGGTCTCCATCTATCCTTTCCATCAATACCGTGCGGTCTTCGTTGTGAAGGGTATGAACGTAAGTTTCGTCCCATGTTTCGA
>JANQRV010000217.1 GCA_028284395.1 Saprospiraceae bacterium
CGAGGCGTGGGCTGGTCAGCGGATGGAGGATTTGCAGAAGAGACGTGATGCCGAGATCAAGCGATTGCTTAACCTGTTTGACAAAGACCCTAATGAAGCATTGAAATACTCGATCCCGCTGGACCAACGCTACCAGGGCCGGGGAAATATTGGTGGAAATTTAGGGAGTAGATTAATGGGAAGACTTCCCAATTTTGATCTGGGAAGTTTAGGTGGGGGAGGTCTTACGGATTGGTGGAATCTCGGGAACTATTATTATGACTTACGGTCTCGTTATCAGCGAAGCGCTCAATATTGCCTGGAGAAGGGGGACTACCGTAAAGCCGCCTACATTTACGCTCACCTGTTGGGGGATTACCACGCAGCTGCTAATGCCTTGAAACAAGGAGGCTTTTATCGCGAAGCGGCAATCTTGTTTCGGGACCACCTTCAGCAAAACCAGGAAGCTGCTATTTGCCTTGAAGAAGCTGGTCTGTTGTTGGAGGCCATTGATCTTTATGTCGAATTAAAGAAGTTTGAAAAAGTAGGAGATCTATACGGGCGTCTGGAGCAAACGGATCACGCAACTTACTACTATGAACAATGCTTTGAAAAAGCGATTGCGACCAATAATTACCTGGAGGGAAGTCGGATCCTAAGGGATAAATTGAATCAGGAAGACCGCGCCCAGAAAAACTTGTTAGTTGGTTGGGAGAAGTCGAACCAAAGAAAAGCCTGTTTGAAGCAGTATTTCAGTTCGGTCGTGGCAGCGAATCCGAGTCAACTTGCGGAACAATTGAAATGGGTCTATGATCATAAAACGGTTGAGCAGCAACGCGATCTATATCTTCAGATCCTGATCGAAGTGGTGGAAAAGCAAGACGATGCATTGATCCTGCAAACTTCCAGAGAGATTGCCTACGATGTTATCGGTCGTCAGATCAAAGGCCAGAACCTGCGGAACGTGGATAAGTTATCGATCTTTTTTTCAGAGGACCCATTGATGGGACGAGATAGTAAGCGATTCATTTACCGCATCAAAAATGAACCCCGTAGCACAGCAGCGGCGGTCAGGCATAAACCAGTGACAGAGTTCCAATTGGATAAGAAGATAAGATGGCGAGGTGCGGCCTTGTTTAGAGGAGATATCATTGCACTGGGAGAACGAAAGGGGCGGCTGCATCTGGTTCGTTGCAGCCGGGATGGTGAATGCGAATATTTGGTTTGGCCGGGTTATAACATCAAGGGTTTGCCTTTTCAATTTATCGAAAATCACTATGATGCCAGCCAACTGGCCATTTTGGGGCCGAAGGATTTACAACTAGAGGGAAAGGAGTTTGCCGTGGGGCCGCATTTTTTCAGTGCGATCAGGGTATTTTTTCCAATGAATTTTTTGCCAGAATGTCTTGGTCTGACTCTTGGTTTTAATCATCAATTGACCGCCTTGATTTTGAAAAATGGTAATCTGACGCTCGATCAATATTCTCTTAGTGGCCAACTACGGTCTTCCCTAGATTGTAAGCTGGATGGCACGATTCCCCATTTTATCGAACCCACTTCGGTGAGGACTCCATTGATCTACAAGAAGAGTCGTTACTATTTTATGAATGGTCAAAACCTGTTCACTTGTACCATGCGTGGTTTTGTTCGGCGTTTTGTCATGCCGGCCCCTGGCATCCATATGACGTTGGATAGTGAAGGGGATGATTTGCGCATCGTCGTGCAAACTGAGCAGGGCTTCCTGTTATTTGGCCAAGACGGCTACGAACTGGTTCAAATCGGTGGTTTTTTCGCCCGGGATATCCCTGCCGTGGATTTCGCATTTACAACTGAAGGGCTGGTCATCGTGGACCAAATTCGGGGCTACCACTACGATGTCAGTAACCCTTCCGGGACGCCTAAACTTATTGGTCAAATGAACATCTGGACACCGGGTGTAGCCGTCATTCCATCACCGAGAAGTGGTGAATGCGTCTTCCTGGCCGAAAAAGGAGAAGTATCGATTTACCATCTGGCGCCGGACTAAGCGCGCGCGTTTAAAACATAAGACCGAGTCTTACTATGAGGTTGCCATAGCTGGCCCGAGATTTTTCACGTGAGGATTCACCGGAATTGTCGACCGTTACACCTTTATCTCGTGTCATGTCGCTGATGCCACGTTGGAAGTGAATACCCCCAACCAAAATGGCATTGCTGGCCGTTTGATACTCAGCACCAATGCCGACTCGCCAACTGAGGTAGAGGTTGCGGAAGTCCGCTCCAATATCTTCGTCGTCGGCACTGATACCCGACCCGGCAATGTCGGCCTTGGCCGAAGTGACCATCCCTATAGAAAAAACCGGCAATTCGGCAAAGTAAGTCAAATCTCGCATGGGCTGTGTCTTCATTTTTAAACCAAAAGGTATTTCGATGGCACTGAAACTGTATTTGACCTCTACGCCATCGGGTAATGGCTTTTCGCCGGTATTGAGTTTGGGATTGTTAAAACTGGATCTTGGAAAGAAATTGCCTCCCTCTTTAAAGACAAGGCGTCCTCCCTGATTTAGGTTAACATTTATTCCACCGATCAGCGAGACGTTGTCTTGCCAGGGATATTCTCCCATTAAACCGAGCGAAAGTGCCATGTTGCTGCCACGGCCTTTGATGTCAGGATCGTTGGTTTGCATCCAGCTGAATGCAGGACTGAGATGAAAACCAAACTGAATGTCTTCTATTTGTGCTTTAGCGGGTGTGGCGTAGTAGAGTAGGAGGGAGAGCGTTGTTAAAAATACCGCTGTGCTTTTCATTTCTTGATGTATTGATGAATGAGGTTTAAGTGTTGTTTAGACCTCGTTTTTTGGAAAAGTCACATTGGCTAAGGAATGCTGTGATGGCCCCAAAAGCTCTCGTTTAACGAAAAGTTTTTTTGCCATCACAGCATATTTTTTCATCGAATCATCACTTTCTGAAAGTACTGATTATCCTTCTGACGAATCATCAAACCATAAAGTCCAGCAGGAAGTCCATTAACATTGATCTCCTGACGGGTGCCGTTTTGACCAAATACGGTCGATTTGACAAGGCGGCCTTGCATGTCTACCAACCGGACTTGATATTGATCCAAATCAGTCAACGTGGATTCTACGTAAAGTTGATCACTGGTTGGATTTGGATAAACGTGGAAGTCGTTGGTATGATCGATGGGTACAATGCTCGTTGCCACATCATTGATCAAACCATTGCGTTGGTTTTCCAAGACCCCGCGCATGATGGCAATCTGATTGTTGGTGAAACTATTCAGACAATCTTCAGAAGAATAATCCATGAAGTTTTCAAACATATCCGGCATATCTCCCTCTTCGTTGTCGCCACAAGTATTTTGTTCTGGGTCGCAGGCAAACTGGCTGGAGGCTCCCTGATTGGGCGTATCTTCTACGCCATCGTCAGCGCTGCAATCGGGAAGACCCAGGATCGAGAGCAGGCCATCTCCCCAAATGTGTCGCAAACCAAGATAGTGGCCTACTTCGTGCGTAACGGTTCGACCGCGGACGGGAATGGTTTGTTCGCCCAATCCCAACAACCCACTGGCGGTATAAGTGCCGGTCCGGCGAAAGACTTCGCTGTGGATTACAACGCCGTCCAATTCAGGACTGGGAGCGGCGGCTTCTTCCGGCCAGTTTTCGAGGCCGGCAGGAGGATAAGCATATCCCAATAAACTACCGCCTTCGATGTTGCAGACCCAGATGTTGAGGTATTTTTCGGTATCCCAGGCATCACTACCACCACCTAAGCTGGTTTTTACGTTATCAGGCAACGAACCACCGAAGAGGTTTAATTCGAAAGTAGTGTCCGTTTGTACTCTTTCAACTCCAGCCAGTTCGAATTCAATACCGGGATCGCCAACGACACTTAGAAAAGTGTCTCGTATCAGATCGGCATCGGCATTGAGGCGGCGATAATCTTCATTTAATACGTCTAATACCTGTTGGATTAAGCTGTCGGGTAGATTGTCCTTTTCTTCCCCCCAAACAATGTGGACTACAACGGGAATGGTGTAAATCTCGTCACTCTGTGGCGAACGCAATTGGACCTGGCGAAATACATCGTCGGCCGCAGCTTTGAAGCCGGGGTATTGACGGTTTAAGGAGTGAACGTAATGGTCATAACCACAACCTTTTGGAGCAGGCAATTCCTGCGCATGACCCACCGTAAGAAAACAAACAACAAGAAGCGTAACAAAAACTCTAAACATAAAAAAAGGTTTTGGGATCTCTCACAGAAGCGTGATGAGTACCATGGTTAATAAAGGAAGGACAATACTTAGGGTTGGAAAAATTGATAAGAAGTGTTGCGGGCGTGAAGATAGGTACAAATTAGATAAATTACAAATGTTAGGAATCTGGATATGGTGATTTTAACGGTCTTTCTTAACTTAGACGTGGGACTGACAAAAACTACAATAGATCGAAGAAATGAATCACGCCAACCCTGCTTTACCTCCCCAAATAGCTTCCTTGCTGCATCGGTATGGGACAAGGCAGACCTTCAAAACACACGAAACACTCATTCGAGTCGGAGAACAATGCAATAGTGTCTATTATGTCCTGAAAGGAGGTTTTTTGCGGCGGTTTTACAACGAATCATCTTCTGTTTTCCGTACCATCTCTTTTCATTTGCCGACTCACCGTCCTTTTATGACGTTGAATGAAAGCTATTTTGTGCAAAAGCCTTCCCGGTACGAGATCAAATCCTTTCAGCATTCTGAAATTCTGACGTTCAAAAGGGAGCTGGTGGAAAAAATGAATGAGACAAATTCTTTTTTACGGGAGTTCCACAACGCCAAGATATTGGAAGCCTTGCTTTTCGAAAGCGAGTTTAAATCGCGTTTGATCAGCTACAGCAGTATACATTGCTGAGTTAATGCGTATTTCTCCGGAGTGGCTGAGTAAGCTGCGACAAAGGAAGTGAAGAAAAGTTTGAATTGTTGGATGATTGACAACAAATGCAACTTTCTTAAATTAATTCAAGGATTGACGATGGATTTATTCCTAATATTGTTTTGTGACTTTCCTTTTAATTATCTTTTTATTTTGGTTTTAACCAAGTCGACGAAGAAATAGATATTATGACTACAACAATCATCAGGAATGGGCTGTTTTTCGATGGCACCGACCAAAAAGGAAAAAAGGCAGATCTGGTAATACAGGGGGGCAAAGTGGCTGCAGTGCACGATCGAGCACCATTCGTGGAAGGTGCGCAAGAAATCGATGCGACCGGTAAGTGGGTGACTCCCGGCTTTATTGATATCCATACCCATTATGACGCTGAGATTGAAGTGCTGCCCGGTTTGGAAGAGTCTCTTCGACATGGTACTACTACCGTTGTCATGGGCAATTGCTCCATTTCGGCAGCCATGGGCAAGGATGAGGACATCGTTGACTTATTTTGTCGAGTGGAGAATATGCCAGCACAAGTATTGACGGAATGGATCAAGGACAAGATTACTTGGAAAAACCTGGTGGAATACTACGAGCATCTGGAATCCTTACCGATGGGACCTAATGTGGCCAGTTTTGTAGGACACTCCAACATTCGGATCGCAGCCATGGGCCTGGAGCGAAGTTTTAAAATACCCAAAGCTTCTGAAGCTGAAAAAGTCAAGATGGACAACTATTTGCAAGAAGCTATGGAAGCAGGTTATTTGGGAATGTCGATTGACATGTTGCCGTTTCATCGGTGGGGTGGGGTTTTCAATAAAGCCTTCAAGGGAACTTCCGTACCCTCTCAACAGGCTTCCGTTAAGGAATATCGCCGTCTTGCCAATATCTTAAGGCGATACGACCGCGTACTGCAAGCTACGCCAAATGCGCTTGATAAAAGGTCGGGAATTCATCTACTGGGTATGAGCTCCGGTTTGTTCAGAAAACCGCTGAAAACGACGATCGTGGCAGCCATGGATTTAAAATCAGATGAGAAAATTCACAAACTGGTGACTACTTTGGCAGTGATGGGCAAAAAGCTCTTCAATGCAGATATGAAATTTCAGGCATTGGCTATGCCTTTTTTGAATTATGGGGAAGGTCCAATCACACCTTTGTTTGAAGAATTCCCATCGATGGTAGAAGTAATTGGCGCCACCCCGGAGGAGCGGAAAGCCGCCTTTCAAGATCCAAAGTTCAGAAAATGGTTTAGAAAAGACTGGAGCCACAAAACAACTTCTGTTTTTCCGAGATTGCTGAAAGAAATGACCGTGACCAAGGCACCGGATACTAGCTTGGTCGGACGAACCTTCCAGGAATTGGCCGATGAGAAGGGGCGAGATGGATTGGCTCATTTTATGGATCTGATTATCCAATACGATACCGATTTGATCTGGAAGTGTACGGCAGCCAATCACCGGGATGAAATCCGGGTTCGGTTGTTGGCACATGAGGCTACCATTCCGGGGTTTAATGACTCCGGGGCACACAACGTCAATATGGCCTTTCACGATGGGTCTTTGCAGGCCTTGCGTCAGTCTTTAGAATATCCTGAGGTTTTTTCGATTGAAAAAGCCATTCACCGCCTGACCAAGATGCCGGCAGAGTGGTTGGGTTTGGATGCTGGGTCGCTGGAGCCGGGTCGTCGAGCTGATGTATGCATTTTGGATCCCAACAAATTGAGTTCTGGTTTGACCGAAGAACCGGTTGAAGATTATCATCCAAGTTTAAAAGGGGCTTTTCGTTACGTGAAACGATCCGACGGTGTTGTCAATCACGTTTTGGTCAATGGTCAAGAGGTGTTCAATGATACAGAAGGGTTCGCTGATGGGGTTGGAAAGCGAAAGTACGGACAGCTATTGCGAAGTATGAATTAGATCATTGACAAAATGAAACAACGCAATGAGAAAAAGCAAAATCACTTTTTCGGAGTGGAAGGATAAAGCGCAGTATTTTCAATACAATGGTCATTCCATTGCGTATTGGACTGGTGGCACCGGAACTCCCCTGTTGTTGATTCACGGCTTTCCGACAGCCTCCTGGGATTGGCATAAGATGTGGAGTGCTTTAACGGAAAGGTTTCAAGTATTCGCCTGTGATATGATCGGCTTTGGCTATTCTGCCAAACCAAGGAACTATCCGTATTCATTGACCGATCAGGCACGACTGAATGAAGCATTTGTCGGTCATCTAGGTATTACCGAAGTACACCTCTTGGTACATGATTATGGTGTTTCCGTTGCCCAGGAATTGTTGGCCGCTTTTCAGGAGCGAGGTTCGGAGGGCTTTCAGATCTTGTCTTGCAGTTTTTTAAATGGTGGTTTGTTTCCGGAATTACATCGTGCCCGAACCATTCAAAAGTTGTTGAACAGCCCGATTGGCTTCCTCCTAAACCGCTTTCTTAATAAGGCCAATTTGCGTAAAAGTTTCCATGAGATTTACGGGGAGCGAAAAGCTACGGAAGAAGAAATCGACCAGTTTTATCGGTTGATTACCTACAACGGTGGTAAAGCAAACATCCATAAATTGATGGGGTACATCAACGATCGAAAAGCCAATGCCCGGCGTTGGAAGCGTGCCCTCACCGAGGCTACTATTCCTCTGCAGTTTATCAACGGACCACTTGACCCGGTGTCGGGGAGGCACCTCGCGGAGTATTGCCGGAAATTGCTTCCCGAAGCCGATATAACCATCTTGGAGGGCGTGGGGCATTATCCGCAGGATGAGGCGCCGGAAGAGGTGTTTAATGCTTATTTAAAGTTCTTGGGTATTTGAATCTTTTGCCGAAAAAAAGTTGTTGTATGTATGTACGAAATCAACTACTGGCATTCATGAAAAATCTGCAAATTACAACCAGCCCTGAAGTCGAAACGGTTTTCTTAAATTATCCGGACTCCATTCGAGAAAAGATGCTCCATCTTCGAAGGTTGATCATAGAAGCTGCGGAAGACGTCGACGATATAGCTAAATTGGAAGAAACGCTCAAATGGGGAGAACCCAGCTATCTGACCAAAAAGGGAAGCACCATCAGGATTGATTGGAAAAAGAAGCAACCGGGGCAGTACGCCATTTATTTTCAGTGTACCAGCAAATTGGTGCCTACCTTCAAGACGGTTTACAATGATCTATTTGAGTATGAAGGGAATCGGGCCATTGTCTTTCAAATGGATGATCCGTTGCCGGAAATGGAACTGAAAAAATGTATTGAGGCAGGTTTGACTTATCACCAGGTGAAGCAACTGCCAATGCTGGGAATGTAATTTTCAACCTTCAAATAGGTAATTGACATGACCTATCCAGGAAAAGGCGAAAGTGAATTGGCGTCTGGGCTCTACGCCCCAATCCAACCTGCAGTGGAAGCGTCTCAAAACGATATCATGTACCGGGAGTCCAAACCCAGTGCCAATCTGCAGGATCAAATTTATTGTTATTGGCATCTTAAAACCAACTTTACTCTTGCCCAGCCGTTTGTCTACAGGATTGTAGCAGATGGTTGTGTTGACATCTATTTCAGCCTACAGGACATCGACAATAGTTTTGCCATGGGGTTCTATAAGAGCTATACCGAATTCGATCTCGGTTGCTCTTTTGATTTCATCGGTATCCGATTTTATCCCGCCGGCTTTCCACAATTGTTCGATATTCCCGCCAAAGAATTGAGTGATGGTAATTATGAATTGGATCAAGTGCTACCCTGGCTTGCGAACTCCTTTCGGACGCAAATATCGCCCTACCACGATTTTACGGAGATCACCCACAAACTGGATCAGTTACTGATTCAAATCCGTTCGCAAAAGGCCCTGCATTTCGATCACCGCTTTTACGAAGCGCTGCATCTAATTTTAAAGCAGCGCGGAGTCATAGAAACAGAAAATGAGTTGAACACCGGCCTTAGCTCCCGACAGCTCCGGCGGCTATTTGATCACTACATCGGGACCAGTCCCAAGTTTTTTAGCAAGGTAGTTCGATTCCAGTCTATTCTACATGCTAAACCATCTCACCATAGCCTTCGAAAAAGTAAACTTTTTTTCGATGCTGGCTTTTATGATCAAGCACATTTCATCAAAGATTTCAAGAAGTTGTACGGCATGACACCCTCTGCTGCTTTCCGCTGATTTTGTCCGATTTTTACAATGTTTGGATCCTCCATGGGGCTAATTTTGGCAGTATAAAACATTGGAATATGAGATTGTTAACCGTTTCAATTTTAGTGCTGTCAGCTGCCGTGGCTCACAGTCAAACCAAAAGTAAAAATCTTGGAAAAATGAAAATGAACGCTGGAATCATTACAGAGAAAATGTCTGAAACCAAAACCTTTTATACGGAAGTTTTGGACTTCGGCATCACATTTGAAAATGAGTTCTATCTGTTGATGCATACCCCCAATCATCAGGCTGAACTGAGTTTTCTTCGGCCCAACCATCCCAGCCAGCAACCCGTTTTTCAACCTC
>JANQRV010000219.1 GCA_028284395.1 Saprospiraceae bacterium
TTCCTGCAACATTTCAAATAATTGTACCCCCAATTGGTCCGACAACCGAATCTCAATGGTGCTTCGTTTTTGAGGCTTGGGTAAAAACTGGCTCGTACCCAAGCTTATCGGCTCCAATTCGATGGATGTTGTATTGAAATATCCATCGTCCACATCAATGGCTTCGGTCAGCTGGTGTACGCTTAATTCCATCATCCGGCTGGTATCAAAATTGTAGTAGCCATCGAAAGTCACGCTCAATGTAAGCGAGTCGAAAAAAGAGGTAGAAGCGTCGATCGCCAGGATGGTATCCAAGCCAACCTGAAAGAAAGACGATGCTTCTATCTCGCCGAATAAGTCATCTTGCTGATATCCGACCAATAGTCGCTGCTCATTGCCGGTCTCTATACTATCGATCCGGACCGTACTTACTCGGATGGAGATCGAATCGACTGGAAGCAGTTCAAAAGAATCCGTGGCAAATACTTCGGCATTGACACCAGTTAAGGGTTCACAACTGACCATGATCAGAACGGTCAATAACCACATACATAATTTCCAAAAACTGGCGGGAATTGTCGATTGCATCATGCTAAGTCTTCTTTTTGCTCAATAATCTTCACGACCAAATAAGGTCAATTCCGGCAACGGAAAAAAGATATTCAACGAAAGAGGGTGATTTCTCCACCAGTGCCCCGCACGTGAGATCAGCAACGTTCATTGACAAAACGGGGCGCTCCATTGATTTTTTTGCAGCTTTAGTGGAATTAGATCTCTCTATTCGGGAATTATGATCAATTTGACTCCATAGTTGATTAAAAATCAAAACGGGTTTTATATGAAATGGCAAACCATAACACTGATCATAGCACTTTCCCACTTTTCTAAAATGGTAGCGCAGAGTCAGGCCCCTAGCCTGTATTCCGTCTATGGCATTGGAGTCCCCGTCAGCACGGATTTTGGTGTCTTGGAAGCCCTTAGCGGCAGCAGCACTGCACTGCGACCCGCTTTTACAATCAATACCGGGAACCCGGCAGGGCTCTCCTCAGTGGCCGGTCCATTTACCATGATGCTGAGTACCGGCCTCCAGGTCCAGTCTGCACTAGTCACCGGTTTGAATGACGACAATACTTCTTTCTGGGATGGCGGCATGACGCACCTCGACTTATGGTTCCGGTTTCGCAAAAACTGGACGGCCCAGATCGGCCTCTCCCCCTTTAGTGTGGTGAATTACGACATCCTTTCTACGAAGGTTTTTGATCCAGATGGCAGCAATTACCAGATCCGAACCGAAGGAGATGGCGGGGTTACCCAAATGAGGTTGGCTCAGGGGTGGACAATTTTTGAAGATTGGCATTTTGGGGTCACCGGCTTTTTATACTTTGGCAGCCTGACCACCAGTCAGTCCGTGGAAGGGCTGGCCAGTATGGCAGATTTTGCCATCTCCGGTCAAACCAGCCTGGCGGGTCTAAACTACAACCTCGGTTTGCAGTACAGTCATCCGCTCAAGATAGGCACTTTACACACGGGAATCGTTTACAGACCAGGAACCCGGTTGAACTCTAGCCAGGAGTTAAACCTGGTTTATGCCATCAATGAAACCCTCGAAGGAGATTTGACGGATGAAGCCACTTACAACATACCACAACAGTTAAAGGTCGGTGTGGCCTATCAATCGAAGAAATGGATGATTGCGTTGGATGGCATCTGGGAACGGTGGTCAAACCTCGCAGCCGATGCTAATAGTAAAATTCATTATGACGATGTTTACAGCCTATCGGTCGGCACTGAATATGCCCTCTTCGCCAATGCGTACGACAATCCATTGAAAGCCATTCGGCTCCGAGCAGGTAGTAGTTTGAAAAATTCTTATCTGGTATTGGACGATGCCAATTTCTTGGTATGGCAGATTTCACTGGGAGTTGGTCTACCCATCAGCCACTTCAGAAATAGTTTGAACATCAGCTATCGGTACAACCATCAGGGACGGGATTTCAGACAGCTTTGGTTAGAAACAAGTCATACGATATCCTTTAGCATTGATTTGCGAGATATCTGGTTTGTGAAGCGAAAAATACGTTGACAAGAGCGTCCCAAAATTTATCTCTATTTTGAGGAATGGAATTCACAGATTTAACCTACCAAAAACAAGACGGCCTGGCCATCCTCACCTTCAACCGGCCAAACAAACTTAATGCCTTCCGCCATAAAGGGCGAGCAGAGTTGTTACAAGCTATTGATGACTTCGCCGCCGATCCTCACCTGCGAGTGCTCCTTCTGACGGGCGCTGGTCGCGCTTTCTCAGCCGGTGCAGATCTGGCCGAAATACATCGCTCCAAAGACGATGCCTTTGATGAAACGAGCGAACGTCAGGGATTAGAACAATTCCAGGACATCACCCGCAAGATCATCGGCACGAAAAAACCCATCATCGCTGCCATCAATGGGATTGCGGTCGGCGTGGGTGTAGAAATTGCGCTGGCCTGTGATTTCAGACTTGCCTCAACCAATGCAATTATTACCTTGACCGAAGTCAAACGCAGTCTTTTTCAAACCAATGGTGTTATGTTTATCCTTCCGCGCCTCATAGGATTTGGCCGCGCCATGGAGATCATGATGACGGGCCGCAAGGTAGGAGCAGCAGAAGCACAGAGCATTGGCCTTATCAACTATCTGACCGAACCCGAACAGCTGCTCGAAAAGGCTATTGAAGTTGCCAATACCTTGAGCCAAAATGCTCCTATCTCTTTAAAGTTGATCAAAAACATCGGTTGGAGATCACTTGATGCAGACCTGGCAACCGTCATGGATCTGGAAGTGGAAGGGATGCTTGAATGCTTGCAAAGTGAGGACATCTGGGAAGGCACCCAATCTTTCCTGGAAAAGCGAAGTCCCAAATATAAAGGCAAATAGATGTTGATACCACTTATCCGCTGATCCCTTCCAGTTACCTTTCCTTAGGGCTCCAATGCCCGACCTCTATTCATTCGCCCTTAGATCCCACCTATCTTTGAAGTGTATTTACATTTAAACACAAAACTTCTTAAAACCTAGACCATGAAAACTACATCATTCATTTTTCGTACCCTACTTGTTATTTTGATTGCTGGCATTTTTACCAATTGCAAAAAAGACGACGCCTATACCACTATCGAAGAAGAAGCAAGGTTTGCCCCCTACCCTACTGAAACGCACGACTTTCCACACATCTGCATTGATCAGACAACACACGAACACTCCCCATCGGGAGTTGATTTACGCGGTTTTGCTATGAAGAACAAGTTGTGGAACAACGGACAAACCCTTCGGGTAAAATTCCTGAACGGGAGTGACTACGTGAAAAACAAAGTGCGCGAATATGCCATTCAATGGGAAAATCATGCCAATATTCACTTTGATTTTGTTGCGAGCGGAGATGCAGAGATCCGAATTACCTTTAACCGCGGCGGCTCCTGGTCGAAGGTCGGAACCGATGCCCTATCTGTCGCCCAGGATCGGGCTACTATGAATTTTGGTTGGTTCGATGAAAACACGTCAGAATCATCTTTCAGCCGCACCACCATTCATGAGTTTGGTCACGCCTTGGGCATCAAGCACGAACATCAGAACCCCACTGTCGGGATCAAATGGAACAAAGAAAAAGTATATGCGGATATGGCCGAGTCCGGTTGGGACAAAGCGAAAGTAGACCACAATATTTTCCGCAAATACAGCAGAGACCACACTGAATATTGCAATCACGATCCCGCTTCCCTGATGAATTACTCGATCCCCAACAGCTGGACTACTGATGATTTTGAGGTTCCTTACAATACCGTCCTCTCCGAAGGGGATAAAAATTTCGTAAGCCTTCTCTATCCATTCGGAGGCGGGGAAAACCTGGATTGCGAAGACATGAAAAACAGCTACATCGGTCTTAGACACTCTGGCGCGTACGTTGCAAGAATGATTGTCACCTGGACCGAATACAGTAATACGGGCACGGCCAACAAAAGATATGAAAGTGGCTGGAGAGCTGTCGGATATCGCCACAATGTTCCGGTCAAGGCCAACGCGCGGAATATACAGGTGGTCGCCATTGCCAAAACGGGGAATATTTTCAAACCTACGAAAATGATCCTGAACCAGAGGGCAAGAGTGGGCCAGTGTTATAAGTTATCCGGTACCGTATTCGGATATCGGGTAACCGGTGATTGCAATTAACAGTTTCCCATCTAGACAACTGAGGCACAGAGGGTGAATCCCTTTGTGCCTTCGTGCGTTGTACCGCTTGCTAAAGGTCAGTATCGAAGCCATTCGGTGCCAGTTGGAATCAATTGAGAAGATCCCTATTTTCAATCCCTAAAAATCAATCAGATGAATTACAGATTATTGGGTAAGACCGGTGTAAAAGTATCTTCTCTATGTTTTGGGACCATGTCTTTTGGCGGTGTCGCCGACGAAAAGGAATCCCGAACGATGTTCAATTTGTGCCGGGAGGCGGGCATCAATTTCTTCGACTGTGCCAATGTCTATGTAGAAGGTAAATCAGAAGAGGTATTGGGCAAACTCATTGCCGATTGCCGAGGCCAGGTCGTGATTACCAGCAAAGTATATTTCAGTACCGGAGAAGGCATTAATGATGGTGGTGCATCTCGGTACCACATAACCAGAGCAGTGGAAGCCAGCCTTAAAAGGCTAAAGACGGATTACATCGATTTGTATTTCATTCATCGGTTTGATGAGATCACTCCACTGGAAGAGACGCTAAGTGTACTAAATGACTTGGTTCGTCAGGGCAAAGTGCTGTATCTGGGAGCCAGCAATTACGCGGCCTGGCAGGTGGCGAAAGCCCTGGGCATTTGCCGGCAAAACACTTGGGCACGTTTCGAGTGCATCCAGCCGATGTACAATTTAGTGAAACGGCAGGCAGAAGTAGAATTGCTACCAATGGCCATCTCCGAGCAAGTAGGGGTGATCAGTTACAGTCCGCTGGGAGGTGGTTTACTGACGGGTAAGTACGGCCCAAATAAAAAGCCGGCGTCCGGTCGACTCACCCAAAATGAGATGTATAAAGTACGCTACGGTGCACCGGAGTTATATGCGATCGCCGAAAAATTTTCCGGCCTTGCTCGGGAAATAGGGGTTCACCCGGTGTCGCTTGCCATTGCCTGGGTCAGAGCTCATGAAGGGATCACCGCACCGATCATCGGCGCCCGGAATTCTCAACAGTTAAAACCAGCTATTGCTTCCCTGGAAATCGATATGACGCCGGAACTCTATTACAGCGTTTCCAAACTTTCACCAAAACCACCCTTAGCTACCGATCGAAATGAAGAGACGGAAGGCTTCTTTTATAAAAAGAGGAATTAGCCGGACATTTTCCTATCTTGTCCATCCATCCAAACAGCTGTTTTCCACAACGCTTTTCTATGATAGACATTTCCAGAATACAAGATTTGATAGCGGAGGGAGAAATCAGGCAGGCATTTGAAATGGTTCAGCAACATGCCGACGACATTCCTCAATCTCAGTGGAAGGACTTTTTATTGCTGCGGCACCAATTTGAGCGAATCAATCGGGAAAGACTATTGAATATTTCCGATGGGCCCCAGGAGTTAAACCGAACCATCTACGGTTTTTTTGAGTGGCTCAACGACCTCGGAAGTGACCAAAAAGACCGGGATATAGTATTTTCAGATCAAGAACAATCTGCCATCTTAAACATCAATGAGGCAAAGCTCATCTATGAATTAAATCAACCATTCCTGCAGTCATTTCAGGGGGTACTCCACCAAATTTCTGAGGCCCTCCAACAAAGCGGACTTCCCGATGATTTCCCAACACAACTTCGCAAGGTGATTCAAGATCTCACCAATCTGAAAAAGTCCATGGATCAATTGGAACAATTGCGGGAGACCAATGCGACACAATTCATCGACCAGGAATTTGGACCGTCCCTCGATCGGGCTCTTGATTTTATCCACAAGCAAATGACTTGGACGGAAATTGAGAACCAGCAGGTGTTACTGAAAAAAATGGAGGAGAAATTTCTCAGCAAGCAGCGCAAACAACATTTGCCCGTCTATCTCGTCGTCGGATTTATTGTGTTGATTGTCGTCCTATTTGGTCTCCTGGTTTGGTGGATGAGTCAAAACTAATTCTTGGTCAACGACCATTCCCCACCCCCGCTGTCGTAGGACTTACCCCGCCAGGTATAGCCCCAGGTTCCGGTTAAAGTGCGACCGCCATCTTTAGTGTGGAAAACCCCCTTTCCGGTCCTTCCGGCAAATTTCCAGTCATAAAACAGTTTGTCACCAGCTACGTACCCATTCGTAATAACGCCTTCGCCAATGCCGAAGTTAAAAGTTCCATTTAACATCTTCCCCACTGCTTTTAAGTATACAACGACCGAAAGATCTTCTACACTTCCTTGAACATGCCGAAAATACTTTCCCGAGAAATTTCCGACGAACAGCGAATGGGAAGGAATCGTATGGCCACTCCCTCGTTTTGAGGCAACTGGGTTTAGTGTCCATACTTCACGCGATTGTGCTGCAATAATGATGCTTTTTTGCAGTTCTTCATCCATTAACAATGTTGCGATTCTCTGCAGGTCCGCCGAAATCCCGTCAATCACGGATACTGCTGAAGAGGAAACTAATCCGTTAGCGGGGTCTTTAGCAAAATAGATCCGGTTGGCACGTATTGCATTAGCGAGTGATGTCAATCGGGAAGAAGACAAAGGATGCGTTGTTTCTTCTCCGTCCCAGTCCCAGTGTGAATACAACTGAAAAAAGAAAGCGGCACCTACCGGAATATTCGGCACTTTTTTCAGAACGGAAACTGCAAAAGAATCTGCCTGCTTTTCATTCTTGATAGAAACAGCGGATGCAACCTGTTTATTACCGGGATGTCGATAAAAGATGTGCCCTAATTCATGGCATAAGATGAACGCACGGGCAGAATTAAAAAGTCGTAACGATAGTTCGTCAACTTTCTTGTTGGAAAGGGCATTCTCGGGCACTCCCAACGCTACAAAAGGAGTTGGATACTTTTGTCCGGGAAACCGATTTGGACTTTGGTAGCGCAACATTGCCACATAGTCCGTAATATTTGCTATCGGATGATTGTTGTAATGGTACCATGCATAAGCAATACAAAGGTCGTCCAAAAACTTGAGGGATTGGGTGGAAAGCACAATGTTATTTGCATACGCATAGAAACCGAAAGGATCCTTTGCTAGTCTGCCTCTCAAAGGAATTTGCATGGACACTGCAGCTAATTTCTGCCGTTGCTCACCGGTCAAAAAAGGCACAACGCCTTCATTTAGGATCCGGTTCATAGACAGGTTGTACCTCTTCTGCCAGTATCGAAGGGTTTGCTCATCATACATATTGTCCATGCCCTGCGCAGACAGAGTGATAAAAGGTACAAAAAGGATAAAAAAACAACAGAGGAGTTTTCTTTGGTTTTTCATGATCATTATTTTTGGATATAATCGAAAAACTTGATTGCTTCTGCACTTACGTTGTCCTCCGGGGCAGGAACGGGGTTTTCGCCGTTGACCACCCAGTTGCGAAAAGCAATTTTGTCCCCCCAACGCTCCTCATCCCATACCGATAACATCAGATTTAACTTAACGCGAGAAATGGTAATTGCCACATCCCGGAATTCAACCGGGTTCAACTCGGGTTCCATTTTCTTAGAAATACCATTCAGTGTAGAAATGTGAAAAGGAAATTGTGCGGAGTCAATTATTTTATCATTTTTCGCAGCCTGATCCATCTTACCTCCCATACCCGAATACTCGATGTTCTGCCCCTGATCGGAATACTTAGGTGCCTTGAAAAAGGAAAATAATACAATGGTAGCTCCAAACATCATGAAGACCGCTCCCATAGCAATTTTCAGGAAATGGTAAGAAAAGTAAGTCCGAAACTTGAAATTATCATCGGTGGCATTGACATTTGGAAGATTCAAAAATAAACGGAAAGCCATGTAGATTGCCGCCCCTCCCAACAAAATGGCAATGATCCTTTCAATGCTCCGAGTCAGCATCAAAATTTCAACTGTTTCCATAGTTTTTTCTGTTATTGGTGATCGTATAATATAATACAAAAAACGAAGTTCAATTCTTAAAATTCCGTAGCTAGACCATTCTTTTTGGCTTAGAACCGGCAAAATCTTATGGTTTGTAGTTCTCTGGCAATTCAATTTCGACATTTACGAAAGAAATCATACCTTTAACTAAAAATGAAAGGAACTTACCTGGGAGAGTTCGAAGAATTGGTCCTTCTAATAATAGCGGCGCTCTACGACAATGCTTATGGTGTGGCGGTTCAAAGAGAGTTGCTGGAACGGTGTAATCGCAAGGCCACCATCAGCACTGTGCATTCTGCAATGCATCGTCTGTCGCAAAAGGGATATCTCGAATCACGGTACAGCGATGCCACTCCAGCCAGAGGAGGCCGAAGAAAGTTGCTGTTCCGAGTGACCGTAGCAGGTGAAAAAGCGCTGATTAAATCAAGAGAACAGAGAAACGGCATCTGGGATTCCATTCCCAAAATTGCCTTTCAACGTTAATTCACCATTGATCCTGAATTTATGTCCAATAGTAATACCAATCCAAATAAAAAGGATTCTATTCCCGATCCTCCCAAATGGGTCGATCGCCTGCTCGAGCGGGTGTGCAGCGACCGCATGCTCGAAGGCATCTTAGGGGACCTTCACGAACTATACGAATCTGAGGCACAAAAACTTGGTTACAAACGCGCACAAAGAAGCTATTTTTTTAATGCCCTGGGGTTTCTTCGTCCTTTTGCCTGGAAGAAATCTCGGAATGAGCAACCAAATCCAATGATTATGTGGTTCAACAATTTTAAACTTGCCTTTCGCTATCTGGTGAAACACCGGAGCACTTCGTTTATTAATATTTTTGGCCTGACGGTTGGCATCGCCGCCTATTTGCTGCTGATACAGCACATTAGTTTCGAATATAGTTATGAAGACTTCATCGACAAAAAAGATCGCATTTATCGGGTTTCCCTGAACCAATATCACGATAATGAGGACGGCCGCATCAGCTACAATTATTACGGAATGGCAGAGGCCATGGTAGCTGACATTCCGGAAGTGGAATCTTTTGTAACCTTCCACGGTTACCGATCGGTACTATCACACGGGGACGACAAATATTTAGAAAACAACATTTGCTATGTGGACTCCAATTTCTTTCAGCTATTTTCCTTTCCACTGCTGAACGGAAATCCGGCTACCGCGTTGAGCCGGCCGGATGCCATTGTTATTTCGGATGCGATGGCGACGAAATATTTTGGTGCGAATGACCCGATCGGTCAAACGATTCGGCAAGACAATGCCACGGAACTAACCGTTACCGGCGTGATCCAGGTACCGAATAATTCCCATTTCCGATTTGATTTTTTACTCAACAACAAAAATTTCGTTGATCGTCGATATCGTCAGCCCAACACACTCTGGAATTGGAGTAACTTTCAAGTATATGTCGGTTTGGAACCAGGTGCTTTGCCAGAACAGGTCGAAGGCAAGCTTCCGGGTTTAATCGCTCAATATAAGAATCCCAATTCCGGTTATAAAACGGAAGCTTTTTTGGAGGCACTACCGGAGATTCACCTGCATTCAACGGTGGAGTCGAGGGCCACCTATGGCCGAGTCAGAATCGTAAACGCCTTATTGGCCATTGCTTTTTTCATTCTTTTGATCGCTTGGATCAACTATGTCAACCTATCAACTGCCGAAGCTACCGAGCGGGCCAAAGAGGTGAGCATCCGAAAAGTAGTGGGAGCGCGTCGCAGTCAACTCATCGGTCAATTTGTTAGTCAATCGTTGCTAACCAACGGCATTGCCTTCGGGTTGGCCTTGCTGGTGCTGGTATTCGGGCAATCGATTTTTGCCCACATTATGGGCAGTCCGGGTAAATTTCATATTGCGGAAAACCGTGGCATGATCGCTCTCTTTGCCTTGTTTTTCATCACCGGTGTCCTCATTTCAGGATTATATCCGGCTTTGGTCATTTCGGCCTTCCAGCCCGTTGTCGCCTTAAAGGGAAAGTGGATGAGCAAACATTCCGGCTCTCTGGCTCGCAAGGGGTTAAGTGTATTCCAGTTTAGCGCTTCCATTCTGCTCATTGCGGGTACCTTTGCCTTGCATCGGCAAATCAAGTTCATGCAGTCGAGGGATTTGGGCTTCAATCCCGATCAGACCCTCGTCATCATTGGTCCAAGAATCAGAGACTCCACCTATGCCAGCAAATTGTTGGCATTGCGGACAGAAATCAAAAAACATCCGTCGATTGATCTATTTTCGGTATCCAGTTCGGTCCCGGGAAAAGGTATCACCGCAAATTTAGGAGGAATTCGCCGACAGGGCCAACAACAAAAGGACGGCATGCTGATGAGTTTCATTTGGGTCGATGCTGAATTTCCCGAAACTTTCGAGATGGAAATGGTAGCCGGTCGAACTTTCAAACCGGACCCCGAAGCGGACAACCAGGCCATCCTACTCAACGAGTCCGCCGTCGCCGAATTTGGGTTCGAGAGCCCGGAAGATGCCATCGGTCAATTCATCTTGTGGGGACGCCAAAACGAGGAAGCGAATCGACTGTACATCGTCGGAGTCTTGAAAGATTATCATCACAACTCCCTGAGGGAAGCGAAAGAGGCCATGGTTTTCGTCCATTCAGAATCTCATCGGGACTTTTTTTCCATGAAGGTGACCACCACCGACCTGGAAGGGACGATTTCCCACGTCCAACATCATTATCAAACCTTTTTTCAGGACAATTCTTTTGATTATTTCTTCTTGGATGATGCTTTCAATGCGCAGTACGGATCGGATCAGAGATTGAGTAAAATACTTGGGCTTTTTGGGTTATTGGCCGTCTTTATCGCATGTCTTGGACTGTTTGGCCTAGCTTCTTTTACCGCCATTCGAAAAACCAAGGAAATTGGTATACGAAAAGTACTAGGGGCCAGTCTGGGAAGCATCGCTTTCTTGTTCACCAAGGAGTTTATAGGCCCAATTATCCTAGCCAATGTCATTGCATTGCCAGTAGCCTGGTACCTTATTACACAGTGGTTGGAAAGTTATGCCTATGCGGCTCCTATTGGTGGTATACTCTTCATCATTCCGCTCATCTTGATTTTGGTGATCGCTCTTTTGACCATTAGCTTTCATACGGTCAAATCCATCTTAATCAACCCAATCCATCATTTGAGATATGAATAAATGAAGTAGTTCAATAAAAGATTCCGCCAAAACGCCTAAATTGACTTCAGAAATCAAGTCCGATTGTAATGAATCCAAACGACTTCTGGGTCGCAACCATCTGCATTTGCGGAGCGGCCCAGTGTATTTTCCTGGCCTGTTGCTTCGGCGTGCCCCGCTCCGGCAATCAAGCCACGCAAAGCCTTCCTGCTTTATTGATGCTTTTGTTGGGAATGCGCATATTAAAGTCGGTATACTATATTGTTGCGGGGGCCGATATGCCGGTCTGGATCATGAACCTGGGCTTTGCCGCTCATTTAGCGGCAGCAATTGTCTTGTACCAATACTTTAGATCTTTGTCGAAACACCGTATCGATCGAAATCATTTGGGAAGTTGGCATTTCTTACCGGTAGTGTTATTGACCTTGGCTTCCCCCTGGCTGACGCTCGACGCATTCTGGTACCTTGGCGGATATCATCTACTATTGGCAGCCTCTATCGCATACTGGCTGGCGGCCCTGCAAATCTTTTGTCGCCAACATGGAGAAGACCGTGATCCTCAGCCTGCCAGACAACAATGGTCCATAGCTTTGTTAGCTGGCACCGGCATTTTCTTCTTTGCTTATTTTTCTAATTATGCGCTGGGTTTAATTCCATACGAAATTGCCTCTGCTGTATATTCCCTGGCCGTTTTTCCGCTAGGTTTTGTAGCGTGGTACAATTTTGATTATTTGTTCTCCGCCAAGCTGCCGGGGCAAGTGAAGAAATACCAAAACCTGTCCTTAACCAATAGCGCCGTGCTTGAAGGCAAAAAGGCCATCATGAAGATACTGGAAGAAGAACAGGCCTACCTGGAACCGGAATTCTCTTTACATCAATTGTCGGAAAGAACAAAAATCCCCACTCATTTATTATCCCATATCTTGAATCAGCATTTAGACATCAACTTCACGACATTGATAAACCGCTACCGAATCGAAGCTGCCTGCCAATTGCTGAGGCGATCCGACCGAGGTCATTATACCATCGCCGCGATTGCCTTTGAAGTTGGCTTCAATTCTCTTTCTGCCTTTAATTACCATTTTAAGAGATTCAAAGGAACCACTCCTTCCATCTATCGAAAACGAGGTCACTTTGACTGAAACTTCAAATGGGTTTCATTCGCCAAACCTCTCCTTCGGTAGTCCCGAAATAAAGCAGGCCGTCCGGCCCCTCTTCAATAAAGCGAATGCGCCATCCCTTTCTTTCCAGCAGGCGTTCCTCACCGCGGATGCGCCCTTCCTCAATGGTCAATCGGTAGAGATTTCGCTGCGACATGGCACAAAAAAACAAATTGCCTTTCCATTGTGAAAATGCGGCTCCGCTGTAGAAGGTCAGTCCACTGGGAGCAACCGATGGCGAATAATGACGAAACGGTTGTTCCATCCCCGTCTGATGGGCTAATCCTTTACCTACCGGACCTCCCTCATACTCTTCACCAAAGGTAATGGCCGGCCAACCATAGTTGAGTCCCTTTTGAATGATGTTGATCTCATCACCTCCTTTTGGTCCGTGTTCGTTCTCCCACAATTGATTGGAACCGGGCTGGAGTGCTAAGCCCTGTGGATTGCGATGGCCGTAACTCCAGATTTCCGGACGAGCAGTGGGCACACCTACAAAGGGATTGTCTTCGGGGATCCTCCCGTCCAGATGCAGACGCATAATCTTGCCATTGTGGGTGTGAAGTAGCTGAGCTGAATCCCTAAAATGACGATCCCCTACCGTGATGAACAGATAGTCATCACGACATACCAAACGACCACCGTAGTGATAGTTTGATTTATACCAGGGTTGGGCAGTGAACAATACTTCTCGCTTTTCCAGACAATCGCCTGCCAGCTGCGCCCTTTCTACCACCAAAGTACTGGTACTGTCCTCTCGACCAAGATCATAGGATATATAGATCCAACTATCCTGGGCATAATTGGGTGGCACCAGTACTTCCCGCATGCCGCTATCGAGATACGAGAAGGCATCCGGTGCATTGCACACCTCCGTAAGGGTAGTATCTCGGGGTGAGAGCAAATAAATTTGACCTTTACGGCGATCACTAATCAAAGCTCGGCCATCCGGCAGCCAGTCCATACTCCAGGGTACGCGCATGCCTTGGGCTACTAATTCAAGCCGAAAGTCCTCCTTTTGGCTATGGAAAAACATAGTTTTTTCGTCGACCTTTGTGATTACAGCGGCTTTTCTCTCGCTGCAGTGCCAACTTCCAAATGATGAGATCAAACAGAATAGAATGTAGAAACGTCGGGTAAAAAGCATGTGTTTTTATCCGTAAAAACCCAAAGTTTAGATAGAGAATCTCCCTGATTAATTAATTAGGAAGGGTATTGGAAGCTACAGACTGGCAATAAACTCGGTCAAATTCACATCGCGGGTCAGAGCGAGTTTCTTCCGCAATCGATAACGGTTGGTATGTACACTTTCGATGGTAATGCCCAAAAGTTTGGCAATCTCTTTGCTTGAAAAGTTAAGTTTAATCAGTGCACAAAGTTTCTGGTCCGTTTGACTAAGTTGTGGGAATTGTTCGTTCAGTCGTTGATAAAAGCTTTCATTGACAGCGACAAAGCGAGCCCGAAACTCCTCCCAGTTCTGAGCATTGCTGATGGAGATCGACCGGAGCATCCCCTTTACTTCGTTGGGCCCCATCTGTCCTCCACCTTTCCTCAGCCGGTTTTTTAAAGATGCCAGAAATTCATCCCTTTCGATCAATTGAAGTGCGGAAGCCGCTAATTCTTTATTTTTTAGTTCCAGGACTTCATTGGCTTTTTGCATTTCCATCTCACGTTGTTTGCGAATGACGCTCTTTTCTGCCTTGTGTTTTGCTCTGACATAATTTATGTAGAGCACACCAATGATCAATAGAAATGCAATGGCACCAACAAGAATCACTTTTTGTAAAAACCAGACCCTGTCGGCATGTTCCAGTTCCAGGAGTCGTTGCTTTTGCATCAACTGACTTTGTTTCTCTTTTTCTCTGCGAAAGGCATCTTGAATTTCCAACAAAGGAAGGTTATTGGCACTGCGACTGTCAAAAAAGAGGGCGTCCAATTCTTCCATGGTCTTTAAACTTGCATAAGCCCGTTTGTAATCACCCTGGGAATAGTACAAGTCCGATAATTTCCCGTGCACCATTGGGGTAAAGTCAATGTGACTGTTATAGGTTTTCGATATCGATAATGCCTTCTTATAGTAATCCTCCGACTTTACCAGGTTATCCAATCGGCGATAAGTATCTCCGACATAGGTGTAGACCAGTACCAAATAGGACGGGTTATGTTCCTCCACCCAAGGGAGAATCTGATAAAAAATTTCTAATGCCTCCTCATTTTCTCCAAATTGCCCTTTCAGAAATGCCTGTTCAAATTGTAGATAAACATAATCGATCGGACTGTCAGTTGATGAATGAACCAAAAAGCAACTGTCTAAGTAGGTTTGGGCCAATCTTGGCTCATTCAGTTCTCGATAGGTGGATGCAAAGGCATAGTAACTCCCGATCAGACTTGCCTCTGGCAATTGCTTTTCTGCCACCAACCTTCTTTTGATTTCCAGCGAAAGTTGAAAAAATTTGAAAGCCTCCTCTTTTCTTTTGTAGAAACTGTAGTACCGCCCGATGCGATTGTAAACAGCGGCTTTCGCAACATCGTTTTTTCCTGCGTCCGCCAACAACAAAGCCTTCCACAGTTCGTCGTAAGACCGCTTGTAATTGGCTTGATGACCATAGGTCTCGGCGAGTTCCTGAAGGGCATAGATCGCATTGATCGTATCGCCGGTTTTGAGAAAATTAGTATATCCCAATTGCAACAGATAAATGGAGCTATCGGGATTTTGTCGACGTATTCTACTGGCTTCCTCAAAAAGCAGTTCGTTCATGACCGCCTGCATAGTATCCATTTTTTGCGCACCCAGAAGATGGGGCGCCAATAATAAGGCTACGGAAACTAGTTGTGAAAGTAGTCGAATCATAGGGAATACTTAGTTGAGGTACCTTGTCTAGTTTGTTTTGGTTAAGCTTTCTCAGTGATCAAATCACAAAACCTTGATAACTAGTTTATAAATATCTGGACAACCGTCCAAAGGATCAATGTATTCCATGAAAAAAGTAGCCTCCGTTCAGTTTTTATCTAGTTGTTTTTTATTCATTTCCCAACTAATTAGAAGAGTTTTGTTAGGAATCAAAAGCAATTGAACGTCGCCTATGAAAGAATTAAAGGCAGCCTATTATGTCGAAAAAGGGCAATTTAAAATCGGGGAGTGTATTCCTCATTCACCCAAAGTTGGAGAGGTCAGATTGCAGGTAGCTTTTTGCGGTGTCTGCGGAACGGACGTTCATATTTTTCATGGCAATATGGACCAGCGAGTAGATGCTCCACTGGTCATCGGCCACGAAGCTTCTGCTGTTGTCGCCGAAATTGGAAACGGGGTCACCAATGTGAAGGTAGGTGACCGGGTCGCCGTTCGGCCGTTGAAGTTTGGCCCAAAACATCCTGTCGATAAAGATCACGCCCACATCGGAAGAAATTTGAAATTCATTGGCATCGATAGTCCCGGTGCCTTTCAGAATAGTTGGACCGTACCGGCTTACACCTTACATCCCTTACCCGACCAATTATCGCTGCAACACGGTGCCTTTATCGAGCCATTGGCCGTCGCATGCCACGATGTCAAAATAGGAAGGGTCCAAGCAGGAGAAAATTGCCTGGTGATTGGAGGTGGGCCCATCGGAACTTTAATTGCCTTCGTGATTCGAGAAAGAGGAGCGACACCTATCGTCTCGGAAATTAATCCGTCCAGAATAGCTATGTTGAAGGACTTTGGGTTTTTGACCGTGAATCCACTCTCGGAAAATATAGAGGAGCGCATCAATAAGATAACTGGTGAGGCGATGTGCGACTGCGTATTCGAAGTATCCGGTTCTCGGGCGGGAGTAGAAACAATGACCAGGGTAGTAAACGCTCGCGGTAGAATAGTCATGGTGGCCATTCATGCCGGAGGTCCCAAGCCCGTTGATCTCTTTAAATTTTTCTGGTCGGAGATCGAATTGCTGGGAGCGCGACTTTACGAAGAGGAAGACTATGCCAACGCCATCAAAATTGCGGCTTCCGGCAACATACCTTTCGATACATTAATCACAAAAATCAATGATTTAAGTGAACTCCAAGCGGTTTTTGAAGAGATCGATCAAAATCCATCTGGAATGAAATATTTAATCGATTGTCAAGCGTAGATACCTTATGAATGTTTTAGACCAATTTAAATTAGATGGCCGAATTGCACTGGTGACCGGCTGCAAACGAGGCATCGGCAAGGCAATGGCTATTGGCCTGGCAGAGGCGGGTGCCGATATCATCGGTGTATCTGCATCTTTGTCTGCCACGGGAAGTGAGGTAGAAAAGGAAGTTCGGGAAAGAGGCCGAAAGTTTTGGGCCTACCAATGCGACTTTGCCAATCGCGATGATCTCTACGGTTTCATAGCAAAAGTAAAGCAAGAACATCCCCCAATCGATATCCTGGTCAATAACGCCGGAGCTATTTTAAGAGCTCCAGCCGTAGAGCACCCGGATGAATACTGGGATAAGATCGTAGAAATCAATCAGAATGCCCAATTCATCCTTACGCGAGAATTTGGAAAAGACCTATTGCAGAAAGGCTACGGTAAAGTTATCTTCACTGCTTCTCTTCTTACTTTTCAAGGTGGAATAACCGTACCGGGTTATGCTGCCAGCAAGGGAGCGATTGGTCAATTGACCATGGCATTCTCTAACGAATGGGCAAGTAAGGGAGTGAATGTCAATGCCATTGCTCCTGGCTACATCGCCACCGACAACACCGCAGCGCTGAGAAAAAATGAAGTTAGAAATAAAGCCATTTTGGATCGTATTCCGAAAAGAAGATGGGGGACTCCCGATGACTTTAAAGGGGTAACTGTCTTCCTGGCCTCCAAGGCTTCGGACTATATGAGCGGAACCATTGTGGTGGTCGACGGGGGTTGGATGGGACGTTAATCACAACAACGCAAAAATATAAATTATGTCTGATAGCTACCGGCAATATGTCGATGGTCAATGGTTGGATTCAAAATCGGGCCGTCTTGACCACATTATAAACCCCACGACGGAAGATGTGGTGGCAACCGTTCAGCTCGGAACCGTGGAGGATGCCGAGAAAGCACTAGCTGCCGCCGAAAAGGCTCAATTGTCCTGGCGTCGACTGCCAGCCCGCAAAAGAGCGGAAATTTTGTATCGATTGACCAAAGAGATCAAAGAAAACCGAGAAAGACTAGCAGAATTGATCGTTCGGGAACAAGGGAAGTTGTTGGTGGTCGCCAGAATGGAAGTAGATGTAACCTGTTCCTTTATCGAATACGCTTGTGAATGGGCAAGGCGAATCGAAGGCGATTTGGTAGAATCGGACAATGCCAATGAACACATTTGGATCCATAAAGTGCCACGCGGTGTTGTTGTAGCCATTACCGCATGGAATTTTCCCCTGGCATTGGCCGGGCGCAAAATTGGCCCGGCTTTGGTCGCGGGAAACACCGTGGTGTTAAAGCCCACTCCTGAAGCCCCACTGAGCACTTTGGAGTTGTGTGCTTTAGCCCAAAAAGCCGGTTTACCCAATGGTGTCCTAAATATGGTAACCGGCGATGCCACTGTGGGAAAAACCCTCGTAGAGAGCCCCATCACTAAAATGGTCTCCATGACGGGCAGTACACCAACCGGGCAAGCCATTTTTCGGTCGGCTTCTCAAAACCTCACCCACGTCCAATTGGAATTGGGAGGTAATGCACCGTGCATCGTATTTGAGGATGCGGACCTGGATGCAGCTGTGGATGGTGCCTTACATACGCGTTTTGACAACTGCGGGCAAGTTTGCACCTGCAACGAACGCATGTATGTCCAGGAAGGGATCTACGAAGAATTCATGGCCAAATTTCTTGAAAAGGTCAAAGCACTCAAGGTCGGGAACCCAATGGATGCTGCCACAGACATTGGTCCGAAGGTCAATGCTGCTGAAGTCAAACGGATGGAGGACCTGGTAGCTACCAGTATCCAGGAAGGAGCCAGTATTGCTTACGGTGGAGGTAAACCAACCGGGCCGGGTTTCGAGAAAGGTTTCTGGTTTGAGCCGACCATTTTGGTCAATGCCCGTCAAGACATGACGGCGGTCCGAGAAGAAATTTTCGGCCCCATTCTTCCAGTCATTAAGTTTCGAACTTTCGATGAGGTCATTGGCTATGCCAATGATACGGAATACGGTCTGGCCGCAATGGTCTTTACCAATGACATGAATAAGATCATGCGTTTACCCGATGCATTGGAGTTTGGTGAAGTCTACATCAATCGCGGACATGGCGAGCAGCACCAAGGATTTCACAATGGTCTGAAATTGAGTGGCACCGGCGGTGAGGACGGCCGATATGGGTTTGAGCAATACCTTGAAAAAAAGACATTTTACGTAAAATTTAAGGCCTGAATGCAAAGCGAAATTAGCCACATCAACACCCAACTTTTTAAGGTTCCCTTACCGGAAGTACTGTCCGATGCCAAACACGGAGACCATACCCATTTCGAATTGGTGACCGTGACCATTACCCTGAAGGACGGTCGTAACGGGACTGGCTACACCTATACCGGCGGCAAAGGAGGTCGGGCCATCAAAGCGATGATTGAACACGATTTGGCGCCGGCGTTGATCGGTCAGGATGGGAGTCAAATCGAGTCCATCTACGAATTTATGGAATGGCACATCCATTACGTTGGTCGGGGCGGCATTGCTTCTTTTGCCATTTCCGCAATTGATATTGCGCTGTGGGACATTCGTGGCAAAACAATGGGGCAACCACTTTGGCAAATGGCCGGTGGGGCGGATACTACCTGCAAGGCTTATTGCGGCGGTATTGATTTGCAGTTCCCATTAGAAAAACTGCTCCAAAGCATTCGTGGTTACTTGAAAAGGGGCTTTAATGCCGTCAAGATCAAAATCGGCAAAGAAGACCTGAGGGAAGATGTGGAGCGAATCAAGGCAGTCCGGAACCTGATTGGTGAGCAAGTCACTTTCATGGTAGATGCCAATTACTCGATGAGTGTCGAACAAGCCATTCGGGCAGCCAGGGCTTTTGAGGCGTACGACATCTACTGGTTCGAGGAGCCCATTGTCCCCGATCACTATCGGGGATACGCAGAGATTGTTCAAGCTACCGGAATGCCGTTGGCCATGGGCGAAAACCTGCATACGATCCATGAATTTGACTATGCATTCCAACAATCACAACTATCATTCATCCAGCCGGATGCGTCCAACTGTGGTGGGATCAGCGGTTGGTTGCAAGTTGCCGAGCGTTCACGCAAACATGGCATCCCGGTCTGTTCACACGGCATGCAGGAACTTCATGTCAGCCTCGTTTCCGCCCAATCAAATGCCGGTTGGTTAGAAGTGCATAGCTTCCCGATCGATCAATACACCACGCGCCCGTTGGTGGTAGAAAACCATCGCGCTGTCGCGCCGAACACCCCGGGCACGGGCGTTGCCTTTGACTGGGAGCAACTGGCGCCTTATGAGGTACCTTGAAAGCAAAAGTAAGACAAAGCAAAACGAAACGTAAACATAATTGACCAACTATGATTGAAGGCGTAACATGGGCCGTTCTGGCCGGATTAATGCTCGGATTGTACGCACTACCCGAGAAATACACCAAAGACTTCAAGTTTGAAAATACCTGGGGGCTGTTCTTTATCCTCACCATGTTTTTTGTACCGGTGATCGCTTCTCTAACTCTGATCAAAGATTTTGACAGTGTTTTTGGAGCGGTTTCTTCTGAGGTATTACTGAAAATGGCCGGTGCCAGTTTTCTTTGGGGCATCGGTGTCATGATGTGGGGAAAAGCCATCAATCACATTGGTCTTTCTCTGGGTTTCTCTCTGTTCATTGGTACCGTCATACTAATTGGGTCGATCTTGCCTTTTGTCGAAGAAGGACTGCCCGAAACAAGAACGTTTCTGACCATTATGGGTGGTATCGTAGTTGTATTGTTCGGTGTGATTGCCAATGGTAAAGCAGGCCTGATCAGAGAGGCCGACAAAAATGAAATTACTACGGAGGGATCCATGTTAACCGGCATCGCGATTGCAGTCGTAGGAGGCCTGCTGGCAACCGGTTTCAGCTACGCCAATGCCGTAGGCCGGCCACCTCTTCACGAAGCAGCACAGGCCGCTGGTAATGCAGAGTGGGTCACGGCGATCGTAGTCATGTTGCCCATCTTTGTGACCGGCGGCATCGTTATGCTGGTTTATTTCAGTTGGCAGCTGACCCAAAAGAAGGCATGGAACGATTTCAAAACACCCGCTTTTGCCAAAAACCTGGGTTTGATTCTGGTGATGGCTGTTTTTCATTATGCCGCCTCCGCTCTTTTTGCCTTTGCTGCTTATAAACTGGGCAGTGTCGGAAACACGGTGGGTTATGCCATCTTTAACACCACCTGTGTCGCTACTGCGGTGGTAAGTGGAATTATTACCAAAGAATGGAAGGAAGCCTCCGCTAGGGCCAGGACTTACCTGTACATCGGATTGAGTTTTATGATTATCGGTGTGCTAATTATTGCTTTTGGAAATAGCTTGGCCTCCTGAAGTTATATTTAATTTAGAGACAGAATATCTAAACAATATGAAACCAGCAAGATTCTTCAAAACAAAATCAACGCCAGACATGATTACAAAAACTTTCCAGCTATTTTTTTTCTTCTTCATCCTAAATTTATCCAGTTGTTATATGAGTCCTGCATCATCCGAAGATAATGAATCTAATCCTACCTATACGGCAGAAGATTACGACCGCCTTGGCATTACCAATCCCGACAAACTAAGTGCTGCTTCCAAGCGAGCGCTTGCGTGGCCAAAACTTAGCAATGAATGGTTTGGCCAATTTCAAGTATTCGATCTTAAGGGAGATTTAGCCTACGAAGAAGGAGTGGTCAGGAGAGATCCCAGCGCCGTTATCCAGGTAGATGGTAAATACTTCGTTTGGTATACCAGAAGCGAGGGACCCACCCAAGGTTTTGGCGGAGCACCGGAAGACAAAGTATTCCCCTGGGATCAATGCGATATCTGGTATGCTACCTCTGACGACGGATGGACCTGGAAAGAAGAAGGAATGGCAGTAGGCAGAGGAGAACCCGGTAGTTATGACGACCGCTCGGTATTCACAACCGAAATTCTAGTCCACGAAGGAAAGTATTACCTCACTTATCAAACCGTCAAAGCTCCTTACGTGATCCGGGTTAAAAATCAGGTTGGTTTGGCTTGGGCCGACTCTCCTCATGGCCCCTGGACAAAGAGCGAAAAACCGATTCTCAGTCCGGCGGACAATGGCGAATGGCGAGGTGAAGAGGACAATCGTCATTTGGTTAATAAGAAAGGCGATTTCGACAGTCATAAAGTACACGATCCCTGCCTTGTGCACTACAATGACAAGTTTTATCTCTACTATAAAGGAGAACAAATGGGTGAGGAAATCACTTTTGGCGGCAGGGAAATTCGACATGGGGTGGCCATCGCTGATGATCCTCTAGGGCCCTATGTCAAGTCCGAGTACAATCCTATTTCAAACAGCGGACATGAAATCTGTGTTTGGAAATATAAGGGGGGAATTATGTCTCTGATCACGACGGACGGCCCGGAGCGCAACACCATTCAATGGGCTCCTGACGGTATCAACTTTGAAATTCAGTCACACATCAAGAGCGCTCCGCATGCCATCGGTTTGAATCGGTCGCTTCCGGATGCCGAAACCGTACCGTTTGCAGCATTGGAATGGGGACTCACGCATCAATATAAAACTGGGGACTATCAATACATTCGTCGGTTTGAGGGTAGGCGCAAGGTGAACCACGTGGCCAAAGGTGAAGCTGGAAGATGACCGGCAACAAAGAAACATCGCATAAGCGATACGGTATATTGGCCCTCGTGTTCGTGAGTGTGGTGATCAACTACATGGATCGCAGCAATATTTCGATTGCAGCATTTGCGCTTACGGAAGAATTAGGATTGACCTCGGTGCAAATGGGGTTGATCTTTTCCGCTTTTGCCTGGACTTACGCCACATTGCAAATTCCCGGTGGGCTTTTGGTCGACCTGGTACGTCCTCGTATCTTGTATACCGCCATGTTATCGCTTTGGTCGATCGCAACGTTGCTCCAGGGCTTTGCCAATTCCTTTGCCGGGCTATTGGGTTATCGCATGAGCATCGGCCTTTTTGAAGCCCCCTCCTACCCTGCTAACAACCGAATAGTGACAAGTTGGTTTCCCGAAAATGAAAGGGCATCTGCTATCGCTCTTTATACTTCCGGACAATACATCGGACTGGCATTTCTGACCCCGACGCTCATTGCCATCCAAAATTTCATGGGGTGGCGAGGACTTTTCATCATTTCGGGAATCATTGGACTCGTTTGGGCTGGAATCTGGTATGTGTTCTATCGGGATCCGCTACACCATAAAAGCGTAAGTCAAGCGGAGTTAAAGTACATTTCTGAGGGAGGCGGCCTAATCGATATGGGTACGAAGGCAAAAATTGCTCAAAAGGAAGGATTTGACTGGGCGGCATTCAAACAAGCATTTGTCTATCGGAAGCTGTGGGGTGTCTACATCGGTCAATTTTGCCTGGGTTCTACATTCATCTTTTTCTTGACCTGGTTTCCTACCTATCTGGTTAAATACCGGGGCATGGATTTCCTCGAATCCGGGTTTCTCGCTTCCATTCCATTCTTGGCCGCATTTTTTGGCGTTATTCTTTCCGGCTTCACTTCCGATTTCCTAATCCGTAAGGGGTACTCGGCCGAAGTCGCCCGCAAGGCACCGGTTTTGCTTGGCATGTTGCTCTCCATTTGCATTATCGGCGCCAATTATACCGACCAGAAATCACTGATCATTTTATTTCTTGCCATTGCTTTTTTTGGCAATGGGTTTGCTTCCATTACCTGGATCTTTGTATCTACAATGGCTCCCAAAAGCTTGATCGGACATATCGGCGGGGTCTTCAATTTTGTCGGTGGGATGTCGGCAATTGTTGTGCCGACTGCCATTGGATTCCTGGTGGAGGATGCGGATTTCAGTCCAGCGCTGATTTTCATCGCAACGCTGTCGCTGATCGGCTTGCTTTCTTACATCTTCCTGGTTGGGAAAGTAGAAAGAATCAGTCTAAAAGAAAGCTCATGAAAATAAGCGACATCAAGGTCTTTCCAACCCGGATTGGCCCGGGTAATCAACTCATTGTAAAAGTAGAAACTGATAATGGTTACCACGGCTGGGGAGCTTCTGGCCTCACCGGCAGAGAGTTGGCGGTAGTTGGCGCCATTCAACACTACAAAAATTTCTTGATCGGCCGGGACCCGAACCAAATCGGGGCTCTCTGGCAGGAGATGTACCGCAGTCAGTATTTTGAGGGAGGTCGCGTCTTGACGGCGGCCATATCCGCCATCGATATAGCACTGTATGATATCAAAGGAAAAGTACTTGGAGTGCCAGTATACGAATTGTTAGGAGGTAAACAACGCAACTACATCGATTGCTTTGCTTCTTTGCGCTTCTCCTCGTTAGAGGAGTTAATGGAAAAGGCGTCGATTCTACTAAAGGAAGGCTGGACTGTTTTGCGTTTAGCACCCGCTGTATACGAAGTAAACTCAGTACCCGGACAATTTGAGCCGCGTGAATCCATTGCTTTATTGGCGGAATGGATGGTGCAACTACGGAAAGAAGTGGGTTCACGGCCGACCATTGGCATCGATTACCATCATCGCCTTACCCTACCTGAAACGATTGCTTTCCTGCAACGCATGCCGATAGGCACGCTTGATTTCATTGAGGAACCCATTAGAGATGAGACTCCCGAAGCCTACGAAGCACTGCGCAACATGACCAATATTCCGTTTGCCATTGGAGAGGAATTTGCCAGTAAGTGGCAGTTCCTTCCCTACCTGGAGCGCCATATTACGCAGTTTGCCCGTATCGACGTTTGCAACGTGGGAGGGTTGACGGAGGCCATGAAAGTATCAGCGCTTGCCGAGGCCCATTACATCGACCTGATGCCACACAACCCCTTGGGCCCCATCTGTACTGCTGCATCTATTCACCTGGCAGCAGCTAGTCCAAACTTCAGTTGGCTCGAGGAAATCAACACACCGGCGGAACAATCCGGCAACAACGACCCTGCCTTTTATCCAGTACAGCCTATATTGCAAGGCAGTCGTTACATCGTTTCCGATCTCCCGGGATTAGGGGTCGAATTCAACGAAGAACTGGCGACCAAACAGGATTTTAAAATATTGGAGATTCCCCGGCTAAAACGCGGTGACGGTTCTTTCACCAATTGGTAGCCTTTGTTCTGACGAAAATCAATTGTCTAGTATCAGTTAATGGTTACCGCTAAGTTCCCATCCATTTGGTAATGGCATTTCAGAATCCCCGTCATTTCTGGTGTTTGACCAGCTTAACTAGACAGCTTGTCTAGTATTTGTCTTGAAAAGGTCCGCACTTTCCCGTTCAGTTTTTGTCTAGGTTCGTTTTCATGCTTTTACAGTTTAATAAGCAAATATTGCTGTACGGAATTTTTCAAAATTTTATTGCACAATTCCTTTCATGCTTGAAATATAATTTCAACACAGCTCTTGATTGCTTAATGCTCAACACTTTTGTTTATGAAACGGAAACAACTCTTTTTTTTACTGCTATTCATCTCTTTAACTGCAGTGATCTACGCGCAGAAGATCAATGTAGAGGGTACTGTCTCCGACCAAAGGGAAACACTCATCGGTGTTAACATATTGGTTAAAGGCAGCACTCTGGGCACCATTTCAGATCTGAACGGCAACTTTTCCTTGGAAGTAGACCCGGACGATGTCCTGGTATTTAGTTATACGGGTTACGCGTCACAAGAAGTATCGATCAATGGCAGATCTCGGATCGATGTCGAGATGCGCAGCGACGCAACTACGCTGGACGAAGTGGTCGTCATTGGTTATGGTACTCGTCGCAAGGGAGACATCACCGGTGCTGTTACATCCGTCAATAACGACTACCTGGATCAGCAACCGGTCGCCAATGTGACCAAAGCGCTCCAGGGCAGCGCGTCGGGGGTCACCGTGGTGGCGCCTGCTACTCCCGGTGGCAATGCCGAAGTCCGGATTAGAGGAATGGGTACCATCAACAACAATGATCCTTTATGGGTGGTAGACGGCGTCTTCGATGCTCCGCCTCCGCCTCCGAGTCAGGTGGAATCCATTCAAATCCTAAAAGATGCCTCTTCCACTGCCATATACGGAGCCCGAGGGGCCAATGGCGTGATCTTGGTGACCACTAAAATGGGACAGCAAAACCAAGCTCCACGAATTGAATTCAGCTTGCGAACAGGTATTAATTCGCCTTCCGCCAAATACGATCTAATGACCGATCCGCAACTCATTGGTGAGATGATTTGGTTGGAATTAAACAACGACGGTATCCCTACTGCTCATCCTCACTTCGGCACGGGAACTACCCCGGTTGTCAACGAATTCCTGTTTCCGAACGGCGGTTCGGCGGGAGATCCCGGAACGGACCTGGCCTTGTACGACCAACAAACATATCCCATTACCAGAACAAATCTTCAAGGCACGGATTGGCTCGACGTGATCTACAATAACGGCCAGATCCAAGACTACAACCTATCGGTCACCGGGGGATCCGAAAAGACAACTTATTCCTTCCAGGGTAATTTCCTGCAGGAAGAAGGCCTCCTGGAATACACTTCATTCGATCGGTACGCCCTTCGCTCAAATGTCGATTCCAGAATCGGCAATTGGCTGAAAGTTGGTCAAAGACTAGGCGTAACTTTCTCCGAGGGAAAAGGTTATAATGGAAACAATAGCCGCGGACTATTTAGGTCGATCAATGAGGTGAGCCCGTTAATCCCCGTTTATGATGAAGGCGGCAATTGGGCAGGTGGCATTGTGGGAGGCCTCAACGACGGTCCCAACCCTCTCGGATTCCTGAACCGGCTCAAAGATAATTCCCGCAAGAGCTACAACATGAACGGCAATTTCTTTGCTGAAATCAGTCCGATCGCAGGGTTGAGCATCAAGACATTGTTTGGCTACAATCTGCAGAACGGACGAAATTTTTCTCCTCAATTACCAGCTTGGGAGGACACTAATGGAGCACGTAGTACCCAATTGTCGGAAAGCACTTCCAATAACACCACCTGGAATTGGTCGAATACCATCAATTACGCCAAAACCATCAATGAAGTACATTCGATCAATGTCCTATTGGGAGTTGAAGCCAGAAGAACAACCGCGCGCTGGTCCGGAGCTTCCCGACAAGGCTATTTCTCTAATGAATTGGAATTCCTGGTTCTGGATGCCGGTGCCGGTAGTCAATTGAATTTTGGTTCGGGCTTTGCCAGAGCTACCAGTTCTGCCTTTGGTCGTTTGCTCTACAGCTTTAAGAGCAAATATCTACTGGAGGCTACCCTGCGAAGAGACGGATCGTCCGTTTTAGGAAATGACAAATACGGCGTCTTTCCGGCATTTTCCGTGGCCTGGAGACTGAGTGACGAGACCTTTTTGGCCAATTCGAGTTGGATCAATGACTTGAAAGTTCGAGTGAGTTATGGTCAATCGGGCAATGATCAAACCAATAATCCATACAACTCTTTTTCAACTTTCGGTTCCAATCCCGGTAGTTCTTTTTATGCCATTGACGGCTCTGACAACAACATTACTCTTGGCTATCAATCACTTGCAATCGGAAACCCCGCTGCCCGCTGGGAGACCACGACTACTACCAACTTTGCCATTGACGCCACTCTTTTCCGGTCGCTGGATATCACCTTAGATATCTGGAATAAAGATACGGATGATATGCTATTCAATGTGGCCATACCGGGTACCGCTGGTGCTGCCATCGCACCCGCTGTCAACATCGGTTCGATGGCCAATCAGGGATTTGACATTACGGTGGATTATCGCGGTAAAATCGGTCAAAACCTGGGTTACAACATTGCGGCCACCTTTAGTCGCTACAAGAATGAAGTCACTAAACTATCGGATACAGAAGGAGAATTCATAGCCGGAGACGACGTACGGGGGCAGATCTACACCCGTGCCGCAGTAGGCCACGCTTTCCCCGAGTTTTTTGGCTACATCGTTGACGGCATCTTTCAAACACAAGCAGAAGTAGACGCTCATGCGGTCAATGGAACTTATAACCAACCGGGGAATTTAATCATTCGGGACGTTGACGGCGACGGCATCATTGCCCCGGAAGATCGGACCTTCATTGGCAGTCCCCATCCCGATTTCACAACGGGCCTTAACCTCGGACTAGATTACAAAGGTTTTGATATTTCCGCTACCTTTTATGCAAGTGTAGGCAATGACATAGCCAATTATACGTCCCGTTTCCGTCGGTACGGATTATTTCAAGGTCCGAAAGCTCCCGATCGATTGTTTAAGTCCTGGGGCAGTCCATACCTGGAAAACAATGCGGATGCCGTCTTACCGAAAGCATCCAGTACCACTTCCTTTGAACAGAATGCTTCCACCGCTTACCTGGAGGATGGTTCTTTTTTGCGACTGCAAAACCTCCAATTGGGGTACAATTTTCCCGAAAATTGGCTGGAAAAGCTACGCATTCAAAATGCGCGTATTTACCTTATGGGAGCCAACCTCTTTACCATCACCGAATACTCCGGCCTGGATCCGGAGATCACCACTAGAGCGGTCAATGGTCAGCGGGGTGAGATTAACCGTGGCATTGACATCGGAGGATGGCCCATTTCCAAGCAGTTCATGGTCGGACTTAACATCACTCTATAAAAAAGCGATTTGCATCAAAAATTAGTGTTATGAAAACATATTTGATTTATATAGTTACATCACTGACGATCCTGCTCTTTTTTTCGGCATGTAGTGATGAATTTCTCGATGAAAAACCAGTTGGCTCGGTCAATGAATTGTTATTGCAAACCGAAGAAGGAGTTGATGCTCTTTTGATCGCGGCCTATGCACTATTGGACGGTTATGCCGCCGGGGAAGCCGTTGGAGGTGCCCAGGGAGAAGCTTCTGGTACCAACTGGATCTGGGGCGATGTCGCTTCCGACGATATGTACCGCGGAGATCAAACCGGGGGCTGGTCGGCCATCAATGACATCGAAAGATATGAAGTAAGGCCTGATAATACCTGGCTCAATGGAGCATGGATTCGTTATTACGATGCCGTTTCTCGTACCAACGATGTCCTTCGGACCTTGCGTTTGGCCGGAGCTAAAATAAAGCCTGAAGTGGCCAGTCAAATAGAAGCTGAAGCCCGTTTTCTCCGGGCCTGGTATCATTTCCAGCTCAGAATCAAATTTGAAAAGGTTGCCTACATTACGGAAGATGTGGATCCCATTACCGTTTCCAATGACCGCGAAGTTTGGGATGACATCGAAGCCGATATCCAATGGGGTATTGACAACGGTATGGAGGAAGCACCTACCGAAATTGGCAGAGCTTCCAGATGGGCAGCAAAAGCCTTTCTGGCACGCGTTCACCTCTTTCAGAGTGAGTATTCGGCCGCCAAACCATTGTTAGATGACATCATCAATAACGGTCCTTTTGAACTCATGGACCACTTCTACGACAATCACAACGAAGAACATCAAAATAATAAGGAAAGCATCTTTGAAATTCAATATTCGGTCAATGACGGTGCAGGAATCCACAATTCCGGTGTAGATCACCAAACCCTGTTTTCACGAAAAATCGGGTTTTGCTGTGACTATTCAGCTCCTTCTTTCGATTTATTCAATGCCTTCAAGGTGGATGCAGAAGGTCTTCCCCTTTTGGATGATTTTCAACAAAACCTATTGAGGGAAGACCACAATATTCTTTTCAGCGATGAGTTTACGCCCACCGATGTCCTGTTGGATCCACGGGTAGATTGGACCATTGGCCGTCGGGGCGTACCATTTCTGGATTGGGGACCATTCACGGGCAGCGATTGGATGCTCGATCAACAGGGCATGGGACCATTCCTGAATAAAAAGATCCACTTTTTCAAACGCAATCAAGGCACCATTAAAACTTCCGATTGGTGGTGGGCCGGCGGCCTGAATGGAGACAACTTCAATTTGTTCCGTCTTTCTCACATCATCCTTTGGCGGGCTGAAGTAGCGGTCGAAGAAGGAGATCTTGGCACGGCGCTTACATTGGTCAACCAGATTCGGGAAAGGGCTGCAGACGATATCGTCATGGGGAAAATCGGCAATACGAATTTCGCTGCTGGTTTTGTTTTGGATATTGACGAAAGTCAACCTGCAGCCAATTACAAGTTGGGACTTTATACTGCCTTTCCCGACCAAGAGTATGCTCGCAAGGCAGTGCGGCACGAAATAAGATTGGAATTCGCCCTGGAGGGAATGCGATTTTTCGACCTGGTCCGCTGGGGTATAGACGGAACGGTTCTACCCGCTTATCTAGATAGTGAAAATGGCTTACGTCCTTGGATGACGGGAGCACAATACGATGCTGGCAAGGACGATCATTGGCCAATCCCTCAAGTGCAGATCGATTTACAACCGGGCGTCATTTCACAAGACCCGGCCCACTAGGACATTACCAAGTTTCATATATCGAATGTTTTTGACTTTTTGGCAATCGGCGAATTGCGCCGATTGCCAATCATTTAATAGCTCATCATGCGGCACTCTATTTCACTTCCCATTTTTTTGATCCTCTGGGCCATTCAATCCTGTTCGAGGGATGCGACATCCGAAGAGAATCTCCGACCATTGGGGGAGAGCCAATTGCTCAGAGTACTCGATGAAGAAAAGTCGAACCTTTCTTTTACCAACCAAATCGTCGAAAACAACCGCATTAACATTCTCAATTACCTCTATTACTATAACGGAAGCGGCGTAGCTGCAGGAGACATCAACAACGATGGATTGCCGGACCTGTATTTTGCTTCAACCGTCGGAAAAAACAAACTCTTTCTGAATAAAGGTGAATTGCAATTCGAAGATATTACGGAGTCGGCAGGAGCAGCCGGTGACTACGGCATTACCACGGGGGTCAACTTCGTCGATATCAACGGCGATGGCTGGCTTGATATATACATTTGTAAGTCCGGTGTTCATTCCACTCGTTATCGAACCAACCAACTGTTGATCAACGACGGTAACTTGGGATTCACCGAGCAAGCGGCCGAATTCGGATTGGCGGATCCATCTTTCTCCAATCAAGCTTACTTCTTCGATTTCGACCTGGACAATGATCTGGACATGTACCTGGTCAATCACCCAATTGATTGGCTCAACATCAATAAAATTATGACTGGTGAGCAAGAATCAAAGGGTTTTGACTACCAGTTCTCCGACAAACTTTACCGAAATAATGGAAAAGAAGGTTTTGAAGACATTACCCGACAAGCCGGTATTCTAAATCGCAGTTGGGGACTAAGCGCCAGCATAGGAGATTTTGATGGAGACGGCCGACCAGACATCTATGTCGCCAACGATTTCATCAAACCGGATAACCTATACATCAACAACGGTGACGGCACCTTTTCCGATCACATTCAAAGACATTTTAAACACATTTCCTTCTTTTCAATGGGGTCGGATTTTGCGGACATCAACAACGATGGCCTCAATGACTTATACGTTGCCGATATGGCTATGAAAGATCACGCCCGATCAAAAAAGAACATGGGGTCGATGAGCACGGAAAACTTTAAAACCATTGTGCGCCGGGGTTATCACTACCCCTATGCCATCAATACTTTACAACTTAATGTTGGCAATTATCATTTCATCGATATTGCGCAGTCTGCAGGCGTTGCCAAGACCGACTGGAGTTGGACTCCACTTTTACTCGACCTGGACAATGATGGTTTCAAAGACCTATTCGTTACCAATGGAATTTATAGGGATATCATCGACAATGACTTCCTAGCTAAAAAAGAACAATACGACAAAAACAACTCAGAAAGAAATTACTTCGATGACCTCATCGACGAAATTCCTCAGACTAAGGTTAGTAACTTTGTTTTCCGCAATAACGGCCATCTGGGGTTCGAAGACAAAAGTACCCATTGGGGGCTAACAAAGAAAACCTGTTCCAATGGAGCCGCCTATGCCGACCTCGATATGGACGGAGACCTCGATATCATTACCAACAATCTCAATGAACCCTCCATCATTTATGAAAACCTTCGATCCGAATACAGTGGCAACCACTACATCAAGATTAAGCTCACCGGTCCCGCCGGTAATTTAAATGCCCTGGGTGCCGCCGTGGAAATCCAATACGACAAACAGCTGCAGCGGTGCGATCTCATGCCTTCGAGAGGATATTTATCTGCGAGTGACCCGATGCTACATTTCGGTCTGGGAAGCGCCAATGAAGTGGATCTTGTCAAGGTAACCTGGCCGGATGGTAAGGTCTCATTGATCAAATACCCCTCCGTCAATCAGGTGCTAGAGGTCAAATACGCCAAAGCTACCGGTCCGGATAGCACCAAAACAGCAACGACAAAATCGCTTTTCCGCGACATCACAAAGGAGGCTGGTATAACATTTCGCCACACGGAGAAACCGTACGATGACTTTGCTACCGAGCTCCTATTACCCCATCAATTGTCCCAAAATGGTCCTTTCGTTGCCGTCGCGGACGTCAATAGCGACGGCCTGGAAGATTTTTTTGTCGGAGGGGCAGCAGGTCAAGCCGGTGCATTGTATATCCAGGATGAAAGAAGCCGGTTCGGTCCATCATCCACCGAAACGTGGCGTCAAGATCGCCGGTTTGAAGATCAAAGAGCCCTTTTCTTCGACGTCGACCAGGATGGAGATTCGGATTTGTACGTGGTGAGCGGCAGCAACGAATTTCGGGAAGCTTCTCATCTCGTGGACCGGCTTTATCTGAATGATGGCCGGGGGAACTTTAGCCGAACAATCCAATCTTTACCTCCTGCTGCTACAAGTGGAATGGCTGTAGATGCCGGAGATATCGACAATGACGGAGATCTCGATTTAGTCGTTGGCGGCCGGGTACAGCCGAGCCGATACCCGAAAGCACCGAAAAGTTTTTTGCTTCTAAATGAGGGAGGAAAGTTTAAAGACATCACACCGGAGAGGGCTCCTGAACTAGAAAACTTGGGCATGATCACCGATATGACGTTCTCTGATTTTGATCGCGACGGAGATATTGATTTGGTAATTGTTGGCGAATGGATGGCCATCACCATCCTCGAAAATCAAGATGGAAACTTCAAAATCACTGAGAAAAATACGGGCCTTGAGTCGACACAAGGTTGGTGGTTTTCGCTGAGGAGTGGAGATGTCGATCTGGATGGCGACATAGATTACATTGCCGGAAACATCGGATCAAATAATAAGTATCAACCAAATGAAGACCATCCGCTTCATATTTACTACGACGATTTTGATAACAATCGCTCCGGAGATATTGTACTATCCAAAATCGAACAGGGCATTCTGTATCCGGTCCGGGGACGGGAATGTAGCTCCCAACAAATGCCTTTCATCGCTGATAAGTACCCGGATTTTGCTGGTTTTGCCAAAGCGAGCCTTTCGGATATATTCACCGACGAGAAACTATCCAATGCCATCCACTATCAGGCAACGGAGTTTAAGAGTTGCCTGCTGATGAATGATGGTAGCGGCCATTTCCAGGTACTACCACTATCATCAGAGGCTCAATTCAGTCCGCTAATGGGCATTGAATTACTGCATTTGAATGCCGATCACCGACCGGACATTGTAGCCGCCGGAAATTTTTTCAAGACCGAGACCGAAACAATCCGCTACGATGCGGGGGCCGGTGTATGCCTTATCAACAATGATAAGGGTGAATTCTCGAACTTGCCCTATTCCGATAGTGGACTATTCTTACCCGGAGATGTGAAGGATTTGGCAAGCATTCAGCTCGCCAACGGGTCTTCCGGCCTATTGGTGACAAACAATAATGAGTATTTACAGTTATTTGAGATCACATCAAAATGAAATGGAATTTGAACCTTCTTCTGCCCTTAAATACTTTCTTACTTTTTTGGTGCTTTACACCAAAAGCAACAGCTCAAGTCTTTCAAGAAGTCCGCATCCGCGACATTGCTAAGATGACCAATAACTGGGGGAACGCAGTAGCAGATTTTGATCAAGATGGCGATCTGGATGTTTTCATCGTTGCTTATACTTCGTTTCGGTCTAACGACCCGAGCACCTGGAGTCGATTATTGAGAAATGATGGTAGTGGTCGTTTCGAAGATGTAACGACCGCTGCGGGGTTCCGACAACAATACTCCAATCCTTCCATCCGCGATCATAAAATTGGTGCTTCCTGGGGCGATTACGACAATGACGGG
>JANQRV010000228.1 GCA_028284395.1 Saprospiraceae bacterium
AGGCACCCCGTCCGCAAGCGGTTCACTCGCTTGAATGTCTGCCAGACATTCACTAGAAAGAGTAGCTTCGGCTATTAGGCTGCGGGCGTTCCTTCCTGCCCGACTGATCGGTCAGGCGGGGATCAGTACAAAAATCTAAATTTCATATCATCACTTCTTATTGCTGAACAAGACTAGTGTTTTACCAAGCGGACCATGTCAGATTTACTGCCGGCTTGTACGCGAAGGAAATAGACACCAGGTTCAAAATTACTTAGATCTCGGATTTCTAACCGCTCCTCTAATGGAACATTAAATCGTTGGTGGACGATCCGCCCGTGTGTATCGTAAATTCTTAAGATCACACGTTTCAATGCTTTTTCTGAAGTCCGAATTGATAGGCCGAAGCTATTCTTGAAGGGGTTTGGCCCTACACTTAACTCGAACTCGTCGTTGGTCCCAAACGAATCGGAGCCTTCTACGGTCGAAAAATTCGTCTTTGGTAAAGACTCCGCCAGAATTCCTCCGTCCCTTTCACAAGTTTCGGCTTCTCCACCATTGCCTTGTGGTATGACGCCGGTTTTGGTTATGAAGATCTTATCAAAGGCTGTCCCATCTTCTCGAAGAGAGACCTGAAGGGTATTTTCACCTTTCTTTACTTCGAAAAGCACAGCCTGGTTACCTTTCGTATTGTCGTGAACCTGGTCCCACAAAAGCTGTTCACTCTTATCGATATTATTAAATCGTACCCATCGAATGTCATTGATTCGAACCCAAAACGAATCGTCTCCACTATTGGGAGCAATCGATCTTAGAAAAACTTTATACAATCCGGCTTCTGCTGCAACGAACGGATAACTTATGGTAAATCTCGGGTCGTCGGATGCATTATTGATGAATTTCAGATTTTGATTGGGTATTTGCACCAGGTACCCTCCGGATGCAGCAGGGTCTGCAATTACATCCCATTGCGCTCCCAAATCGCCACACTCTGCTTCCAGCCAGAATTCTTCTACCCCCATTGGCAACCCAGGTTCTTCTTCCTCTTCTTCACTTTTGTCTGGATCGTCCTTGATGGGATCTTCTTCAATGGGATCCGTTTCTTCCAAGGGGTCTTCCGTGGGATCAATCGGATCCGGCTTAAGACTATTGATCCACGCAGCTAAGACGGTCAGATATGGATCGTCATTGATTGTTTTACCAATTGGAGGCATTGCTCCTGTGCCCAGCGTTGCGTCCCTCTGATAAAGGTGAGAACTTTCGACCTCTCCCGGTTTCACCAAAACACTCCCGATTGGGGTGTTCCTACTGATTCCTTCAGTATCAATGATTTTTTTCTTGTCCATTGGAATAGAATAGCGGGCATCAAATATACCTTCAACTCCACTTGGGCGATGACAATGCGCACAATTCGCATCGAGGTATGAACTTACTTTGTCTTCAAGATCGGCAGTGGCATCGTCTAAACTAACCATTGCCGGAAGGCTGGCAATCTGGCCCGCAATGTCTTGGCTAAACATCCCCAAATGATTCCAAGTAGCCAGTTGGTTATCGGTGATACCAGTCGATGAATAGGTAACATCTCGGTTCATCTGTGCTGTATGCACCCCTAAGACAAAACCGGCATTGGGAGTATGGCAGGTCATACATTGGGTGCGGCTTGGAAAAGTCCATTGTAGATTTTGCCGGCTACCATCGGCTCTGCCAATAGAAATGAGTCGAGTCTCGCTACTTTCCAGTAATTCGGCATCAGTACCAGCTTCATTCCATCGGTAAGTGATGCCATAGCCTCCTCCATCTTCTGTAATGATGAAAAAACGAGTTTCCAATCGGACTGTTTCTTCAATATCGTTTGCATTTATGGGCATTTCAAAATGCTTGATAAAGACCGTTCCTTTCGGAAATTGCCAGCCATCTTTTTCAGTAAAGAAAATCTCTTCGTCGGGAACATTATGCTTACCGTCATTCGGTAAGGCAATCCAACGTTTTTTTAGAGCTCCGTCTGACCAAAGTGGCGTATTAACGCTGTAGGGAACAAGTCCAGGCGCCGGCGTAAGAGACTGCAAATCTCTAAAAGCCCCCGTCTGGGAAAGTAACTTTGGTGGTTCCCCAACGGAAGTACTCCCATCCCGGTCCAACTTGTAGATAACACCACCGTCGGTATTGGTTTCAAAGACTTTCAGAATATATACATTACCCTCCAAATCGGTGCCAAAGGAAGCAATGCCGTTTTTAGAACCTCGGCCAGCAGCAGGTATATTTACAATGAAATTGACTTCTTCATTATTTGGATCAATGGTCCATACATTCCTAGTTCCGTGATCGCCGAAGAGATACAATCCTCCCAAAGCACTCTTCCATTTACTTCCTCGATAAACAAAACCACCGATCACGCAATTCCCTTCGCTCCGACCATAATCAAAAAATGGTCCGTATTCTTTTCCAATGACGGAATTGGGTTTGGCTATCGGCCCGGCAATACTTCCTTCGCGGTAAGGCCATTGGTAATTGCCTCCTTTTCTGGCGATGAGAATTTCTTCACGTGTTAATTCCCCAACGTCACCGATCCACACTTCTTCTTTGACCGGATCGAAAGTAGCCCGGTGTGGGCTGCGCAATCCCATCGCATAATATTCCTCCATTATGTTTCCTGCTGGTCCCTGCCAAGGATTGTCGTTGGGGATGTAATACCCTTGTGTAAAACTCTTAAATTCTTCTTCTCCATTAGGTGAGAAGTCTTCCGGTTGTCTGCGAATCGGATGGCTCCTTGAAGGATCGCTATCGATGTCGATTCTGAAAAGGCCTGCAAAGAGGCCGCGAGTAAGTGTCTGGGCTAAACGGTATCGCCCGCCGCCACCGCCGCCGTCTCCGATTGTAAAATAAAGAAAACCATCACTACCAAAAAACATTCCACTACCCATGTGGACGCAGGATTCGGAATATTGTTGGATCAATATCAATTCAGATGCAGGATCGAAGGTATTACTACCATCCCGCATCGTAAACCGAGAAAGTCGGTCTACGCCTTTACCACAGTCATCGCGCTTACTATCGTGATGACGATACATTAAATAAATGTACCCCCGATTGGGAGATCCAACCTGGCCAAATTCAGGGTGCAGCACGAAATTATTAAGACCGGCATCCCCCCCCGTTGTCGTGCGTTGTGTAATATCGAGCACAACGTCTTTACGATCAGTATTGATATCCTTGGCAATTCTATAGATGTATCCTTTTTTACTCGCTACAAAAAAGCCGGAACCATCTGGAATTTCTTCCAAGGCAATGGGATCGATAAAAGTAAGATTTGGAAATGCATTCACTGCCTTCCACGGCCCCGTACCATCTCCTTTACTCGTGCCCGGTGTTTGAGAGGGAAAAGAACCATTCAAATACGGCCCTACAGCTACGGGTTCATCTAAACCGAAAGGAACCGGTAAAGTGGCAAATACTGTGAACAAAAATAACCCGGAAATAAGTGCGTACTTTGTAAGAGACCTTTTAACAATGTACAAGTGTTGCATAGTTACTTAAGACTTTGATAAGGATTGTAATAGTAATACAAAGACATTCCCTATTGATATACTTCAATACATGAAGTATACAATGAGGGGACCATGGGTAGATGGTGATTACCAGGATTTAGTTAATCTAGAAGAAGAGAAATTAAATTTTTTCCAGGGCTAGTCCGTACCTAATAAGGCACTAAATCGGTAATGCTATGAATTGTTATTAGCTGCTATTTTACACTGTCATAAGAATTACGAAAATCCCTATGTAAAACCCTATCACGAAAGATCGATTCGGGTTGTTTTTGATAAGATAGATTAGGTCGTTGCTTGTGCGCTAAAGATACAAAAGTATCTGAAATTCATGAAAATAAATCTCTTTATGTTAGAGCAAACGGCATTCGTTTCTCAGTTATTGTTAACAGTTGTTAAAAATCCTATGAACAACTTTTTACGGGTACTCCCCTACCTTCAAAATTCGAAATCTCAACCGTAAGGACATACACCTAGCGGCTCAATTTTACTTTAATCAGTAGCGACATATTTATTTGGCTAAGCATGAGAGGTTTCCACATCTTTTTGCCATTCACTTAATGTTGCTACATCAATTTGTAAAAGAAACCGGCACTTCCGTCATAATCCCCAAATGGTTCCGGTGCTTGATCGCTACGTATCCACTATTGACGGTTTGAAAGCCCAAGAATAAGACCCCCTCCGTACCATCGGTGTCCATCAAATCTCCTTCCGCATCCACATAGCATGCCCTTTGTGCCAGGACATTAGTAGCGTCTAGGGGATCGCGGATTTGCACCAGAACCCAATCGACACATTGTGGCAAGATGGCATTTTGGGTTTCACTCCCTTCGTAATTCCAGGGCTCATTGACGAACGGTTGGCTGCAGGGTAGCAAATCGTTCAACTGTAGATTATTGTTCATTTTAATACCAGACCATGGCCCCTGTAAAGCAATCCTGGCTTTGATTCTTACAAAGGGTTGGCCTATACAATCGCAACCTTCATCGTACACGTCGTTTAATGTATCCGCATCACCATCATCGCAACTACTCCCCAAAATACAGTTGCCATCAGTTAGATCACCACTATCGCACAGTCCATCTCCATCAGAATCTGGTGCATCTCCGGCATAGTAGAGTCTTGGTTCTGCCCAATCTGCAAAGTCGCCTAACAGAGTATTCGTCGTTTCATCAGCTACCAATTTCAATGAGTTGGTGGCACCAATGGCAATGTCTACAAAGACCGGGGCGTCATAAGGGGTCAAAATGGCGCTTTCGTAGACCAAGGTGTTATCATCGGTGTAGATCAAGAACTTGACGGTCCCATTCGGGCCATTTTGTTTGTCGTCAATGCCAATGAAGCACGTAAACCGATTGTACAAACCATTGAGTCCGGTATATTCAATTTCGGAGGTAGCATGAGTACCAATACCTCGGCCGTAATGAGTCCCTCCTATGGATAGAATCCCTTTGCTAAAATTCAGGTCGATCCGCGGTAATACATTACCGACGCCGGTGTTGGCCGAACTCCAATCTAGATCGGTCAGGTAAACAAAATCGCAACTATTCGCCTCCAGGCTCATAATGTAATCGCGCAGCAGATCAATGTACTCCTCATGCACAATTTTTTTGGCTAGTGGCGGCATTCCTAGACTAGTCGCGGTATTATCGCGAATAAAAAGCTGGGAGTTTTCGGGGTCTTTCGGAATAATGATTTTTCCTCCATCCGGTGTATTGTGGCTAACTCCCTCAAAACCAATCATCTTTTTCCCCGTTCCAGCAATATTATAACGGGCATCAAAAACACCTTCTACCCCTCCAGCCCGGTGACAATGTGAACAGTTATTGTCCCAGTAACTAGCCATTTTTTGTTCAAGGCTCGCGGTCGGATGATTCAGTGGTACCGCTTGCATATAGTTAGGAATGTCGGCTTCATCAAGAATTGACCGAAACATATTGAGATGATTCCAAGTGCGGAGTTGGTTATCCGTAATGGTAGTCCCATTGGGCTGAGGGTAATCGAAATCACCATTTAATTGCCAAGTATCGACTCCCAGAACAAAATTGGCATTTTCGTTGTGACAGGTCATACACTGGGACCTACTAGGATATTCCCAAACCTGATACGTCATGCAACCATCTTCATTCAGTACTTGTATGATATCAGAAGTTGTGGAAGTCAACAATTCTGCATCCGTTTGGTCTTCTCTCCATCGATAAGTCACTCCATAGGCCTGATCGTCTTCTGCAACCACAAAAAAGCGAGTTTCCAAGTGACGAATCACTGCGGGATCGTTGGCATCCGTGTTCAGAGCAAAGTGTTTGATAAAAACGGTGCCTTCCGGAAAACGCCAATCATCGATGGGAGAAAAAGATATCTTTTCGTCGATAGCATCGCGAGTCCCATCGTTAGGAAGCGCAATCCATCGGTACTTCACCGCGCCATCAGACCACAAGGGAGAATTTACAGTATAGGGCATTAAGCCGGCAGCTGGGGTCAGTGTAGTAAGGTCGGCAAATGCTCCGGTTTGTGAAAGCAAGGCGGGCGGCTCAGGCGGGCTTTCTCCCTGTTCCTTTAACTTGTAGATTTTTCCACCGGGCTCCGCCTCTCCCTCCAGCTTCAAGATATAAATATTGCCTTCCGAATCTGTCCCAAAAGACGAGATGCCATTCTTTGGAGAAATGCCGGAATCAGCCAGTTGCGTCAGTAATTCGACATTACTATCAGCCAGGTCCATCGACCACACTTTGCGCTGATTGTGATCGCCAAAGATTAGTTTTCCGGTCAATGACGGCCATTTCCTACCTCGGTACAAAAGCCCCATAATTACTGCATTGCCCACAGTGTGATCATAAACGTGTATGGGTGCATATTCGGTCCCAATCAAAGGGTCCGGCTTAGCGCTTTTAGGGCCTACTATATCCCCCTCCCGGTAGGGCCACTGGTAGTTTCCTCCTTTGCGTACTTCTGATATCTCTTCGCGCTCAAAACCTCCAACATCACCCAGGTATATTTTTTCATTCACGGGGTCAAAAGCCACACGGTGTGGGCTTCGAAAACCCAATGCGAAAAATTCCTCCATGAGGCCTCCGTCGGGATCTTGCCAAGGATTATCATTTGGGATATAATAATTAGCTGTGAAATCGACCGGGAAGTTAGCAGGTTTGCCGGGAAGAGGAGTTGGCTGCCGACGAATCGGATGACTCCTACTGTCATCCATATCTACATCAATGCGGAACATACCTCCGTACAGTCTTTCATCGATCTGTTGAGAGGAATTATGAACGTCATTTTGATCTCCGCCATCTCCTACTGTGAAATACAAAAAGCCATCATTTCCAAAAAACATTCCCCCGCCCTGATGAAGGCAATCAGGGTCATAATGCTGCAACATAATTACCTCTGAAGCATGATCAAAATTCTCAGAATCCTTGAATTTTGTGAAGCGTGATAAACGGTCAATAGCCTTTTCGCAGGGACCATCGGCATTGCCTGGATCAGGGTGATAACGATACATCACATAGACATAACATTGACCATCACTGAATTTTGGATGGAGAACAAAATTGATCAAACCTGAATCCTCTCCCGGAAAAACCATCGATGAAATGTCTAGAACAGTGGTCTTAGTAGTTGTCGCTGGGTCCTTTGAGATTTTCCAGATTTGCCCCAATTTCCCACCTACGTAGAAACCGTTACCATCCGGTGTTTCCACCATTGCCAATGGATCCGTGAAATCCAGATTCGGAAAAGCATCTTCCACCTCCCAGTTGGAAAGACTTGGAGGTTGTGATGAAAAAACACCCTTCAAATAAGGATCGATTGCCTCATTGACATTTTGACCATACGGATCAGGATTGGTCCAGCTTTTGAATGAAGACGAACTGAACATCGTAATCATCAGAAAAAAAAAGAATAACCCGGCTCGAACTTTGTTTCGCTTTCTCATAATATTCTGCATAAACATGCATTGTTTCTGTGTTTGCTCTGCGAGCACTTTGTTATATACAGTAAGTCTATAAACTATATCAATCAGTCAATCAATAGTTTTTCAAAATCATCGACCTGATTTGTAATGTTTGACATTTCAAAATTTTCTACAAAAGACCGGCGGGCTCTCTTCGAAAACCCAGTCCAATCCCCTTGGATCAGCTTCATTACCTTGCACTCTAAATCTCTTTCTTGATCCCGGTCAAAATAATAGCCATTCTCACCATCTTCTAGTATCTCGACAATTCCGCCTACTGGACGGGCAACAATTGGAGTACCCGCTGAAAGAGCTTCTACATTGACCAGGCCAAATCCTTCGAAGACACTGGCACTAACGTGTACCTTGGATCGACACAAAATCTCGTAAACCTCCGGTAAAGAAAGAAGGCCCGTAAACACCACCCGTTCTTCTACTCCGTATTCCGCTACCATTGCCTTTAATTGATTTTCAAATTTCCCACTGCCTACGAAATAAAATCGAGCGTCCGGCAATTGCTTTAAGATTCCAGGAATGGCCGCTACCAGCAAGTCCTGTCCTTTCAAAGGATCCAACCTTCCAACAAATGAGATGATATTCTCCCTTTTTATCTCACCGATTTCAGTCGCCATCGGATTATCCGGAATCAATAGTATCTGCCGGTGTATCAAGTCAGGTGAAAACTTAAATTGACGAATCAAATAAGCTTTCGTCTCATTAGAGTTCGTCAGAATGTGCGTTGCACAAACCTTTAGGATGATCTTTTTGCGCCGATACAACAACCATTGCTTAAGCGGAATCTTTGAAAATTGGAATTTGGCCATTGGAAAAATGGTATGCCAATAGGTCATTCGATTCCTGATCCCCAACAACCAGCCAATAATCAACATCACATTAGTAGCGCCAAAACTACCAATTACCGCATCCGGTCGGTATCGGCGGTACAAGCGAAAACAAAAGGCAAAATCCCGCGCTTTGACCGGTCGCCTGCTGGGCCAGGAGTAATATGCCAGCCGCTCTTTAGAAGTTGGCAGCTTTTCCGGCCTTTTCTTATCCGTT
>JANQRV010000238.1 GCA_028284395.1 Saprospiraceae bacterium
GGTCGTCAAATTGAACGAAAACCTGTCCGTCATCCTTCTGGATTCGGAATGGTGGCTCCACGACTGGGATGAAGAACCGGAAATGAATGACGGTTGCGACGCAAAAAGTCGAGATGTATTCAAATTACACTACGAGGAAGCGATTAAGAAGAACCGGAACAAAAATGTCGTTGTTGCACTTCATCACCCGCTACTGACTGTTGGCCCACACGGTGGTCAATACAATTTCAAGCAGCATGTCTTCCCATTGACGGAAACCAACTCCAATCTGTGGATACCACTTCCCGTTCTGGGTTCCATTTATCCACTTTACCGCTCCGTAATTGGTGCAAAACAGGATCTGGCCCACCCCTCCTATAAAGATCTCAAGGCCACCGTGCTCGGCGCAGCCAAGAAAAATGGAGAATTCATCTTCGTCTCCGGGCACGAACACAGCCTTCAGTATTTTGAGGAGGACGATCAATCGTTTATCGTTAGCGGATCGGGTTCGCGTACCAGTGGAACGAAGATTGGTAAGAATGGTTTTTTTGCCTACGGTCAAAACGGTTTTTCTCAGATGTACTTTTATGAAGATGGATCAGCATGGCTTGAATTTTGGGTATCGGACGGCAGTAATAATAAGGGTAAAGTTATTTACCGCAAGCAGATCAAGGGGCCTCTAAAGAGCATCCAAGCACGCCAGGAAGTCAGTCACGATTTCACTTTCTTCGAATCCGGTCAAAAAACCATAAAGGTCCCTTTGTCGGAATACGACTTCGAGAAAAACAAGTTCGGTGAGGGATTCTGGGGTAAACACTATCGCGAAACCTACAAGACAGAGCTCGATATTCCAGTGCTGGATCTGGCACAGTTCAAGGGTGGTGTCACTCCCATTAAGCGAGGCGGTGGCTATCAAACCAATTCGCTGCGTCTTCAATCCGACGACGGTAAACAATATACCATGCGGTCGATCGAAAAAGATGAAAGCAGAGCGGTCCCCTACCCCTTCAATAAGACCTTCATCGCTACGATCTTAAAGGATTTTTTTAGTACTGCTCATCCCTTGAGTGCCCTGGCCATACCTGCGATGGCCGATGCAGTCGGGGTGAATTATGCCAATCCGATTCTATATTACGTACCGAAACAGCCGGTATTGGGCGAATTCAATGATGATTATGGTGATGCACTTTACTTGATCGAAGAAAGACCCGATAAGAAAAACTGGACAGAAGCAGCCAATTTCGGCAATCCGGATGAAGTCGTCGGTACTCCCGATGTACTGGAAGAGATTACGGATAGCCACAAACATATGATCGATCAAAAAGCCATGATTCGAGCCCGTCTGTTTGACATAGTCCTGGGGGATTGGGACCGACACGATGACCAATGGAGATGGGCGATGTCGGAAATGGATGGAAAGAAATACTATCGACCCATTCCACGCGACCGGGACCAGGCTTTTAGTCACTACGACGGCTTTCTGACCGGTCTTTTGCGAGGTGTCAGTCCCTATACGCGCCAATTGCGCAAGTTTACGCCGGAGCTAAAGAAACTACAATGGAACAGTTACAATGCGCGACAGGTTGACCGTACCTTCCTCAATGGGCTGGAATGGGAAGATTGGTTGGAAGCTGCCGATCACGTACAAAAAACATTAACCGACGAGGTGATTGACAAGGCTTTCAAAGAAGGGTGGCCGGAAAAGATTTTCGAAATGGATGCTGCCAATATCGTCGCTGGCTTGAAGAGCAGGCGCGATATGTTAAAGAGCCAGCTTCGTCCTTTCTATGAAAAAATCGCTCATAAGGTAGAAGTTGCCGGTACGGAACAACGCGATCTGTTTGTCGTCCAGAAGCTGGGTAACGGCAAGGTCAAGATCAGTCGTTACGACACCAATAAGGAAGGCCAGAAAGAAGATCTGTTGTACGAAAGGACCTTCAATGCCGACGAAACCAAAGAAGTAAACATCTATGGTTTAGGCAATGATGACTTCTTCGCAGTAGAGGGCACTGCCAAATCCGACATCTTGATCCGAATGATTGGCGGGCTTGGTATGGACACCTACTCCGATCGCTCCCAGCCCGATGCGGCCGGTAAAAAAATGATCATTTTCGATACGAAAAATGGTGAAGATAATGTCATTGAATTGGGGAATAGTACTCGAAAAAAATTAACCGACAACCCAGTCATTCACACCTATGACCGGAAATCTCAGGACTACGAGCCGAGTTATACCTTTCTTTTACCGGCGTTGTCTTTCAACCCGGATGATGGTTTGCTCCTAACCTTTGGTGGCAACCGGACGGTTTATGGATTTAAAAAATCTCCGTACGCCCAATTTCACAAGCTCAACCTGAGTTACGCGTTGGCTACTTCCGGCTTCCGGGCTCATTACGTGGCTGATTACATCGGTACCTTTGGCGACCTTGGATTCCGTCTCGATGGCCTTTTCCAATCGCCCCTATACGCCATCAACTTTTACGGTTTCGGTAACGAAACCCTCAACCAGGAGGAAGAACTGGAAGAACTGGGAATCGATGGACAGGATTATAACCGGGTTAGACAACGCACCATCGCGTTCTCTCCACAGTTTTTGAAGCTGATCAACAATTCGGCTTCTTATTACTTTGGTCCTACTTTTGAAACGGTAAAACTGGAACAGACTGAAAACCGGATCCTATCGGATCCGGACATCGTGTCAGAATTAGATCCTGGTTTATTTGACGGTTTTGATTTTCTCGGATTCAAAGCCGGATTGAATTACTCGAATAAAGACGATGCAGACTTCCCGACACATGGGGTTGGATTCAATGCAGAGGTTGGCTATCGCGGACTGCTTGGAAATGCTCAGGACGACATCAGTAATGCTTACGTCAAGGCCGATTTTTCTTTTTATCAGAAACTGGATCTCCAAGGTCGAGTAGTCGTCGCAATGCGGGTTGGGACCTCTCACGTGTTCAGCGATGACTTTGCCTTCTACCACGGTGCCACTTTGGGGGGTATTGGCCCTGCGAGTAATTTCAGAGGATGGAGGAGAGAGCGCTTTACCGGCCAAACTGCCTTCTACCACAACACCGACCTCCGGATCAAACTTTTCAACTTGGAAAGCAGTTCATTTCCATTGTCCATAGGGGTATTGGCGGGATTTGACCACGGTCGGGTTTGGCTCGAAGGTGAAGATTCCGATACCTGGCATTACAGCTACGGCGGCGGCTTGATCATTAGTCCGTTTGATATTCTATCGATCAATATGTCGATGTTTGTGAATGATCAAAACATCAATCGGTTTGTTTTGGGTGGTGCCTTCTTCTTTTGATTAAGGCATTAAAGTAAGGGTCCCAAAAGAAGAAGGAATGTGAAAATCCGGGGTCTCAGAGTCTGGTTTGACCCAGCTGATCCATTTAACTTCCCGGCCCTGTGGTCCCGGTACATACTCACCACGGTAGAGGCCGGCGCGAAGGGTTTTTCCTCCGTCGTACATTCCCAAGTCTTTTAAAGACTGGAGGGATACCGAACCCTCGACCCAATAACCCTCGGAATCGGTGGCAGCCTTGACTACAAGGTGCCCCTCCGGCCAATTCCACTTATAATCGATGTTCCGGTGATAGCGGCCCTCGGTGTCTAAGACCCTGCCCAATGCATCCATTTCCAAAGCGTAATAGGGATTCATCTTATCGTCGGCTTTGAAAAAGATTTCAACCCGGTCGGACGAAACGACGTCGTTTTCTCCGGCGCCGGCCACAGTCGTGATGATGTCCGGATCCGTGGCCCGATAGAGGAAGTAAAGGAATTCATCGTCCCAAAGTGCCCGGAATGCGGTTTGAGGGGGTGTTTCATTACGCCAGGGATATTGGAAGTCCGTCAGGACATTGGCATTCGCCCAGACGGCATCACCGCCCTTTCCATCCAGAGTAATGCTCCCTGAAGATATTTTTTTGACTTGATAATTCTTGATCTTGTTGCTCACTTCACTACAGGAGTTTAAAGAAAAAATGGGGAGTAAGATGACAAAAATAAACCGTTGGTACATAAATGAAACATTGGATTATTGTACAATTTGATTTTCCAAGCGATAGGTCCTTAAATTACCGTCATTGACACCAAAAACGATCGTAGTATTTTGACCTTGTGGAAGTACCCCAATGCTTCTGGTGGCACCGCGAACGTGAATACCGGTGCGAACAGCAGATACCGCCTGAAAGTCCAAATTACCTTTATTTTCTAATATGAGGCCATGATTAGCGTCGATCTCGCCAATTTTCACTCGGTTATACAGTTGATTGCCACCGAGGATCAGGTCGGCATCACCATCCTGATCAAAATCGAGGTGAGCAATGGCGTGGATCGGAGACAGTTGAGCTTCTGCGGGTAACGGCTTCACCTCCAGGGATGCTTCACTCCAATCAAGCACCACGGATTGGAGATGATTGATTTCCCGGGTCTGATGATTGGGAAAAGGAGATAAGAGGTCGGCCATGGTTGTCCGTGCATAGGCTTCGTAGGAAGGAAAGCTTTTCTTCAGTTGCGGCAACTGTTGCAGCAAATCATCACGGGAAACAAAGGGATAGTGAATGGAAGATTGTGCGTGCGCCAAGATTGGATCCACCGCTCCGTTTTCATCGAGATCACCGTAGTACAGTCGAATCGGATCGACAGGAGAAGTCCGAAACTGGCTGTTGAGTCCAAAGTTTCCTGCGACAATTTCCAGTTCGGGGTCGTCGTCCAGGTCAACACAGTGAACAGCCGACCACCAACCTTTCTCACTGGATTCCGCCTTTAACGTCCACTTTTTACCATCGTAACTCCAAATACTTACCGCCTCCCACTCTCCCGCGAGTACTAATTCCAGGTTGCCATCGGCATCCAGATCGACCAATTCTGCGTCCATCACAATCCGATCCTGAAATGGAAGGGATGGAATGGAATGGAATTGGCCGGTACCATCGTTGAGCAAGACCTGATTCGACTCCGGCAAAGGGTATTTCCAGGCTTCATAAGCACTACCGACAAAGAGATCTTCGTCTCCATCTTGATCCAGGTCGCCAGTTGCCAAACACGTGGCATGTATGCTGAGGAGTGACTCCATTTCGGATCGACGAAATTGACCACTCCCATTGTTCTTGTAGAGTCGTAAAGGATAGGCATCCGCATCATTCAATCGATCATTGCCACCACTGGCCACCATTAGATCGAGGTTTCCATCGCGGTCGAAGTCAGCAGCAACCATGGCCACATCTTCAAAAGAAGCATCCTGATCTAAAGCAGGCTGGTCCACTTTTTGGAAACCGCCTACAGCATCTCCCTGCCACATGGCCGGTGCTTGACCAGCGGCACCACCAAGCACTAAATCCATATGGCCATCCCGATTGAAGTCTGCAGTGACCATTGATGGTCCCGTTCTTGAATAAAACCAGGGAAGTAAGGTCTGGATCTTGAAATCATTGAAATCATTTTCGCGATGGAAAAAGTCGATCTGATTCGTTTCCACAAAAATCGGTAAGAACGATTTTTTTTGCGTAAGAGAAGTCTGGACAGTTTCGGATCGACCTACCTCATGGATGGTATTTAAGTTTGGATTAAGTAGGGTCTCCATGGTGCCATCGGGCCAGGTCAGTACGAGTGAATCGATTCGTTGAGTGTGACCTGGGATACCGAAATGAATCGTTGGATCAACAGAAGACTGGTACCCCCGAGTGCTGAACAGGGTGCGATGCATGATGGTCGCCCCGCTATACAATCGGGCCTTCAATCCAAGGTAGTTGCGCTGACGCAATGCCGGGGACGGTTTTACCTTTAGAAATTGCCCCAGTCCTTTTTCGATCGCTCCGTTGCGATAGATACTGGCCACTTCATTGACGTTATTGACGACGAGATCGAGATCCCCATCGTTGTCTAAATCACCATAAGCTGCACCATTGGAAAGAAATGGTCTTTGGAGGCCCCAAGCCTCGCTTCGTTCTTCGAAAGCCGTGCCATTCACATTGCGAAAAACCTGGTTGTTTACCTCGATTTTGGGCATTTGTGCCAATATTTCATCTACTGTGGCCGCTTGACCGGTCTGATCCATTTTCAACTTCATATCCACGGTATAGGCTAGGAAATCCATATTGGTGTAATCCCTCAGGTAACCATTGGTCACAAAAAGGTCCTGCCAACCATCGAGATCGAAATCGGCAAAGAGTGCCGACCAAGACCAGTCGGTGTTGGATAAGCCGGAAAATTGACCTACCTCCTGAAATCGACCGTTGCCATCGTTCATCTGCAACATATTGCGCATGGTTTGGGGGTAGAAACCTTGCTGCTTCAACAATTGATACTTGTCAAAATTATCGGCGCCAGTGGTCATTTTTTCCCGGTAATTGCCCGCCGGCAACATATCCAAGGTTAGTAAATCCATATGGCCGTCGTTGTTTAAATCCGCAGCATCAGACCCCATAGAAAAGAGGGAAACATGATCCATTCGATCGGCTAGTTCATCACTAAAAGTGCCGTCCTTTTGATTGATGTATAGGTAGTCTTCTTCATTAAAATCGTTGGAAACGTAAATATCTGGCCAGTCATCGCCATTTAGATCGGCAATCGATACGCCCAAACCAAAGCCCAGTACATTGGTAATAATCCCAGCCTGGGAAGAAACATTGGTGAAGCGATCACCATCGTTGCGATACAATTTGTCGCCATAAAATGGATTGTTCCGACTTTTGAACTGCCCTAGGGTAGATTGGAAATTGGAATATTCCGGTACGGAATGATTCAGTAGAAATAAGTCGACGTCTCCATCCCGATCGTAGTCAAAAAAGGCGGCCTGGGTGGAATAAGCCGGGTCGGCCAATCCGTACTGGGTAGCACTTTCGGTAAACGTTACGGCTTCCGAATCTTTCGCACCGTTATTGATGAACAACAGATTTCGGCGTGCATTCGGGTCAACTGCCGCTGATCGACAGACATAGATATCCAACCAACCATCGGCATTGATATCAGCCATGGTAACGCCCGTATTCCAAAGTCCTGCCGCTTCGACTCCGGCCTGCTTTGCTATGTCTTTGAATTTCATTTCCCCCTTATTGAGATACAGGTGACTGGCAACGAGATTACCGGAGAAGTAAATGTCGGCCAGGCCATCATTGTTGACATCGCCGATGGCTACCCCTCCCCCATTGTAGAAGTAGGTGTATTCCAATACATTGAATTCGGGTGTTTCCCGCAGTGTATTCTTGAAGAAAATACCGGTCTTACGGGGCGATAGCTCGGAAAATAAAGTATCACCACCAGAATTGCATGCGGATGACACCAACAACAAACTGACTAAGGCTAGGATTGAACGTCTGGCCATAACTGGGCTTTTGTGATGAATGGTCAAGGTACATAAATACAAAAAGTACCAACTTTCTGCGAAAGCCGGTACTTTTTGATAAAGCAAAGATGAGTAAAGGATTATTTTCTATCCCACCAAACTTTGGTACTATTCTTATCGCCTCCGTTCAGCTCGGAAATACTCTGAGCAGCGGTAGCAGCTTCGTTGTTGTTAGAAAACTCGCTTTCTACGTAAGTCATTCTGCGGAAAATATCCGTTGCTGCCAAATCTGGGTTTTCAACGTTCAACAGCGGGTACAATTTAGGATATCCCGTTCTTCTTACTTCGGCGAATGCTTCCCATCCATCAGGATAGAGGGCAATCCACTTTTGTGTGATGATTTGCTCCAACTGGCGTTCTTTGTCGGCACCCGCTTCGTAAGCAACCGGAATGTCGGTTGTAGCAGGAGAGTTGGCATCGGCAGCAGCTGGTTTGTTGACACTGGCAGTGTAAGCAGCGATATCAGCGCCACTGGTCTCATTCATCATCGACATTTCAATTCCTCTCTCATACAATTCCTGTGCAGTACCACCCATATTCCAACCTTCCAAAGCACCTTCAGCTCTCAAGAAATAGATTTCTGAGGCATGCATCACTTTGATGGGTGGATTCAAACCGCCTTTCCCTTCGGGCAACCACTTGGTGTTCATATCGGAATTATCGGAGTTCAAAGCCGGCACTTTATCCACTTTTGCCTGACCGTTACGCAGCCCTTCATAAGGGATGCCATCTCCGTCCGAATCGCCACTATCTGCTGGGTTGAAATAAACTTCCAAACGAGGATCGCTGTATCCTTTAAGAATACTTTCCATCAGGGCACTCATTCTGAATTCCCCCCAGTTGGTAATGGTCGTGAAAGGGTTTTTAGAGTTGACGGTTGTGATCATGTCCGCATTATCGTTGTTGTCCATCATCACGCCGGCCGCTACTGCTTTCTCAGCTTCGGTCTTAGCCAATCCCGGATCAACATATTTTACACGCATTGCCAATCTCAGGCGGAGGGAGTTCGCATAAGTGATCCATTTATCGATGTCTCCACCGTAGATCTGGTCGTTTGTGCCAAAAGCGTTACCGCCACGTGCACTGTTCAACGTTGCAACCGCTTCATCCAAAATGGTAAAGAAACTACGATAGATGGACTCCTGGGTATCGTAGGGTACGGAAGTTTCACCATTTCCAAATTGGGAGAAAATAACTGGTCCCCAATAATCGGTAACCCGGTGATAACCTTGTACCTTCCAAATCTTAGCGATGGCACCTTCATTCGCCAACCCGTTCTCTGCAGCGAAATCCTCAACAAACTTGATATTTGGAGCAGCCTGTCCATAGAATGAACCCCAGCACAAATCGATCCACCGTCCTACTTCTACGTAGCGATCGGAGTCAAAGTTAGCCGCAGTTGTTGCAAAATATTGGCAGTAGAGGTCAGAGAAAAGGTTCTCAGAAATTTGAAAGCGCCAGTGCAATCCGTGCATGGAAAAGTATTGTGCACGGGCAAAACCCTGTCCGAGCAGGGAAACGTCCACGTTGGACGCAATCAGCGAACTTGGGTTCGTATTCAATTCCTCGAAATCCTCCGTACAGGAATTGAAAGCCGTCGCTGTAATCAACAAGATTAAAAGATATTTCAGAAATTTCATCTTCTTTTAAAATTTAAGCTTTTAGATAGTTAAACTTAGTTAGGATACTAATTCGTCTTTAAAGTTACGGATACCAACTAAGTGAGAGATCTCACTATTGTCAAATTCGCACTTTTGTCTCCTAACATTTTACACCCTAATTACGGACTAAAAATCAAGCTTCAAATTCACACCAAAAGAACGCATGGTCGGCGGAGCAAAAGAGTTGAAACCTTCCGCTCCCTTATTGATGGAAGTAAGAATTTCGGGATCGAAGTCGCCGGCAGAATTAGAGAAAAAGAATAGATTTCGTCCTACCACGGATACGGAAAGCGATTCCACTGGTCCATTCGAGAATGGGAATCGATATCCCAAAACCAATTCTCTCAGTCTTACGTTGGAAGCATCGACTGCAAAAGCTTCACCCGCTGGTGCATTCCGTCCACCAACTCGGTTCCAGAATTGTTCGGATGTAATTTGAATGTCGTTGGGCGTACCATCTTCTTTAACTGCTTCGCCCCACTTGGCCCATTCACCCTGTCCGAACACCGCACCGTTGCGACCGAACAAAGTCTCTTCGGTATGTCCACCACCGTAAACGATGGCATTGGTCATGGTAGTAACACTACCTCCCTGACGAATGTCGATCAAGAAACTGAAGTTCAAGTTCTTCCAAGTCAAGTTACTGCTGACACCGCCCAGCCAATCCGGATTGTAGTTGGATACCAAAACGGTACGACCGCCGGTAATCTGTGGAATACCTTCGGCATCAACCAAGATGCGGCCTGCATCATCCCGCTCAAATCCTCTGGAAAATACATTTCCCCAAGGTTCGCCTTGTTCAATGAAGAAGGCGCGCAAGAAATCGGAAGTAACCTGAATCCGTGGCCGCTCATCGTTAATTTGCACTACGGTACTTTCGTTACTGGCGAAGTTGAAACCGATGTTCCAATTCAGATCCGTGGTCTTGATGGGTGTAATGGATAGGAATGCTTCAATACCACTGTTTTCAACATCTCCACCATTGGTAAAAAACTGAGAAGCACCAGAACCCACCGGAAGTGCAACTGAGAACAATTGGTTCTTAGAGTTGGACTTATAGTAGGTTAGGTCCAAACCAATCCGGTTGCTCAAAAAGCGTAGATCTGCTCCTACTTCGATCGATTGAGTTTCTTCAGGAAGCAGGTTTTCGTTTGGAATAGTACCACTGATATTCAAGAATCCGTTGTTTCCTCCCGCACCTACACTGGCAGTACGCAGGGTTTGGAAAGGTCCGGTATCGTTACCCACTTCTGCCCAGGAAGCTCTAAACTTAGCAAAAGTAATGAAGTCGGGCAAGGTCGTCAGATCAGACAATACGACGTTCAATCCAAAGGAAGGATAGAAGAACGACCAGTTATCGGGTGGAAGTGTGGAACTCCAGTCATTTCGGCCGGTCACATCCAGGTAGATGGCATCTTTAAAGGCAATTTGCGCAAAACCATAGATGGAATTTACATCCCTTGGCTGGCCAAATCCATAGTTGGCACGGTTGTCAGAAGTATTCGCAATCGTAAAGAAGTTGGGGACGATCAATGCATCTCCGGTATTTCCACTTAGACTGGTTCCTCTCTCTTGGCGGGAGTTGGCACCGGCATTCAAGCTGATGTTCCAGTCGGGAGTCAATTGCTTGTTATAGGAAAGCAATACATCGTTGTTCCATTCGTAAGCTTCGCTGGTACCTACGGTAAAACGACCGTTATCGGCAATGATATAACTGTCTTCCCACAATCTGTCTTCACTCTGGCGATTGAGCCGGTCCAGGGCAGATCTCACCTGAATGGCTAAGTCACTGGTGATCTCATAGCGCAGCGAAGCAAATGCCACGATCCGGTCCACATCACGCTGATTAATGTTACGGTTGATGGCCCAATAAGGATTGGCACCACCGTTGGAACCAGGGTTCCAGTAGTGCTGACGATTTCTGCCATTCGGAGCCGTGTATTCAAAGATACTGACATCTTCAGTGCGAATGCTACGCGGCAGGCGAAGTGCGTGACGAACGGGATTGGCAAAGTTTTCACCCGTAGGCAAATCATTGTCGATGTCTTCGCGGATGTAATTCAGTTTGGCATCCAATGTAAGTTTGTCCATCAACTTATTGGTAACACGTACGTGGAAATTGTGTCTTCTCAATTCGTTGTTAGGCACCACACCAGCAGCATCTGTGTACGTATAGGAGAAGTACGTTTGGGCTTTCTCAGTACCCCCACTGATGGAGAGGTTTGTCGCCCAGTTATGTCCGGTCTGGAAAAAGTCCCGAACATTATCCGGTTGTGCACTTAGCGAGTACGTACTGGAAGGGAAATTGGGATCGGGAGACCAATGATCGACCGATTGTCCGGAAATGGCTGGCCCCCACGAATCTTCGGAAGCTCCATTGTACTGGCCGGCATTTCCCTGGCCAAATTCATTTTGGTAATTGGTAAGTAGAATTGGTGAATTGGCGGTAAAGGTAGAGCTGAGGCTGATGTTGTAAGATCCGGATTGCCCCTTCTTAGTAGTAATTATGATCGCACCATTATTCGCACGGTTTCCGTAAAGTGCCGCAGCGTTTGGTCCTTTCAATACCGACACAGAGGCGATATCGTCGGGGTTCACATCCGTGATGTCTCCCAGGATCGGCACACCATCTACCACATATAGTGGTTGACTACTACCGGCAATGGAACGGTTACCCCTTAGGATTACCCGCGAAGCTCCTCCGACACCGCTTCCCGCAGGACTGATAGAAAT
>JANQRV010000243.1 GCA_028284395.1 Saprospiraceae bacterium
CCACCGCCGACATGACCGTTCTACAATTCCCCGACCGGAACGTTGAAATCGCACGCCCTAATCAAGTCATTACCATCCGGTTTCCTCTATTGGCCTGCGCCGGACCAGACTATGATTTTGAATCGGAACTAATGGATATTGCTAAAGACCTGGAAGCACAAAAGATCACCTATAATATGGATCCCAACCAACGCCGGGATTGCTCAGGCATGTTCAATCGCGTTGTTGAGCAGCTGAACGTAAAACTCTCGGTATGTGAAGGTCTCATGCTACCGCTCGAAAGATCACGTTCTTCTGCTCTGGGAGGCTGGTATCGGACCAGAGGAAATTTTGAACTGATTGACGATCCGGTTAACAGTGGAAATAAAATCCAGATAGGATCCGTCATGTTCTTTGGTCGTCCCGGCAAATCGTACGAAACCGTCACCATGGAAGACATTGGTACCATTTTTCACATTGGCATTGTGGTTGCCGTCCAAAGGGATGATGCCGGAAACGTCACCAGTTACCATCTTTTCCACGCCCACGGAGATGAGAATGTCACCCCGGCAGATATCGAAAAGCCGGCAAACTGGGGTGATAGCGGTAAGTTTATGAAACGGGAAGACCGCATGTCTTTTGAATATGCTACGGAGCAGTGGATTGGGATTGCGCCTCATGTGGCTTCTTTTAGGAGTTAGAGGGGTTTGAGGGGTTAGAGGGGTTTGAATTGTTAGAGGGGTTTGAGGGGTTTGAGGGGTTTGAATTGTTTGAACAAAAAAAGAAACAATATTCCCCCTTTTTGCAACAATAGCAGCTTTCCGCCCCTCCAAATACGGTCATCTTTGTAGTGCACTAAAAAGCCTATAAAATGACAATGACCGCTCGTAGCCCAAAAGTAAAGAATCATTTTTTGACCGTAAAACCTAACTATTCCAGAGTTTTAAATTTTAGCATTTTTTATAAACTATACTATGAGAAAGTGTATTGTAAGTGTCTTTCAATGGTAAAAAACGAAGCCGTTGCAGAAGATCTTACCCAGGACGTATTCCTGAAAATTTATACCAGCAGGTCGGAGTTCCGGGGCAACGCCCAGTTCTCCACCTGGATTTATGCAGTTGCCAACAATTGTTGCATCGATTACATTCGAAAGCAACAAAAAGGACGGACCGTCACCTTGGAAGAATGGCGAAGGACGGACCCGCGGACGGAAGAAAACATCGAAGAGCAAACACCGGACATCAAAAAGCGCTTAAAGCAAATTCTATCCATTCTTCCGGAAGCGGAAAGGAACATTCTAACAATGAAATACCTGGATGGAAAATCCATTCGGGAAATCGCACTGGTCTTAAAGAAAACAGACAGTGCCGTAAAAATGCAGATCAAGCGCGCGAAAGCCAAAGCCCGTTCACTCTGTACTTCGCCAGTTATTGATTAAGGCAGGTAGACCAGCTTACCAGCTTGCCTGAGTCGCCCATCCACCAGGAATCGATAGAAAAAGATCCCGGCATTTTGATGATGTGTCCCGGTCCAACCCTCTTGATGTTCCCCTGCGGATCGCGGGCCATCGAATAACACGGCGATCTGTTTACCGGAATAGTCCAATATTTCGATTCTGACAGCAGCTTTCTTGTCCAAGCGGTAATCCAGTGTAGTTGATCCGGTAAATGGATTGGGAGAAGCCTGAAGCCAGACGGGATTGACTGAAATGTTTGATACATTCGTCACGGCCGGGTTCGGCGTAATCCGGCCGTAATATACATCTTGCTCCCCATTAAAGGTGCCGGCCCAGGCCAGGTGGGCATGATCGTTGTCCGATATCATATCGAAGTAATCCCCCATCTTGTTTTGTTGTGGCCACCCAAGGTGAGGATCGAATGATTCGGACAGTCTTTCGTTATCGGACCAGGTCAAACCATCGTCTTCCGAAAAACTATAGTAGAGCGCAGAATCAAAGCCTTCTAAATCATCCCTGGTATCCAGCCATACGGCATCGATCCTCCCATTGGGTGCTACGGACATGGTGCCGAACCACTGCCAAGCCCGATTGGTGGGATCGTCATTGATGCGGATGCCCGTACTCCAATTGACGCCCCCATTCACGCTTCGGGAAAACATGACGTCGAGCGGGTCTTCGTTATTGGTCCGCTCCACCGAACTCAGCAAATAGACGTGGCCGCGTTCCGGTCCATCAGATTGATTGACGGCTACCCAGGTCTGCCCTAAGAGGCCGCCGGGATTGGGGTCTTGTCCATTTCGTCCACGCTTGCGACGCCCCAACAGGTTAACACTTGACACCCGATCCCAGACGACAGCTTCGCTGGCCTGGTTGGCATTGGTTGACAATCCGACCAGAACCTGATCGCCCTCGACTCCTCCCATGTACAATTCACCATCGGGGCCCACGACCAGGGTACCAAAAGAAATAACCCGATTGCCAATGGTAATGCAATTTTCATAACTCTCTCCCCGGTCCACCGAGCGATTAAAATAGCCGGGAGCGCAAGTAGAGAAAGCCTGGGACCAGGTTGAGTAAATATGTCCTTCACCTGGTCCTGAAGTTCGATCGATCGTCATCCACTGCTTGTCTCCTCCATTGGCAAATACGCCTTCGTCCCAGGTTCCGTCTCCCGTCGACCGAAAGACATCCATCAATATATCAGATCCGTCCAGGGTCAGACTGCTGTAGTAAAATCGGCCGGAGGCATCGGCTTCCAATACGGGATCGGAGCGAAAAATCCCGGATTCGATGTTCCCGGGATAGGTCCAACTCTCCCCGCCATCGGTCGTATATGCATATCCTGCTTGCCTGAAATTACTAGCCGTCGTATCGAATTGGCGCCAACCAATGACCATGCGATTGGGGTCGGTCGGATCGATGGCAATGGACGGTTCATTGGCGGCATCGCCCAACATATTTTGTCCTGCCTCATCGGTATTGACCTGAATCGCAAAAAAATTAGTACTCTGAGAACGATAAGCCGGTGATGTAGCGACCGTCAGACGATTTACCGGTAAATATGGATCATCGGGCAATTCCCGGTAGATGAATTCCTGGGCAGTGCCTGATTCGTGGAATAAAAAGAAGAGAACCACCAACCGAAGTCGGAAGGTATTGAGGGTAGCTTTTATATTCATTTACCTAAACTTTTTCAATCACAGA
>JANQRV010000258.1 GCA_028284395.1 Saprospiraceae bacterium
CCCAACTTTTTTATCACCATGAAACTGAAAAGTACCAGCAGGAGGTTCCTACCTTAGACTTGGCCGGTCAAAATCTGGATCAAGGTTACCTGATCTCAAGATTGCGTCTGCTCATTGAAGAGATCCATCGCAGAAAGATCCACACCTCCGTAGCAATCAAGCCGGCTGAAGAGTTCATCACCAAGCTCGCGGGCTGCTACCGGGAAGTACCCACGATCCATTTCTACTTACAATTGATCGAGTTGTTTCACAAACCCGAAGTAAATCTTTATCAAGAGGTTCACTCATATTATCTAAATCATTTCGCCGAAATAAGCCCTCTTGATCAGCAGATCGGCATCAACAAACTCATCCATATAGCCAACGCCATATACGAGCGCGGAGCCCTGGAATTTTTAGAAACCATTTTTTCCCTATATCAGTTTGCGGAGAATAAGGGCCTCTTGTCCAATTACGGACGAATAGCCCCCATCACCTTCGTCAACGTCGTCATCATCGGATACCACCTTGGAAAATGGGAATGGACAACAGATTTTCACGATCGCTATTTCCCTCTCCTATCCCCAGAGCAACAGCCGGAAATAAAACAACTCTGCCTCGCCTACTTCCACTATTACCACAAACAATACGATGATGCTCTCGATAGGCTCCTAGCCATCCCTAAGGGAGAGCACTCCACCAACAACCTGCGTCGACGAGTGCTGGAAATATGGATTTATTACGAACTGGACAGCAAAGAGTTGCCAATGGAAGAACTTCTCGAAGCCGCACTGGAAAGGCTGCGAAAATTCCTATCCAACCAGAAAAAGTGGAACGAGGCCAAGAAAAAAACCTTTCAAAACTACCAGGCCCTCACCCTGAAATTGCTCTACCGGAAACAAGAACAGGGTATACTCCGAGATCACCAAAAAACACTGGCATTGAAAGAACGGATACTAAATGAAGAGCCACTTTTCTCCAGGCCTTGGTTGTTGGTGAAGGTGGAGGAGTTGCTTCAATCTTGAATGGCTATCGCAGTCCCCTACAATAACTGGCCTATCAAGACTACTACCAACTGAAAAGGCATGGTTCATCCAAGCAATGTTGTGTTGTGGCATTGAAGTTGATAGTTTCAATACCTAATAATGAAAAGAAAATTTTGCCTTTGGGCGAAGGGCAATTTTTACCAAAAGTACCGACCTTGAAGTGAGCAGACAGATTGAAAGGTTTGCGGAACAGCATCAAGAGAAAATTACGGATTGTCAATTTCGATATCAATCTCCCCAATTTTTCGTGTTAAATTTGGCTCCTTACAATAGACTTCCACAATTGGATCCGACAAATCAAATTCCAGGTAGTGATGGGTGGGCATTCCCAGGTTCTTTTCATTAATGCCGTGGAATTTGATTTTATAGAGTAGAATAACCCGCCGCTCCCGGCCAAATTCATTGAGGAACTCGCTGGCTTCTCGTTCCGACAAGGGGAGAATGGTATTGATTACGGTAAACTCAGATCCAGGGGAAAAAAGCAGGTTTCCGGAATAGGCTTTTAGGTTGACTTTTATTGGGAAGCCAGATTTTGCAAAATCATATTCCCCCAATTGCACATTGTCCGTAATGTATACCTCCTTGGGAATTGTAGCAGCCCATCGCCTTAATTGAGAGAAGTTTTCTGCATTAAACTCCCTGTAAGATTCCAATATTTCAAATTGCCCTCCTCCTTTCACTTGCCATTTGGCTGGTACAAAAAGCTTTCTTGTGACTCGCTTTAAGGTATTCATGTTATCCCTTGTTCCGCCATCACTTCGAAAATATCTGCTCTTTCCGTTATTGTTCATTAGTACCTTTGCCAAGAAGCTCAAATGCTTTTGGGCGACGGTGGACTTTTGGTAGTCCGCTCTTTCTCCTGGAGATAATTCCGACGCTTTTTTCGTTTCATAGTTGTAGCCCGTGACAGCATAACTTGGCGTTTGCTGATTCATTTTGTCATAATACAATTTCAGGAAATCCATTTCGAGCAGGAGTGCATAACTCAGCTGGGCATGCGAAGTAGCTCCCCCCCCCGTGACTAAGAACGGGGATGCCTTTGAATGACTGCAAGTAGATATCATAGAAATTGGCAGAGGGCGCCTCGAACGTTAGCTTATTGATATTACCTTGGGAGTAAGCGGAGGTAATTTGGCCAGAAAAGGCAAAAAGCAGCGCTATGAAATTAATCAAATCTCGATTCATATTAAACCTATTTTAAATCAATGGATGGAAAATTCAGTTAATTTTTGAGTGAGGGCTGCATCCTCATATACTTCCACAATGGGGTCCTTTAGACAATGAGTCAGTCTTAGGTTTTTAAGATATCCGGGATGCCGTTGGATATTTTCCCTAGCTAAGATCGCCGTAAATTGTATGTGGTAAACAAAGTACAAATGATGCAGACGCTCTTTTAAAGCTCTGGCCTCTTTCATATCCAAGTACAGGTATTTTGTAACAGTGGGTGCACCACTTCTTTGCTTTTGTTCTTTTAATCCTTGTTCAAAGTCATTTTTGGGCTCATAATTTCCGCTTGCCACCCCTTGCCCCGACGGGTCCAATCGAATGGCATAGGCTTGCTTGCCAAAGTCATAATCTCCTAATTGGCCAATCGAAACCAAATAAGCCTCTTCCCCAATATTTTGTGCCCACGCTTGTAAATCCTGGAAATTATCCCTGACAAAGGCACGGTAAGAAGCCATTCTCTCGAATTCATTTTTAAGTCCTGCCGAACCGCCCCAACCAATGTAACGGTGTGGATTTAGATCACAATGTTCTCCTTCGGAACACAGATATTTGCTCACCGATCTTTCAGTAGAAAACTGAATAGCCATTCTCAGAAGTATATCTTGGGAAACAGCTCTCTGGGTTTCAGAAGATCCCGCCCGGGGATACTTTTTTGGAGCTAATTGAAGGGTATCGAGATGCTCCAGAAAATCCGCCATATATTTGAAGGCCAATAAGTGGTAGAGCCGGGTTCGATTAGCACGAATAACATTCATTTGCTGTTTGGCGGCAACCCGGTCCATGTCATCTACATTTTGTTCACCGATCCTTGGCAGGCCTCTGAATGCGGGAAGTTCAATATCTTTTAAATAGTCATTAGGCGACTTGCTGGTAAACTCCAGCGGTATGACCATAATTGGTTTTTGCTTTCCCAGTTGCATTCGCTGCCGAACTGGCGTTGATTTTTTTTCCGGCTTATTATCCATTTTATCGATAAGCGTTTCTACCTTTTTTCCAAGTCTCTTTAGAAATTGGGCTTCAAGGTTAGTCGAATACAGCGAAAGGCTTACTAGGAATATTAAATTGATCAGTATCCTCATGATGGCGTTATTTATTTACTTTTTACTTTCCAATTAGTTTCCTACGTTCTCGTTCCTTTTTAATGTCTATGATGTCCAATTCCTCGTGATGTTCTAGGAAACGGAGGGTTCCTCAAATCAGTGCATTAAGGGTTATTTGTTAATCTTGCAGATTTGAATTTTTATCTCTCGGCATTGTCGTTTCCAAAACCTAGGAAGATAATTTCCATTTTTTCCAGGCACATAGAATCCCAATAAGGCATGACCAGGATTGATGCAATTAGTGGATAGTTCCCAATTTTCTTGAGGACTGATGCAAAGACAACCACCCTGTCCAGGCAGCTCACTTGACGGTAAATACGAACTTATCTTAACTGCCGGTAGATTTCTTATACTTCCAACCAGCATAGACCTGTAATTTGCCATAGAGAAATTTTCTTTCTTTTCTGATAATCGCTTCTTGGATCATAGAGGAACTACCTAGTATTGATACAATACAGAGGAGAAGCAGTAAATGAAGTAATTTTAATTTGAGCATAGTGTTATTTATGCTTTGTCTGTTATGCAAAGATGGGTTCGAAAAATATCTCAAGCCTGGATAAAAATGGGTTCGAATTTGAAAACAACAGGCCTAAATTCGAACTAAATCGGCCACAAATAACTGTATATCAACAAATTGTTTTACAAGGCAATTTGAATCGGACGATCACTTAGTCGATAAAAAAGTTGCTTGAAGTTTTTGTTCGCAGATGGAATTCTAGCTAGTTCCCGCAACTGATTTCAGAACTCTCAGGAACATAGCGAAAGATAGAATCTCTCGGAACCAACGAAGTAAAACTCCCTCGCAATAAGTCTTCTTGAGTTAAAACCAACGGAAGAACTTCCTGGGCGATAAACATAATATTGGATTGATAAGAACTATCAGGCTCAGGCACAATAAATTGCCCCTTTGTTGCCTTTGCAATGCAATCGTATATGGCATTGACCTGATCATTTTCTTCTCTGTCCAAAAGTAAACTGAAAGCGTGGACCTTCACCCCGGTTTGCGCGATGGAACTTGCAACAGCACAGGTGCTCTCCCGACCACAAGAGTTGTTTCCATCACTACACAGAAGAATTGCTTTATCCCTTTTTTTGTCCGTAAACAAGTTTATGGCTTGCCGAAGGCGAGTGTTTAAGGGAGTTGCACCAGCAGGATGAAGGTTATTGACGATTTCAAGTAGGTCTTCTCTTGGCGCGCTTCCTGCCGGTATAATCCTCATTGGTTCCATTCTACAATCACCTCCTAGTGTAATCAGGCCCAGAAGGATATTGCTGTCCACCTCATTGATTGCCTCAGAAACTAGTTTCTGCATAAGCTTGAATCTGGTTGTGTCGGAGTTAGGCCTTACCTTCGTTTCCATCGATCCCGAAATGTCCAAGACAAACACAACTTCCTTTTCCCTGTTTAGATACTTGACGATATCAAATTTTAACGGAGGCCTAGGTATTTTACAACGCATAGAGTCAAATTGCAGCGAAGCAATATCCTGACAATAGACATTTTTCACTACCCGCTTCTTGAAATCCTCCTTCTCCTCAATTTCACTTATTATCTTTCTAACAACTTGCAAATTATATTGAGCAGGACAGTTTGCAGGATTGTACATTACCGCGGTATCTAATTTCTCTCTGGCACGACGATAGTCATTCATATGAATGACCGGATACCCTTCTGAAGGTGTCTGATAGAAGATGCCCGACACGGCAATATTGTTGTAAATAATTGAAAGCAACTCCAATGAATCTACTTCATAAGTAATGCTCATATGACGAGCCATTTGGAAAATTTCGTAGGCCTCCCGCATTAAAGCTGGATCTGAGACAGAAAGGTTCATAGTATAATAACCTTGCCAAGCTTTGAGTTCGACTTTCTCATATGCATTGTTAATGTCCCTGTCATGAAGTACCGAAACCCACTTATATGCCTCTCTAGGTTTTTCCGTACGTGCATAAACATTGGCTAAGTCAATGATGTATTGATTTTCGCGATCAAGCTGAATGGCTTTTTTCAGCAACTTAATGGCGCTCCGGTCTTTTCCCCTTTCAATGTTTTGAATTGCCTTATAGTGAAATACTTTGGCTCGATCCTCATCTGGAGTTTGGTTCTCTTTGGAAACGCTCACGAACAAGACACTAATAAAAACAGCGAAATAAAAGGTGACTTTGATCATAATAAGCGAAATTTCAATTCATGTTATTGCAATATTTATCCATATTTATTTCTATATTCATCTATTCAAATCGATCACTTCGAAGAGCTACCAGACGAATTCTAGCAATTATCCTTTCACAATCCGTTATTTTTTAATCACTTAGCTAATGGTCCTTGGCTTAAGAGATATAGCCCCATTGCCTTACCTAGAGAGCTAGGTCGGTCTTAATGCCCGGCATAGAGTACATCACGGAATAAAATGACTATCGTTTGATTACAAATATCGGTCAGGCTATGAGGCAATTCCTGGAGAATATCAGGCCATAATTGGAATTTGAAGAATTAATCAATCTTTTTAAACATCAAACAAATAGCTGATAAACAATCAGTTAATATAAATCATGAATTTGAAACTCCGACTCCATTGCCAACAACAGTCTCTACGCGTTTTATGGGATGTAAAGCGTTTATTTGATATCATTGGGATGCTATTATTCAAGTTTTAGGATTGCGAATGAGTAACTCCTAGTGTTACAATTGGATTCAATAAAATTATAGGCTATGCTACGATTGACAATTTTACTGTTCTCCATTACCACTTTACTTTCTACGATTGAAGCCCAGCCCAATCTGTTTGAATTCTCTAAAGGTTTCAATGCAAATAATAATGCTCAACGGTTCCTTAATCAAGGCAATTTTGCGGAAGCCATCTCAGAAGCTCGTCGCGGTAAGGAAGCCTTTCAAAAAGCAGGGTGGGGAGATGGCTATCTTTGGTCAAATAATATGTTGGTCAGCAGTTTCACCAAATCTTTGCAGATTGATTCTGCTAAGCATTATGCTAAAAAAGGGCTAGAAGCGCTTGACTATTATTCAATTGGCAACATTACTGAGGCAGGCGTCTATTACGCCGCTGCCAACTTATACGCCATTGAACGGAAGGTAGACTCCGCGGTTGTCCTAGCAAAAAAAATTTATCCCTTGTTGCAGAACCCTACTTTCATGGACACTACTGGCATACCAGATTTTTTGAAGATTGGGGTGGCCGCCTCTACCATTTCAGGCCGGGTGGATGAAATCAAATACATCATTCAGGGAAATACAGACAACCTGATCGGTGCAACTTATTTGGCAACTTATGATTTGGGGCTTGCCAAAAATTATTTTGGTCCCGCCGCAGAGTCTTATCGGCAAGCTAAGGAATACCTTGATGAAGCCGGTGCCTACTTCAATCTTGCTATGATCTACTTTGGAGAATTTCAATTTGAACAAATTGAAAAGGATACCATTGCCTTCTACGAGGCTGAAAAGAACTTTAAGTTGGCCATAAAAACCGCCCAAAAATCTGAAGAAGAAAGAAATGCACTCATTGGTTATTTTCACTTTCATCTTGGCAAACTCTACCATTTGGATGATCAATACGACCTTGGACAGAATCATTTAGCTATCAGTCATCAACTCATCTCAGAGAATGATCAAGTGGCCCTCACCCGGAAATGTGGCATCGACGGCCCTTTCATAGAATTGATGGTCAAATTGGAAGAGTTATATGAACGCTCGGCCGAAAACCAGAAAATGCTGGATGAGACAGAATTGGGAGAACTAGAAGATCAATTGTGGGGTCTGGTTGAATCCAGCAACTATGTCGATCTCAAAATTTACAATATCTTGTTTTCAAAACTAGGACAGATTCACACCAACTTGAAGAATTGGGATAGGGCATATTCTCTTTTTCTTACAGCTTTTCAACAGAACCACCAGGATGTCCATTTTGATGAAATCGACTCGACTTTTTTTGCCGCTTCATTGGTCGAACAGGTGGACCTCGATATGATGGTCCTATGGCATGTAGCCAAGATGTTTGAAGCCCAAGCCCTTGATCAAGATGAATCGAATCTAATGGAAAAATCACATCGGTTTTATCGGCTGGCAGGATTTGCCTTGGAGCGCAATCGACCACAATATGGTTACCAGGGCGGTTTTGGGCACTTAGGACAGACAGGTCAAACCAACCTGAACAACTATGCGCACCAAATTTACATGGGTGCAATAAGGACAGGGTTTCGTAGAGATAGTGTTATTTCTGTCGAAGACGCCTTTAACTTCATGGAGCGTAGCAAGGCTATTATTTTTCGGAACAAATTGAAAATCAAGGAAATATTAAAACAAGCGCTGCCAGGTGTACAAGAAGAATTCAACAAATGGAACACCCAGCTTGCCGTCGCGGATCTAATATCGAAAGATTCCGAAAAAAATGGAAAAGAATATGAAAAAAAGTATAAACAGGAAAAGCTTCTAGAATTGCAAAAAAAATATGAGCAATTCATTGATAGTATATTCAAAAAAAACATTAATCCCAATATCATGAGGGAGACCGAATGGTTGTCATTAAAAGAATTAAGGAATGAACTTTTAGAAGATTCCTGTCTAATTATGACCTTCGGCTTCGATTATGACGAAGACCTGTTGCACATTTTGTGGACAGATAAAAGGGGAAGTCAGGGTACTGAAATTTTAAGCATTCCGAAAGAGTTTGAAGAATGGGTCAACCAATATCGAAATTTTTTGGAAGACAAATCTCCTTCAAGAGGACAATTAAATAACTATTTTGTAAGCGCGTATCGACTCTATAAACTACTTTTTGCCCCTGTGCTTAAGGGAAAAGATAACGTACGCCATCTTATCATCCTCCCAACAGCTCAACTTAATCACCTGAGTCTTGATGCCTTACTCATCAATGATTACCGTAAAAAGGACCTGCCGGACTTCGGAGAACTTCCATATTTGATTAGAAAATATAGTATCAGGTATGGTTATTCGTCGCAATCTCTTCTGGAGCAATCAAAATTAATATATAGCGGTTATGGCAATTCATACTTAGATTATGGCGGATTTGAACCAAATTACGATGATTGGGAAGCGTCAGATTTTGACCCAATAATCGATAAGGAAATATTAGAATCTTTTGCCCGAGAGGGAGGGATAACGAACTATCCGCTCGTTTCTGATACTGAGAAGTTGTTTTCTAGCAATAAATGGACCAAGATCTGGCTTGATAAGGAAGCAAAGGAAGCAAGCTTCAGAAATATCCTAAATCAAAATACCTTTAAGATTTTCCATTTATCCGCTCACGGCTTTTTGAACAAAAGGAATCCTTTTGAATCAAATATTCTGCTTACCAAAACAGTTCCTCGAGAAAAGTCTTATCAATTTGACGATAAATTAACTGTTACCGAATTGTCAGGCATGAATATTCGCGTGAATCTGTTGGTTGTGAATTCATGTCATTCAGCTGCCGGTATACTTCAAACTGGTGAGGGTCTTTCAAGTATTAGTAGAGGCTTCGCTTTCGCCGGATGCCCATCGATTCTTGCAGGAATGTGGTTGATAAAATATGACGCGACAAAAGAGTTACTTCCTAGTTTTTTCGCAAATTTAGATACCCAAACACCTTTGGCCCAAGCATTACAAAAAGCAAAAATTGAATACCTATCTAATCCTAATTCTAATAATTTCGATAAATCACCTTATTTTTGGGCTGGGCTTGTGCTATGGGGTAAAAATACACCTTTATTTTCTGAGTGATACCAACAATACTTTGGCCTCACCCTTGTTATAATGGCTTCCCTCCCAATTGACAATTTCTTCCAAAACAACCAGTCCGTCTGGGTCAGCTTTGCCGAGAAGGGTTAAGGCATAAAACCATCTTGCCTGTTCCTGCCATTGGAATATTATCTCAAGAGCATCAGATTCCAATATCGTCTGGAATGCGTTACCGGCTTCCTCAAAATTTCCTAAATAAAAATGAGCCAAACCCAATCCAAAAACAGAAACAGTATTTTCTTCTCTTTGAAGCTCTTTTTGATAGTCTTGTAAAATTTCAATTACTTGTTCAAATCGGCTATTGAAATAGGCTTCATCCCATTTTCTAAAGATGGTATCTTGTTCTGAAGTCCCGAACGTACCAATTTTACTTCTAATCGAAAAATGGTCGTTTTGCAAATAAGGCCTCAAGCCTTTTTCGTAAGGATTTTCAGTGACGTGAGCGATCGGTTGATCCTCCAATCCAATTAAGTCCGTAATTTTTCTTTGCTCATCCAAGATTTTTGTTGGTACTTCTTTCCAATTTTGTATGGAATCGATCATGGATGAAACCAAGCTTGCTAACATCTGGTTTTGTTTCTCGATGGAGTCCAGCATTATTTGTTGATTATCCGTAATCAACTGTAAATTTGCTATTTGACGATCTACCTCTCGGTTATTTTGTTGGAAAAGCACGAAAAGGACAGCAATGGCGGCAGCAGCGGCAACACGCCATAACCAAAGACTATAGTCATTACTGGAAGTTGGCTTGCTGGTGGGAGTTGTAAGAGTCAGCGTTATATCATTAGTTCCTTGTTCTGTAGGCTTTCTCTTTGCCAATCCCCATTCACTCTGTTGTTCCAATAATTTGATCATAGTTAATCGATCCTTTACCTTGTGCTCTACACCCAAACTGATTAGTCCCTCCACCGCATCCGCATAGATTTCATGTTCATCCAGAAAATCCTCTAACTGCTCTTCCTCAGCTGCAGACAGTTCCTCATAGATGTACTTCAACAACAAATCAGAGGTTACCTCTTCTTCAGTAAATTGCTTTTTACTACTCATGTCTAAGAATTAATCTGATAAATTCTTCAATAACGGGCGTACAATTTTTCTGATTTTTCTCCTCAGTCTCTTCTTTGTATTATTGACCTCTTCGACGGAAACATCCATCTCTAGAGCCATCTTCATTGATTTGCCTTTTCCCCCAAAGTCCAGCCAAAGGTCAATAAATTCATTTTCTTCCTGGTCTAGTTTCTTCCGAATTTCCCGGTAGATTTCATCAATCTCGAATAGGTTTCGCAAGAATTGAATTTCATTTTTTCCCACTTCCAATGAATCCCGTTTTTCTTCCTCCCAGTTACTATTTCCATACACGGGAACCAAACCCCTGGATTTCTTCATTTTCTTGACGGCGTTAAAAGCTCGATACTTAACACAGCTACCCAAATATCTTCTAACCTTGTCTTTATTTGGGCAAAACTTCTTTGGCCTTTCATCTTCAAGATAGTGACAAAACTCGATTGTCATTTCTGTAATGATATCCCTACCGACAACTGTAGAATTCCACAATGCCCTTCTAGCGATACCGGTTAAAAAAGGTAAATGGCGGCGATGCGTTAGATCCCACATCGGCTCATTTTCACCTTTGTAATAAACGACAACAAGTTCCCAATCTGTCTTTTCCGGGAATTCCGTAACCAACATTGTATCCAATTGTTTTTCTGAGTTTCTATAAATCGATCGGCATTCTCTCTAAAAAAAATCTCCAAAAGAATGGCAATTTTCGAAATCCTAATCCCTTCCTATAAAGATACAAAAAATCGCCGGTGGATTGGAGTTATAATCGGTACTTAGTCTACCACAACCTGACAAAAATTCTCCGTTGATAATTGTATTGCAAATGCTCTGTTCCAGCAAGTAGGAACGCTATTCAGGTAATCCAAATGGCGTAAGAACAAGCTCAAAATAACAATGCGTTTGCACCATTCACTACAAACTGTGGTCTTGAGGCCTCAGCCCAGTGAGTAGTCTGTTAATATCCCTTGTATCAACCATGGATGATACAGAGGTAAAGAATGGCTTAAATCATTTTTTAACCTTCTTAATCCATGTATTATGTTACCACTGACGAATGATCTTTGGATGATCTCCGTATGCCCCATTGTAGGCTCTGACGATATTGTCTGCTTATAAATTAGCCCACAAGGAAGGCGTTTGGGAGTCATTCACAAAGGGAAATGAATCTAAATCACCGGTGGTTCCTCTTGTGGATTGACTCCCAACAATTCATTAACTTTTTGCAACAACCAGGCGCGACACAATAATCGGCCAGCTGTTAAAATTTCTGTACGTAATAATTCTGTTATCGCTAGATTGCCATCCAACTCTTGCTCTGTTCTTCTTTTTAATAATCTCCTAGTAAATTTGAGATAAGCATTGATAATCAACTTTCTATTCTCACTCCATTTATTGTGGTACTTGACAAATTTCTCCAAACTTCGCAGACGATGACCAAGATTGAATTCTTGGCCAGGTAATTCATAAAAGATCTGTATGGTTAACGTACGCCAACGAAGATCATTGGTGAAGTGTTGTTTCGACGGCATTTGCATAACATGATCCCAAGCCTTATGATAATTCTTCTGATAATACAAGCGGTATAAGTTACTTAATGCCCCCATGCTTTCTTTTTCACCTGGCAGCAAATGAGTAAAATGTCGATGAATAAAGTCATCTGTCTGGACCCACTCACCCAAGCGGAATCCCATCTGCACAATATTGATGTAAGTAATACTAGATATTGCTCCGCCGTGCAACATGAGGTCTTTTTCATCAGCAAACATGTACAGCTGAAATAACTCCGCTTCCATGCTAAGATCTCCTTTTTCATAGAGATAGTTGCCGAGGTGGATGAGTTTTGCAATTCCAATTTGTTGATCAATAGATTCGAATCTATCAATATTATCTTTGCAAAACCGATTGATTCGCCGAAATGCCCCCTTCTCGGGCTTCTGCAACAATGGGATCAGTTGCAGGTATAAGTCAACAATCGGGATTTCTCGATAATGATCTGCAAGTTTCAGGATCAATTCCTCGCCCACCAAGTAGTCTTCCGGTGGATGAATCTGACTACGATGATAGATGTCCACTATCAACCTAAGCTTTGCAATCAGATAGAATAGGTCCAAGTTCCGATTGGCATCAGCCAAAGAGGGTACTATCGATTGGTATTTTTCTGTATTATGATGCAAGAAAATACCATTGTTACATTGGTATGCATCATGATAATCTCGAGTTGTTTTCACTACCTTTTTACCAATTTGACCAAGTATATTCTTAGCACATTTTTTAAAAAGCCGGGGGTTGAGAGCTAAAGATTCCAATAATAAAATCTGCCCGGCTTGAGCAAGATTATTTTTTGGCAACCTTATGTTCGAGACCACCAAAAACTGATCAGCAATCTTCTTCAATTGAGAAGCGGCTGAATTCAATCTGCGAATATTACCCTGAAAAAGTGCCCTGGCAACAAAGTCACGGTCAAGTCGTTTATCAGAAAAGTACGGGCTGCTTTTCGAGAGGTAGTCACATAATGACAAGAATTCTGGGTGGGTCGTGGCGCCTTCGACATAGCGTTTAAAAGCCTTGAATCTATTACCGGGGATGAGGCGCAGCGTTTGTGCTAATGGACTGTCTTGCATGATCTTTGAAGTTACATGAATTGGATTTCACTACAATTTACTAAAACCGTATTGGATACCGGTTTTTATCATCAACTTAACAGGCTTCTCTCAGATCTTCTAACATGACGGCAAAAGTCAAGTCCATCGTCGCACAGAGCTTTCACAGCTCTACATTATTTTCGCCCAAATCCCGATCATAATAGACGCTGTCCGGGTGATCATGTTTACAATACATTTTGTAAAGAAACATTGAAATAGTTGGTTCGGGAAGCCTTTCCTTTTCCCGCTCCTTGGCGGCAGTGAGTGGCGCAAGCCCCTTTCCCCCATCTTTTCTTTTTCAAAAACCCCTCATGAATGCGCGGGGCTTTTTTGGAAAAGGGAAAATGCGGGTTAGGTTGCAATTCACTACTTCCATATTCCCTTCCATCCTAGCCAATTGAGTCTCATCTACAAACTCCATGGCTTTTCGTGAAGGACTTTATAAGGTGGGATCATATTTCACTATTTCCGGTGGGTGAACTCCAGCAACAAAAAGAGCCTTGCGCAGAGTAAGCAAATTTTCCCGATTCATCCTAAGACATTCAATGGTGGCGCGCCCAGTTGCAGTCTTTCCAATGATTTTGGAATAGTCCTCATTCCATTGAAAATGTTCAGCCCAAATTTGCTTTCTGGGATGAAACAACTTGACCTTCTTATCATTGATTGGGTCGATGAACTCGATTCTGGTAAATTTGTGATTGTTACACCCCTGGCATGCCAACGCCAGATTATCTAAATTATCAGTTCCTTTATTAACACCAGGAATGATATGCTCTACGGAAAATGAGGTAGGGGAATACTTATCCTGACTCAAACAATATTCGCAAATTCCGTTTGCCCTGGTTCTGACTTTTTTCTTGGTTTTTTGGCTGACCTTAGACATTTCTAGGACGAATTTCCAGTTTTTCCATCAATTCGTCTAAAGAAACGCCTTGTAGAGCAGCGAGCTGAGTCAATGCTGTGAACCTTTCAGCATGAATAGCTTCTATCTTATCTGATAGGGTGAGCAGTTCGTTGTGTTCAGACTCGGTCAATGTTCTGTCATCCCTTTTATTAATGAGGGTTTTATATTGGGCAAATTCATCCTGTGGCAAAAATCTGTTGATCTTCTCCATCAATTCGCTCTCTTTCTCATCCAACTTCGGAGCTTTTCTACTTGCCCTAATCGACAGGACATTCTTGATAAATGCATCGAGGTCTTGATTGTTCATTTGCTCGACTCCACCAATGAGATCATTGACAGTAACACTTGACTTAATCTGTATTGAAGACATATTAGTACGATTAATCTTTGTTCAATCTTGTTCTCAACTATATTTAACCAATTTAGCTCAAATTTCGTTCTTTCTAAATGAAAATCAAAGTCCTCTATTCCAGATTCCCAATTACATTGCATTTATAGATCCACCTTTCAGAAGGACTAGTCAAGCAGATCGTTTCTTCTCCAAGTATAAGTATTTCTTAGCCTCCTTGAGCTCCTCTGTCTCAAACTGACCCAGGTAGTTCTCCGTGACCTTCAGATCCGAATGCCCCAGCATCTGGCTAATCATCGCAATTCCAACATTGCTCTGTTTTAAAATATTGGCAAACGAATGTCTTGCGTAATATAGACGGATCGGATCATCACGTTCAATCTCCAATTTTTGGCAAACACGCCGAAAGTACTTATTCAACTGCTTGTTCCAGTTCTTCTTCAACTCCCTGATTCTCTTTTCATCGAAGCCTGGCTTCAATACATTGAAAATATATCGGTCTTGGCTAGCCGGCTTGGTCCCCCATTTGTCGATGACCTGTCTCATATACGGCTCAATCGTAGGCGCTAAGGGTCGAACATGTTTGGTCTTACCTTGAGTCTTCGTTCGGTAATAGACAATCCTATTGCCCTTTATATCGCCGTATTTGAGCTTTACAATATCTGCTACATTGATGCCTTCTCCATAGTACATGAAAAGAAAAATGTCCTTGGCGAGATCCTCCCACCTATCTTGCGGGCAGTAGTGGAGAATCCGATCGATCTCTTCTCTAGTGAAGGGCTGAATATTCTTCCTGCCCTTCGGAATCTGAAATCGGCGTTGACCAAAAGGAAGTTTTTCCCGATCATATCTACCAGCATCGATCGCGTCATTGAAAATCGCCCGAAGCTCTCTTAGGTATTTTGAGATCGTATTTATAGAACGCCCCTGATCTTCCATCCATTTCCGATAACGGCTAAGCGTATTCTGATTGATGTGGTCAAAGGTATAACTCTGACGTTTCATGAATCTGGCAAAGGAATCGAAGCTATTCTTGTAGCCCTCGGCAGTACCCCACTTTTCTAATTTCCTTAGCTGATCAATTTTCCGGTTGTACCAATACCTCACCTCATCCGTAGAACCATTGTCTCCCTTCCAAACCCTTTTGAATTCCTCCCAAGAAAAACGATCGCCAAGATCATCAATGATATCGGCAGCCCGAGCTTCTACCCTACTCAGATCATCGGCAATATCCTTTAAACTACCCCTCGCTTTTCGGGCAACAATCTTCTCCCAATCCTCCGGTGCAAGATGGATCCCAGTCATCAATCGATAGGGCTTTCTGTCGATTGTGATCTGCAATTGCACAGCAAAAGTGTTCCCTTTTCGACGAAACCTATCGGCTTTATTTAAAACAATTTTGGATGAAACCCTCATGAATATTAACGTTATGCTTGTTTGAATTCCCTCTTCAAATATACAACATATAAAACAAAAAAGCACTAACAAAAGCACTAACAAATGGGTTAGATAAGGGTAAAACGGAAGGTGCTTTGCATACAAATAATCGAATAATTATTTTATATTAACCTTATTTACAGCACAATGAGTAGAAAACAGAAAAATACGGAAAATATAATCACCTGCTTTGGAAGCAGGGGGCCGCAGGTTCGAATCCTGCCACCCCGACCAGCCATTATCAAAGGTCATTTTGCATAGCAAAATGGCCTTTTGTGTTTTCAGGACCAAGCCGAGCTTGCTCGAGTGAAGGGCTGAAAACACAAAAGGCCAAAGCCGAAGGCTGGCCTTTGATAATGGGTGTGGCCTCCCCCGCTCTCAGGATCAGTGTAGCTAACCCTGCCACCTTTAATTGATAATCAATTAGTTATGTAGTTTTTCATAACTCATTTTGTTTTTGAGTACTAACAATCTCAATAGATAATTTTTTCATATTAATTCTATGGGCATATTGGAACATTACTCCTACTTCAACTGCCGAATTCTGCTTTGTTGAACTGCTACATTCCGACTCCTCTCCCATTCTTTCATAAACCCAACCGGATCCAACAGCCACTTATCAATCTCCGCCCGATAAAAGAAAATATACTTCCCTATCTTATGAAAAGGAATCTCTCCCTTTGAGGTCTTCTTATAAACCCAGGATTTGTCGCGATCCAAATATTGACATAGCCAATCTAGGCCTCCGGTTTCCCGGAGTACCTGGTCCAACTTCCCATCCATTTGATCAGCTTTTTCCTCGATTCTGGCGATGGCGCGCACCAACATTTTCCGAACATTCGGAATTTTGGGTAGATCTTTCATAGTTTTTGAATTTTAATGGTGGATCGCAAATTATAGATCTGCCTCCATTCGGAATCCGGTCCCATTTTGGGGCCTTTACCTATGTCTATTACTGCGGCCGTATATAGCCACACAGGTGAAAATGGATATAAATCCTCCGGTAACTGCTGGCGATTGTGCACAGAGCCGTCTTTATGGACAATTAAGTATTTCATAGCTCCTATTTTTTAAGGTTACAATAGATCCAAGATTTGTGTGGCTGAGGCATCCACCGGAACATCAGTCGTTGCAGTCAGGTGCCGAAATGCACTGGTAGCACGGCGGTAAACCTCAAAAACGGGGCGTATTTTGCGGGCTATGAAAAACTCCAGGCAAGGCACTGACAGGCGATACACTTTATTCGGCCTTCCTCCCAGAGGGTTTTTACGATTTTCCGTTAAAACTTGATAATCAAAGTTTTCTTCGAAGTTTTCGCGGAGTGCTTCGGTGGCAGCACCCCGTCGGGCGTATACTAATTTCCACACCTCGTCGAGGTCAACCGGAAAACTTTCGCCGGTTTTTCCAGTTCGAATACCTTGGTGAAATAGTTTTCCAAAATTTGATTTGGTGAGTTTTGGTGTAGTATGAATTCATTGGTCATGTCGGATGATTTTAGAGTGATTTAAAGTTCTACTGGTATACTGATGTCCTCTTCGAATATTTCCTCAAATATGGAGTGCAATACTTCTTTGGGATAGACATTCACTTTTCCAAACCTCGGGTCATAGACGCGTTCGATCGGGTATCCCTTCCGATTGCAAATGGCGGTAGCTTTCTTTCCGATCTTTGATGCGAGCTGTCGACCGATTTTTTTCCCAATCAATGAAGCGAAACCGGCTATGGTGAATTGATCTGTTCGCGTTTTCGACTTTGCATTGAATAGTGTTACTTGATCTTCCAATCGTCCTATTCGCTCATGATGCTTTCTCATTAATTTGACTTGCATTTCGATTGTTTCAAGCATTTCGTCAACATGAAAACTGCTCTCTGCTTTTTCGGTGAGCTCTTTTTGATAAGCATGAGTTACGTTACGATACACTTGAAATACAGGTCGAACTTTTCGAGCAATAAAGTACTCGAGACAGGATACGGATAGTTTGTATTTTTTGGTCGGCCTGCCCCTTCTGGAATTTTCCTGATTTTGCAGGAAAAACTGATAATCAATGTGTTGTATAAAGTTTTCCTTTAGAGCGGCGATGGCATTGTCTTTTCTGCCATACACCAACATCCAGACCTCATCTAAGTCGACCGGAAATTCTTCTCCGGATTTTTCCAAAGCAAAGATTTTTGTAAAATACTTTTTCAAATCTTCATTGGAGGAGTTCTGGTTCAATAAAAATTTCGTTGTCATTGGTATTTGATTTAGGTTTAAAAAATGAATTATTTTTCTCGAGGCGATAATTCTCGCCTCGCCTGATTTTCAATTAGTTGGCTTTTGTGAAGTGCGAACGGAGAATTCTCTGTTCGGCTGATTTTCAGTCATTTATATATTTGCTCTGCGAAGAGCCGCGAGAAGGTGTACATCTTCATAAAAATGACCACTTCCCGCTTCCGGCTACGCATTTCAAATTCTTTATTGAAATTGCGCTTCTTGATCGCTGCTCGCAGATCTTTTGGAGCACTGTTCTTACCCCAACCTAAGTCTTCTCGCAACTCTATGGTGGCCGCTGCTTTTGCCTTCTTTTGCATTTCGCGAATGCCTTTACTATCTACCGGGCGTTCGAATATTTTCAATTCGATGCAAGCCTCGAACCAGTAGGCCGGAATATCTTTCCAGGATTGGAGCCGGGGGCGTTTGGTTTCGATCTCCGCCGGTATCCCGGCCAGGAATTGTTGGCGCTTTTGATTTTGGCGCTCTTTTTCGATTGCTTCCGCTTCTGATGCGGCCCTTAAACGATGGTATTGGGCCACCAACTTTTGCCGG
>JANQRV010000259.1 GCA_028284395.1 Saprospiraceae bacterium
GGGATTGCCACCATTTGACAAATTTTGGCGGGACCCCTTTGTATTCCGTACCGATGGTAGAACCTTCCTGATCGCCTGTGCCGATCTTTTTGATCAGCATTATGTAGCGGTACCCATCTTCGAGGCCAAGGACAGCGACTTAACCGATTGGGATTACAAGGGAATACTTTTCAAAGTTCCCAAACATCGCTACCGGAATCTCGAGGTTCCGGAGTTACATCGATTGGGAGAAAAATGGATGTTCATGGCCTCTACTGATGCTCCCACTGACCGCGTCGTCTATTTTGTGGGTGACCTCGACTTGGAAAAGCTGACCTATTCGGTGGAACAGGAAGGAGTGATTGACTACAGCGGACAATACTATGCTCAGGAATCCATGCACGATGAAGAGGGGAATTTGTATCAAATGGCCTGGATACCGGGATGGGACCGCGAGTGGTTGCCGTATTATATGAATGAACCGCTGAAAAACAGCGATACCTTGTGGAACGGCTGCTTTTCGATTCCTCGAAAGTTAACCCTGGTTGACGGGAAACTAATGCAAACACCGGTAGAGACCATGAAACAATTGAGGACGGCGCATTTTAAGTTCGATGCCAAAGAATTGCCCGTTTCCAGCGCTTTTACGGCCATTGAGGTGATGGATGATTTTGCCGGCAATCAGATAGAAGTCAAAGCATCGTTTGATTTGCACAACGCTTCCTTTTGTGGCATCAATGTGCTGGCCGACGATACGGGTAAGGGTGGGCTCCCTATCGTGTGGAGTGGAGACGTGCTAAATGTGGACGGCGTCAAAGTCCGCATCGAGGAATGGAATTTGGGAGACTCCATTACACTACACCTCTTTGTTGATAAAAAGGTCGTTGAGGTGTTCGTCAATGGCGGGGAATACTGTGTTTCTCGTCAGGTTAGAGAAGAAAATGTAAAGGGCTCGCGCATTGCTTTAACATCTCTTGGGGGGACGGCCAGGCTGGTGTCTTTGGAGGCTTGGCAGTTGGGTGCTCTCGATTAGAAAATGCACTTGCAATCAGGGCGAACCTAGGGAAAGGCTTCCTCTTCCAGGTAATCGGCAATCTCTCGACCAAGTTTTTGGTATCCCCGATCAGTGAAATGTACATCGTCGTCGCCGATGCCGAATTTTTTGTGAATGGCGGCCGACCGACGGTAGATGTCGTTGAAGGGGATGTTGTGCTTTTTCATCACATTTTTGGCCGCTCTATTGTACCTTTTGGCGTCTTGCCGATAGCGACCGCCTTCTTTTTTCGGGACATAAGTGGTGGTGACAAATACCAGCTTTGCGTTGCTGGCCTGCTTGAGGATGCTGATGATGGAGTCCAGATTTGCGCGGTATTCTTCAATGCTGTGGGTAATTGTGCCGTTGACTTTGTCTCTGTTTCCGTACAATTGGGAATCGGGATGTCGATAGCACAGGTCCCATAGTCCCCAGTTGAATTGTATGATGTCCCATTTTTCATCTCCCAACCAATTGTGGATGTTTTGTAACCCCATACCGGTATGGCCGGCATTTCCCGGATTATGTATTACCTCCGCACGCCCGGCAAAATGCTTGACGACGTAGGGCGTGTAGCCGATCGAAATGGAATCTCCGATGATCAGGATCCGGGGCGTTTTGGTGCTGGATCCGGTCAGGAGAAGGGTAAGCGTGATGAGAGCTAGATTTTTCAAGTCAGAGATTTCTGATATCCAAAATATTCAAAGTCGATTTCATATTTCCGGTAGACTTTTTCGGCAATGTCTTTTGTGTAATACTTCTGAATTAGTTCATCCGCATTGGTAGCGTGTTCGTTGGAAACGTCGTAATACTTTTCCCGGTTGATGGCCAATTGATCAAGCACAAAAAACAGATCTTCTTCGAAGTTTTCAAACTTGCCGATGAAATCGTAGTCAATATTGGACTGGAAGGTCTGGTAATATTGCGTTCGCCAGTGTTGATCCATAAACATTACTGGTTGTTTGATCACGGAATCAACAAATTCATTAAAGGTAATTTCCTTCTGGGAATCCGGCCTTCGCCCCAATTGGATCTTGATTTGTCGATTCTGGAATTGATCTTTTTGGATTTTGTCCAGATAGCAGGATAAAAGCCGAGTGTAGGGATTTCGGACAAAGCAAAATTTAAACAGATCTTCTCTTTGGAAGTATTCTTCTAAATTACCTACTTGCGATATCTTTAGGAAGGGATTGAACTCGCGGTAGTGAATGTAATTGCTGTGTTCGAAATCGATCCGTTTTCCCATTTCCGCTTGTATCAACACTCTTTTGATCGTAGAACAACCGGTTTTGGGTGATTCTCCGTAGAAGTAATTTTTGTGGAAGGAACAATACGTCGAATGTTCAAAATCGTTGATTTTGACCTGGTCGACATAGTTAAGAGCCTGTTTTTCAAAGATTGTATACCTATCGGTCCATCCGCTCATCCAGGTATTGGTTTGATTTATAATAGGAGTGTGGCACAGGGTCAAAGTTATACCAATTTTTGATCCCTTTGAAGGCCTTCTGCACTCGATTGACCACAAAAGTTTAAATGAGTTCTTATATTTAGTTTTCCTAACTTTTCAAGCAATAACAATGAAGAAAAAAAAGACTTCGAGCATCGGAGAATTATTAAGAAATACCAATGTTGTTAAGATCGACCCGGTAAACGCTAAGAATGTGCTGGGCGGAACTGATGAGAATGCAATGGGGAATCAGATGAGACCAAGGACTGCCGCTCAAGCTCAAACGAGTCATACCAGGCCATTGACGGGTTTCTACAATGAAGCCATGGCATCGGGGGCTTAGACCTCCTTCTTTAATTGACAAAATTTCGAAACGATGACAAGACTTCAAACAAGCTCCTTTTGGTTGTTGTTGGCCCTCTTGGTGCTGGTGGGATGTGCCGAAGCAACAAAAGAAGAAGAACCAGAAAAACGCCCCAATATCATTTTCATGATGTCGGATGATCATGCCTATCAGGCTATCAGTGCGTACAGCAATCACCTTATTGAAACGCCGAACATCGATCGGCTGGCCAAGGAGGGTATGATCTTTACCAATGCCTGCGTGACGAATTCCATTTGTGCGCCATCGCGGGCGGTGATCCTGACCGGTAAGCACAGTCATTTGAATGGAAAGATCGACAACCGGTTTCCGTTTGATACGACTCAGATGACCTTTCCGCAATTGTTACAGGATGCCGGTTACCAGACGGCTATGTTTGGTAAGCTGCACTTCGGCAACAATCCGAAGGGCTTTGACCAGTTTAAGATCCTACCCGGACAGGGAACCTACTACAATCCGGATTTTATCACCAAAAACGAAGGCAGGATCCGGGTGGAAGGGTATACCACCGACCTCATTACGGATATGACGTTGGACTGGATGGACAACGAAAGAGATTCCGAAAAACCTTTCCTGTTGATGTATTTGCACAAGGCGCCTCACCGGGAGTGGTTGCCGCCGGAGCGTCATTACAAGGAATATATTAAAAAGACTTTCCCGGAGCCCGCTACCTTATTCGACAATTACGATGGGCGTGGTTCGGCGGCCAAAGAGGCCGAAATGAATCTGCTGACGCATATGAATTGGGCCGGTGATTCGAAGATCTATCCGGAGGTGATGGATGAATTGGGAATCCCAGAAACCGCAAATTGGGATAAAAGGGCCTTTGAACGGGAAGTGGGCCGTCAGAATGAAGAGCAAAGAGCAGCCTGGGATGCCGTGTATGGGCCAATGAATGAAGAGTTTAAAAAGAAGTACCCTACAATGACCGATAAAGAGAAGATGCAATGGCGTTACCAACGCTACATGCAAGATTATCTCGGGAGTATTGCCGCCGTGGACGATAATGTGGGCCGATTACTGCATTATTTGGATGAAAACGACCTAACGGATAACACCCTCATTATTTATACTTCCGATCAGGGCTTTTATCTTGGGGAGCACGGCTGGTTTGACAAGCGATTTATCTACGACGAGTCGTTCAAAACACCATTATTGGCTCGCTGGCCAGGAAAGATTGAACCCGGTTCTTCGAGCGATTTGATGGTGCAAAATCTGGACTTTGCCCAAACGCTTCTGGATGCGGCCGGTGTTGCTCAGCCGGACGATATGCAAGGCGAAAGCCTGGTGCCGCTTTTGACCGGTAAAATGGACGACTGGACACGCGAGGCCGTCTATTATCACTATTACGAATATCCGTCGGTACACATGGTGAAGCGGCACTATGGGATCGTGACGCCGGAGTATAAGTTGGCGCATTTCTATTTCGATGTCGACGAATGGGAATTGTACGACCGGAAAAAGGATACCCAAGAAATGAAGAATGTATACGACGATCCGGCTTACGCCGAGGTAGTTGCGGAGTTGAAGACCAAGTTAGCGGAATTGCGGGTAAAGTATAAGGATTCCGAAGAATTGGACCAAAAGTACATCGATGCTTACCAGCTGGACAAGTAAAGACAATTAGCTATTCCATAGGAGGATGGTGAGGAACGCAACGACAAATCCAACAATGGCGGCAATAATGGCAGCCCAGAGAAAGACGCTGCGATTGTTGGATTTGATCTCCGCTCTGATTTTTTCCCAGTCTATTACTTCCGGCTGTGGTTCCGGTTGAAAAGCCACTTTCTTTGCTGACGGTTCTGTTGTACTTTCGAAGCGGTCCCGGTCGCTGGCGTAACCTCCTTTTTCGTAGAATGCCACTCCCTTCTGTTCCGTCATGGAGAGGGTCTTTTTGTCGCCACTCAATTCGAGGTTGCCATCCTCAATGATCCTTTCCAGAGCCTGTGAGATGCGGATTTTGATCCGGTCCTTTTCTTTTCCACCGGTCTTTCTTTGGATCTCCAGGGGGATTAATTTTTGGAAAATGGATTGGGTAGGGCAGTGGCGATGCGCACTGCCGCCCACAAGATCTAATATGTGGTCAAAGAGGATGACTTCTTTATCTGTGTATTTGTAATGCATTTTTTTCGCTACGTGGATTCTTATGAATTGATTCCAGAAAGACGGGTAAATTGTCTTTTGGTTGCTTCAATGGGACATCTCTGAGTTCGCATTCGTAATCATTTGGCACGCTGATTTTAAACCTTGTTAGAAATTCGGTCAATACCAGTTTGATTTGCATTTCGGCAAAGGCAAATCCGATGCAATGGTGTTTGCCGGCCCCAAATGGCGCATAGGCATAGGGGCATTTCTGATGTTCATTGCGTTGTTTATTGAATCTTTCGGGGTCGAAGCGGTTTGGGTTGGTCCAGGTCCGTTCATCGATGTGCGTCAGCTGAAAGAGTAGGTTAATGAAGGTGTTGGCGGGGAACCGGTAACCCTCAAATTCCATTGCTTTTTCCAGTTTTCTCGGCACGAGGATGAGCGGAGGGTGCAGCCTAAGTGTTTCCTTCATGACGAGACTGATCTTCTCCAGCTGTCGTAGATCGTTGAGTTGGATGTCGGTTTTTTCGCGATTTAATGTTAGCGCTTCGGCCCTTAATTGGTCTTGCCATTGGGGGTGTTTGGCAAGGAAATAACTCATCAAGGTGAGCGTGATGGCCGTAGTATCGTGTGCTGCCATCAAAACGAAAATCAAGTGGTCAATGATTTCTTCATCGGTAAATTGAGCTCCTTCTTCACTCGTTGCAAGGCAAAATTTACTCATTAGGTCCTTGCCGGGATTCCTTCTGCGTTCGGGCAGGACCGATCGAAAATACCGGACCAGGGCTTTTCTTCCCTTGATGCCTTTACGAAATTTGGAAAAGGGCAAATTAAAAGGCAAAGCTCCGGAGGCTTCGACGATGTTGGTAATGGATCGATTGATTTGAACTAAATCTTCTTTTAATTCTAAGCCGAAGAAGACTCGACCGGCCAATTGGAGAGTCAAGTTTTTGAAAAATGGAAAGAGTTCGACCTGGTTTATACCGTTAAGTTTGTCGAGCTCTTTGGTGATGATGGCCGGCATGATGTCGAGGTAACCTTGCATCGGACTTTTCTTGAAAGCCTCTTGCATGATCGACCGATGGTATCGATGGCGGTCTCCATCCATCAGCATGAGTCCATTTGGAAACAGCTCCGACAGGGCATTGTCCCACGCCTCTTTGCTGGAGGTAAATTTATTGTTTTCGACGAGAAAGAACTTCGTCGCGGTTGGACCGCAAAGTGTGACGGTCCAACCAAAAGGCGTGCGAAAAATAAAGACATCACCAAATTTCTTGCGCCGGTCCTGGTAGAACTTAGATGCATTGGCCAGGAATGGGAAGAAGTGCCCAAAATAGGGGAGCCCCCGGTCACCAGGGAAATGTCTCAATTGTTTGTAGGTGATCGTGCTCATCGGCAATTTATTCCAGGATCTTTACGGCGATGTCTTTAAAGTGGGATTCGCTTTTGGGATCGTGCGCTTGTAGTGCGAAGGTTCCGCTGTCGATCTGGCGGCCTTTGCGGGTCCAGTCGTCGGGTTGTGTCCAGTCGACGGTGGTAACTCCATTGACCTTAATGACGACGTGATTGTCCTGTACGATGATGTGGTAATCAGCCCATTCGTTGTCTTTGGAGGGAGCTTCTTTGCGGTACAAGAAGACTTCCTGTTTTTTAGATACCCTAACGCCAAAAGGAGCCTCGTCACTACCCGGTACCCAGACATTGACGATGCCGTATAGACTGCCCGTCTTTCTGGGATCGGTATGCGTGGAGTTGACCTGGGCTTCAAAGCCTTTATCCGGCCAGCCTTTTTCTTGGTATTCCGTGTGAAAATAGACGCCAGCGTTGGCTCCCGGCGTAGTTCGCAGTTTCAATTTCAGTTCGAAATTCTTAAAGTTGGCGCCTCCGACTTCACCAGCGTAGAAAA
>JANQRV010000277.1 GCA_028284395.1 Saprospiraceae bacterium
TGGCCTTCGAAGGGCATCTCTACCGCGACACCAAACGCAATCGTAGAAATATTGGCGACATTCCCTTTAATGACGACCGCATGGTGTATCCCATTCCGCAAAGAGAGACGGATTTGAATCCAAATTTGGTGCAAAATCCGGGGTATTGAAAATCAGCACTATGTACAAAAATCTTCTCTTCATCGTCTTTTTATGTGGATTCTCTGGCCAGCTGGCTGGCCAAAACGGAAAGCGCGGACTTTATCCGCCCAACCCTTATCGAGAAATTCCGGAAATCAGGAAGAGCCTGGTCTTTGAAAAGCCAGAAATAGGTGGAAAGAGCCTGGAATTGGGCTTTAATGAAATAGCACAGGATGAGCAGGGTTTCTTGTGGTTTGCGTATTTGGGCCTGGAAAGGTATTGTTACGTCTACCCGGACCAATGCCAGAACTTCGATGAATTCTCTTTTGTTCCACGGGGCAAAATCAAAGCAAAAAACAAGGGAGAAATTGAAATGTATTTCGTGAAATAAGAAAGACCAAATATGAAAAAAGCCATCCCCATTGCCATTGTCCTCCTGTTTCTATCCGTCGACCATATACTAAAAGGCCAGGACCTCTCCATTCGAGAAATGCGCTTCGAAAAAATAAAGAGCAAGGAACTCAGTTCATTTAAGGTGACCTTGCAGGGTAGTCAAGGTTTTCTTTGGGCTCATGCAAACGCGAAAGTATTGCTTCGCTTCGACGGCCTGGAAGTAGTCGCTTTTGACAAAGTTAAGGGCCAAGATAGTCCGTTACGAGGTAATATTTCGGCGTTAATGGAAGACGGTCACGGGAGAATCTGGGTTGGGACCACGGACGGGCTCTACCAATTTGAGCGGGCTAGTCAGCACTTTGTGGAATATCTGCGGGATACAACACAACTGCGTTCATTTGAAGTCTTGCGAGAAGACCAGACAGGGCATCTATGGTTTTTAAACCGGGAGCCCGAAATAGATACCGGTTACGTCCTGGGGCGCATTTCACTATTGGAAACCAGTCAATACCTACAGGCGCCACACGCAATGAATTTCGAAAGCTGGCCCATGATGTACGTTGGCAATAAGGATACGCTCCCGGAAGAAGACGTTCTGATCGAGGGATGGAAAGGGTTCTCCATTGATGACAACGACCACTTATGGATCTCCAGTCTCTGGGGGCTGACCCAATTTGTTCCGGACAGTAACAAATTTACCCTTTATCAATCGGAGCCCGATCGCCACTACAACGTCAAGAATTACTTGCGAGGGCATGTCATCGATCAAGCGGGAAGGATTTGGGTTGAAAGCGCCAAAGGTGGTTTGCAATACTTTTCTCGCGAGCAGAAAAAGTTTTTTCCCGTTTTTTCACGCCCGTCTTCCGCGAATCCAGCTTTGAAGCAAACCATCTCTTCGATGAGTCTGGTCCCTCCCAACCAACTGTGGTTTGCCATGGGCGAGTTTCTCCACAATGCCAACTTGTATAGTCTAGACCTCCGTGACTTTTCGGTGAACCGACTCGTAATGGCCCCCATATTTGGCAATTCCCAGGTTATTGATAATGGTATTTCCCTAGATTTAGTGGATCACACCCGAAATCTTTGGTTCGGAAGTCGCGGAATAATTTACAGCCAGGCGAATAATCAGTTTGAGTTCTTGCCTGCCCGACAGCGAGCCGTCGACCGCATCAAAGGAGAAGGCGTTGTAAGCGTTTTCCGTACCAAGGATGGGATTATCTGGTTGGGCAGCGCCAAAGGTATTTTGAATCGGTGGGATCCGGCTACCAATCATTTTCGCCACTACGACCTAAATGACTTGGCACCGACGGACGTGCCTTCGGGCAATATTACCGGCATTGCTGAAGACAAACTGGGGCGATTATGGTTGGGCACCTGGAACAATGGGCTATACATCATGGACCGGGCCGGCGAGACCTTTCGACACTTCCCCTACCTGGTGACGGATACCATTTTGAAATCGAGAAGTACAATTTTTCTGGGTACCGATAACAAGGGCGATCTATTTGTTGGTGCGCATATGAGAGGAAGAGCAGAACCGGGAGGACTATATAAACTGGACTATCAAACCAATCGATTTCATTATTTTCCCGACAGAACGGAGGCCAGAAAAGCCTGGTCGAAGTATTTCTCACAATATGCTGATGAAGGGCATAGTGAGCCATGGGCCCTGTCGACCCGGGATATGGTCGAAGATGAGCAAGGCAATTATTGGGTGTCGCATTTTTTGGGACTTAGCTACATCGATGGCGCTACGGGGGAGGTCAAAGAACACTTGTATTTGGACGCGCTCCCACATGGCTTACACCTGGATGCCCGGCAAAACATCTGGATGACGGGCCTTAGATCTAGATTTTGGAAATACCATATTCCCACCAAAAGTCTTACCTCCTTCAGTGACCTACCGGAAATAAGTGGGAATTCCATTCGGACGTTAGCGCCGGCACCCAACGGTGATTTGTGGCTTCACTCTAAGCAAGGAATGGTAAAGTTTGATCCGGAAACCGAAAGCGTAATTCGGTTTTATCCCTTCCAGACCTGGATGCCGGATAATTGGCCGTGGCCGAGTGGCCTGGCCCGCAAAGCCACCCTGCCCGACAATAGCTTGCTGATCCCCTGCCCCAGTGGTCTATTGGTCTTTCACCCGGATAGCATCCGGAACGATACGCTTCCTCCCAGTCTGGTCATCACCGACTTTTTAATTGACAATAACCCCACTACCTTTGGTCCGGATCGGCCGTTGGAGCAACACATATCGCTGACGGAATCCATTCGCTTGCCCTACCATCAAAATAATCTGGCGGTCAAATTTACGGCCATCCACCTCAAGGACCCGGCCAAGAACCGGGTTGAGTACCGCATGCTTCCACTGTCCGATCAATGGATCGATGCCGGTCAGGATCGAATCGCGCGTTTTCTCAAGACGCCACCAGGTCATTACACTTTCCAGGTCAGGGCAGCCAACAGCGACGGCTACTGGACGGAAAACCTGAAGGAACTTGCCATCGTTATTCTCCCTCCATGGTGGCAGACCTGGTGGGCCAAAGTGCTCTACGTTTTGGCTGCCATTGGTACGGTCTTTGGCTATATCCATTGGCGTACCGCCGCCTTGAGAAAACGGCAGGAGATCCTGGAGCAAACCGTCACCGAACGGACGGCAGAAGTAGTGGCCGAAAAAGAACGCTCCGACGAACTCCTACTCAACATCCTGCCCGCCGAAACTGCCGAAGAACTCAAGCAGTACGGCGCCGCCAAGGCCAAAAACTACGATACGGTAACCGTATTGTTTACTGATTTTAAGGATTTTACCAAAGTAGCCGAAAAACTGACGCCGCAGGAACTGGTTGCCGAGATCCACTACTGCTACGAAGTCTTCGACCGCATTATGGAAAAACACAATGTGGAAAAGATCAAAACCATTGGCGATGCCTACATGGCTGCGGCCGGCTTG
>JANQRV010000306.1 GCA_028284395.1 Saprospiraceae bacterium
CTCTGCGATTGTGCCCCCGACCGATGATCTTTCCCTGATGGACAATGACCGAGCCGATTGGAATTCCACCTTCGCGATAACCTTTCTGAGCTTCTTCGAGGGCAGCTGCTAGGAATGGATCCATTGTGACCATTTTTGACTGATGAGGTGTAATAGTACTGATTTTTTCGGTAAAGACAAATGTGCCATATTCAAACAAAAAATTTGTTTAATGTGATTGTCTATAATATAGATCTTTTATTATAATATTTTATATATTATTTGTCTATAAATTTTTGAAAAATAGATGCGCGATAAGCACTCAGCTGCTGGTGCAAATTTACTGATTTTACCATTAAATGTTTTGAAAATAAAAGAAGGGAATCGCCTTTAAACACTCAGTCTAATATTACTTTGTCACTTTAGAAGGCAGAGGTCGAAGGTCTCCAAATACTTTAACCGGGGCATCGCTCCACGGTTGGCAAGTGAGGATGGAGGTCAGGCGGAAGACCCATAGAAAAATTTCTGGCAGACCTTCAGCCTGCTTAAAACTCACACCTGGTAATCTTAGGGCGCTGCCCCAAATTGAGATCTTCCAGGCTTTCAGCCTGATGCGAGTTTAACTCGACAAAGTACTACTAATTGCCGAGGGAAATAGGCCGTAATGGCGAAGCGAATTTGGATGTGAAATCTAAACAGATTCCCGGTAGGAGGCAAAGGTGGTAGGAACATCTAATTGGATCAACTTGGCAATGGTGGTAGCTATCTCTTGGTCAGGTACCAGGAAAACACCGAGAAAGATTCGAATGGACTCATAGATCAGTTCGGCATCTTCCTGAAGCGGGCGCTGAGACGCATCCAGGGATAAAGCCTGCAAATAACCGTTGATCATCATGGCGCGAATCTTATAATCACGCTCCTGAAAGTTTGGATGAAGCCCGCCAAACAGCGCTCTGCTGTGCTCGATCCGTTTCTTCATTACATTTTGCGAGATGCTGGGCGAGCTAAAGGCAATGTTGTACAACTCTGCAGTTTTGGCATTGCTAAACACGGAGAGAATGTGCCAGGTCGATTCGCAAGCGAACTTTAGGTAGGGGTCATCTTCGTCAGCCAGTTCCGTGGCCTTTTCTATGACCCGGTCAAATATTTCACTAACGATGTGGAAGAAAATGTCTTCTTTGTCACGGTAGAAATGATACAGGCTACCAATTTGGATACCACAGGCATTCGTGATTTTGCGTATCGTAGTACTTTGATAACCATCCTCCTGAAAGAGCTTTCGCGCTACTTTCAAGATCTTGTTTTTGGTTTCTATTTCGTGCTTTTTGCGTTTCATTGTGCCAATGATAATAAGAAATTTGAACTTGTTCAATAAAAGTTTAAATAATCCTAAGGATTCCTTATTTTTGATGAAAATTGAACTTGTTCAAAAAACAAAATTACAATTATGGCTAATGATTATATGAGCATGGACACGCTCCGGTTTTTGTTGTTTGATGTTCTGGACACGGAAGACTTGGTAAAATACGATCGTTTTCAAGATTACGATCGTGGTGCATTGGAGATCATTTTGGATTCATTTAAGGATTTTGGGGATCAGGAATGTTACCCGTATTTCCGTGAGATGGATGAACAACCGGTTTATTTCAAGGATGGGCAGGTTTACGTTCACGATCAGATTAAAAAGATCATGGAACAATCGGGAGAACTGGGCTTGATCGGTGCTACTTTTTCCAATGAGGATGGTGGGTTGCAAATGCCTGGAACCATTGTACAGGCGGCCTATTTTATTCTGGATGCGGCCAATAATCACGTCAGCGGTTATCCGGGTTTGACGGCTGGCGCTGCCGGTCTGATTGCTTCTTTTGCAAGCCAGGGTCTGAAGGACAAATACCTGCCAAAGATGTTAGCGGGAGAGTGGGGGGGCACCATGTGCCTTACCGAACCACAGGCAGGCAGTTCCCTTTCCGACATCACGACGACTGCTTATCCCACCGAGCATGGTCACTATCGGATCGAAGGGCAGAAAATTTGGATTTCCGGTGGAGACCAGCAATTTTCAGACAACATCATTCACCTGCTGCTGGCCAGAATTGATGGCGCACCGGCCGGTACAAAAGGTATTTCGTTGTTTGTCGTACCGAAAAAGAGAATAGGAGAAGATGGTTCTCTTACCTCTAACGGAGTGGCCTCGGCGGGGGATTTTCAAAAACTAGGACAAAGAGGTTATTCTTCCGTACATTTGGTATTCGGTGATGGTGAGGAGTGTCGGGGTTACTTGGTGGGAGAGCCTCATAAGGGACTTCGTTACATGTTTCAGATGATGAACGGGGCCAGAATTTCCGTTGGTCGTCACGGAGCCTCGATTTCGACCGCGGCTTATTACGCCTCTCTCAAGTACGCTATGGAAAGGCCTCAGGGTCGGCGCTTGTCAAAAGACGGATCGAAGGACCTTAGTGCGGATCAAACTTTGATCATCAATCACCCGGATGTTCGCCGTATGTTGTTTTTCCAAAAAGCCATTTCAGAAGGAACGCTGAACCTGATACTGTTGGCGGCCAATTACCACGACCGGGAACGAGTGGCTGAAACGGATGAGGAAAAGATCTATTACAACAATCTTTTGGAAATTTTGACGCCGATCGTAAAGACTTATCCATCTGAAATGGGCCGGCTTTCCGTTAGTAATGGTTTGCAGGTACTGGGAGGAATGGGCTTTTCCCGGGAACACATTTTACAGCAATATTATCGCGACATACGCATCATGGCCATTTATGAAGGAACCACTGGCATTCAGTCGATGGATCTTCTGGGTAGAAAGGTCACCATGCACGGTGGGGATGCCATTCGTCTGTTGTCCAAAGAAATATTGAAGGAAGTTGGCAAGAGCGAAGCCTATGAAGCATTAAAGCCTTATGGGCAAAAACTTGTCGCAACATTGAAGCGCAATCAGGAAGTCTTGGAATATTTAATTCCGTTTGCCATGAAGGGCGACCACGAACGGTTTTTATCGGATGCAACCATCTATATGGAATTCCTGGGAACGATCGTTATGGGATGGCAATGGCTGATGATGGCAAACCGGGCAGCGGAAGCTTTGAAAAACGGTGAATCCAAGTATACCAATGAATTTTACGAGGCGAAAATTCATACGATGAAGTTCTTCTTTAAGTACGAAATGCCGAAAGTTGACGCCTGGGCAAAAACCATCATGAGTGAGGATGTGTTGACTATCTTGATGGAAGACAAAGAGTATTTAAGTTAAATAAATCAATACAAATCGATGATGAATAAGCAAGTAATCCTGACCAAACGTCCGGTCGGAACACCTTCTGAAGATACGTGGCGCGTTGAAGAGCACGAAATTCCCAACGCTGGCCCGGGTGAGGTGGTTGTCAAGCAACTTTACATTTCTCTTGACCCGGCAATGCGTGGTTGGATCAATGATGCCAAGTCTTATATACCGCCAGTGCCCATTGATGGAGTGATGCGGGCCGGTTCGGTAGGTCGTGTGATTGCTTCTAACCATGATAAATTCCAAGTCGGAGATTACCTGCTGGGCACCGGAGGGGTTCAGCAATATGCAGTTACCAACGGCAAGGGATGGGTTCAGGTGAATCCTCAATTGGTTCCCCTACCTACTTATTTGGGTACCCTGGGCATGCCGGGATATACGGCGTATTTTGGACTACTGGATATCGGTCAGCCCAAAGAGGGTGAAACAGTGTTGGTATCCGGTGCTGCCGGTGCGGTGGGGAGTGTGGTTGGACAAATTGCCAAGATTAAGGGTTGTCGGGCCGTGGGAATTGCCGGAGGACCGGAAAAGTGCAAATACATAGTCGATGAATTAGGTTTTGATGAGGCCATTGATTATAAAAATGAGAATGTGCGCGCCCGCTTAAAGGAGACTTGCCCCAATGGGATCGACGTATATTTTGACAATGTAGGGGGAGACATCCTCGACCTTGCTTTGACCCGCATCAATATGAATGCGAGAATTCCCATTTGTGGGGCGATTTCTCAGTACAACAACACCACTCCGATTAAAGGACCGACCAATTATTTGTCTTTATTGGTGAATCGAGCCCGAATGGAGGGATTCATCGTCTTTGACTTTGCCAAAGATTATGGAAAAGCAGCCCTGGAAATGGGGCAGTGGTTGGCTCAGGGTAAACTCAAAACGAAGGAGCACATCGTAGAGGGTATCGAAAACTTTTATCCCACCTTTTTGAGGTTATTCAGCGGAGATAAACGCGGTAAACTGATCCTGAAGGTCAATGAAGACAATTAAGAATGGCTAAAGCCTCCGATAAAAATTTGCGGGAAGAGATATTGACGGATGACATGCGAAAGCTCATGATCAGAATGTCGATTCCCGCGATCATTGCAATGTCGATCAATGGCATTAATGCCTTTGTAGATGCATTATTTGTTGGCCAGTTGGTTGGCCAGGATGCCTTGGCGGCCATATCCCTGGCCTTTCCTCTTACGATGCTGACCAATGGGTTTACGTCAATGATCGGGATCGGCACTTCGACATTGTTAAGTCGGGCCATTGGTGCGAATGATCTTGAAGTGCAGCGGAAAAGTTTTGGAACACTCAATGCGCTTTCGTTGATTATTTCGGTTTTGCTGACTTGTCTGGGGGTTTACTTCGCCAGGGATTTAATTGCCTTCATGGGAGGTACGGGAACCGTGTTGGAATTGGGAACGACTTACTATCGCATCACGATGATCGGAGCGGTCCTCCGTGTTTTTTCCGTTGCAGCGAATATGCTTATCCGAGCAGAGGGAAAACTGAAGGAAGCCATGATCATGTCTGGCTCCACCGCCATTATCAATATGATCCTAAATCCAATATTCATTGGTGTTTTGGGGTGGGGTATTGCCGGTGCAGCATGGGCGACGGTATGTGCGATGGGCGCTTTTTCCGCCATGAATTTATGGTACTTTTTTAGCGGCAGAGCTTCTTATCCGGTGAACCTTTATGGCTTTTACCTTGAGCGAAAAATGTTGGGACCAATCTTGGCCGTTGGACTCTCGGCGATGATGCTCCAGATTATGTTTTTTGTGCAACAGGCAGTCGTTTTTAAATCCCTGGCCCACTATGGAACGGAGCGGGACTTAGCTTTTATGGGAGCTTGTTATCGGGTAGTGGTTATGATCGTCATGCCGATTTTTGGTTTTGTACAGGCGTTTCAGCCGATTTGTGGCATCAATTACGGAGCGGGCAAATATGATCGGGTACGGAATGCATTCAAGACTTTTACCTTGAATAGTACCGGAGTGGTACTGTTGGTTTGGCTCTTTCTCCTTTTGTTACCCAAGCTGGTAATGGGTTGGATGTTACCGGATGCTACGCTGGATGGTAATGACCTTTGGAATTATCACGCGATGATGTTGACGCTTCCTCTGTTTCCCGTCTTTTTCATGGGGACCACCATGTTTCAAGCGATCGGAAATGCCAAGGCAGCGCTGATACTCCAGGTGTCTCGAGAGCTGGGACTCTACGTACCGACATTACTAATCCTTCCGTTGTATTTTGGTGTTGCCGGGATTTATGTATCTGGGGTGCCCGTTAACATTATCTTGGTTTTTGTGACGATCCTGATGATTTCCCGCGAATTCAAGCGCCTGGACAAAGAAGGATTGCCAATCAAGACCCGCGGCTAAAAATACGCTCCATATGAGAAAGACCTTCCTGAGCACGTTGTTCCTGTTGCTGGGCCTCCTGTTTGGAGCCTGGCTCGCCATGCGATCATTAAAGGCAATGGGAGACGACCCTGAAAACCAGTTTCGCAACGGGCAATGGAACTACAATCCCATTATGAATTTGGCCTCCGACCGGCGACAAAGAGCCAGCATTGCGAGAATTGGCCTTTTTGCCCTCCGCGAATCAGAAGTTCTGTACTATCTGACGGATAAAGATGAATCGGGCGACCCTCTGGATTCGGATTTCGATTATGAATTGGTGGGAGAAAACCTGGACAGCCGTTATTGGAGCATTACGCTGTATGATGAAGACCACTTCCTGATTCCGAACACTGCCGGGCGATTCAGTTACAACCTGGATGACATCATTTATGAAGATAGTACCCGGCAAAGGTTTCGCCTGACCATTTCGCGACAACCCAGAGAAATGAACTGGTTGCCTGCCGGAAAAGGAAAGAATATGTCTGTGATCCTTCGCCTCTACAATCCGGACAAAGATGTTTATGAGAACATGGCCGGCGTAGAGCTGCCCGTCATTAGAAAAATAGGAGAATGAAAAATGGGCTTTTATACTTATTCTGTTGGATACTGGGGGTATTGTTGGGGTACCAGGGACTTATTTATTTTTATCCGAATCTGGCATATCGCATCGCCAAAATTAAGATCGATACTCCCGATAACACTTTTCGATTTCCTGAGCTACCCGATGCAGAAAGCAGGGCAGTGGTCAAGCCAAACCCCGATTTCTTGTATGTAACGGGATTCTATGATCTTAGCGATGGCCCACTGCAAGTAAGTGGTCAGTTACCGGATTCCACTTACTGGTCGGTGGCGATGTATCGGCCGAACACAGTTAACTTTTATGTTAAGAACGATCTTCAATTCCAAACAAGTAACCTACATCTGGTCCTGGCTAAGGAAGGGGAGGAGCTTGCGGAGGAACCTTCTAGTGAAATAGTCTATTCACCGACCACCAAGGGGCTGATCCTATTTCGTATCCTGGTTACTAGTCGCAATCCCGAGGTTTTGCAACACTATCGTCATTTTCAAAAAAGCGTCTCCATCAAGGCTTTGGATGAGCAGATACGATAAGGGCAATTCCCGTGCACAAAGATTTGTACGCTTAATTGCCCGCCATAAAAGCGACGACCTTTTCCGCGATTTCCTCTCCTTTGTCTTCCTGCAAAAAGTGTCCTCCTTTTTTTATGATCTCATGCGGTTGTCCCTTTGCTCCCGGTACCATCTGCTGAAAGATTTTTTCCAGACCCGCCATCACCGGATCCGAGTCGCTAAACAAGGTTAGAAACGGTTTCTCCCATTGAACTAATTTTTTCCAGGCAGCCCGATTCGCCTCTGCCGCCGGGTCATCCGGAGTAGTTGGCACCAAGGCGGGAAAAATTCGGGCTCCGGCTTTGTATTGTTCTTCGGGATAGGGAGCTTCATAACCGGCGATGATGGCTTCGCTTAGGTCACTTACAGTAGCGCGATCAATTACTTTGCCAACTGGAAATACGGGGACTGTTTGTGAAAAATGTTGCCATTTCAGGAAAGCTTCATTTGGTTTGGCATCTCCCGTTGGAAGAAAAGTGTTGGCCGTAACGATTCGGTTGAATCTGGCATCATCTTCAAGCGCGATGCGCAGCCCGATCAGACCTCCCCAGTCTTGGCAAAACAATGTAATGTTCTGCAAATCAAGGGACTTTACCAAGTTGTGCGTCCACTCTAAGTGCCGAGCATACGTATAGTCAGAAGTCTCAACGGGTTTGTCTGATTTGCCAAAACCAATCAGGTCGGGAGCAATGACACGGTAGCCGCTGTTGACAAAAATGGGGATCATTTTCCGGTATAAAAATGACCAACTGGGTTCGCCATGAAGTAAAAGGACAACTTCGCCATTCTCAGGCCCTTCGTCTACAAAATGCATTTTCATTCCCGCTCCTACTTCGACATAATTCGGAGCAAACGGATAATCAGGTAGGTTTTCGAAAGCGGAAGCAGGAGTGGTTAAGAATTTCATATCGCTAGTTTTAGTGGATTGTGCCACAATTATACTATTTTGTTTCCAAAATTATCCGGGCTAAGTTGTCCACTTACTTAAGCGAGGGGATCTTTTTGATCACTTACTTATAAAACCAAAGCGATTAATCTTTACCATATGCCAAAAAAGAAAATGCTGACTTATCGTGGAGCGGTCTCGAGCTGGGAATGCGACTCTAACGGACACATGAATGTAATGTATTACGTGAATAAGTATGAACTGGCGGGAAGGAATTTATTCGTTGAATTGGGACTGACAAAACCCTACATGACCGAACATAATTATGGAGTAGCAGTTGTCGAACAATACATAAAGTATTTAAAGGAAGTCTTTGAAGATGATGTCTTATACATAGAATCCGAGATAGAGGGCTGTACGGAAAAGGTTGTTACATTTTACCATGAGCTAAAAAATGGTACGACGCGGGAAACCGTTGGGACTGCCACGCTGAAATTAGTTATTTTCGATAAATACCGCAGGAAAGCCGTCAAACTTCCTTATCAAATCATGAACAAGATCATCGAGTTAATGGCGGAACAGTAACATGGCAATACCATTTAAAGATTTTGGCGGAGCAGGTTCTACAATCCATTTTACCCATGCCAATGCTTATCATCCCGGGTCCTACCGCCAATTACTCACCTATTTGACCGGACAGCATCGCGTATTGGCCATGCATTTGCGCCCTTTGTGGAAGAATAGTAAACCGGCCGACGCCCGGAATTGGCATACCCACGCCAACGATTTGATCCGGTTTTTGGAACAAGAAAATCTCGAAAACATAGTGGGCATCGGGCATTCGCTGGGGGCAGTATCCACATTATTTGCGGCGGTAAAGCGGCCGGCACTTTTTGATAGAATCATCGTAATCGATCCGGTTTTTCTTCCTCCGAAGATGTATCGTTTCACCAACTTGCTTCCTACTTCCATTCGGCAAAAAATAATTCCGCCGGCTAAAATTGCCAGAAAAAGGCGGTACTCCTGGTCGTCAAAAGCCGAGGCTTATTCCTATTTAAGGCCCAAAAGGGTTTTTGGCCGAATCTCCGATGAAGTCTTTAGGGATATCATTGAATACGGTATTGAGGAAAGCGCTGATGGACAGGCACAATTGACCTTTTCACGTGAATGGGAAGCCCATATTTACAGCTCGGGCTCTAACCCCTGGCGAGCGATTAAAAAAGTGAGGGTCCCGATGCTGGTGATTCGGGGAGATCAAAGCAATGTTTTGTTGCCGAAAAGCTGTTCCGTTCTTCAAAAATTGCAGCCGGAAGTCCGCTTGGTGAATCTTTCCGGCACCCACCTCATACCTTTCGAGGAACCGAAATTGGTAGCTCGCCAAATTTTGGAGTTTTTGAAGTGACTTTACTTTTCCAAATCTAATTGCCAATACCTTATTTTCTCCCGGCGCCAGGTATATACCAGATGAACCGTGCCGTTTTGCCCCTGAATGATGGCGGGATAGGAATATTCTCCTTTTTCTTCTTCCAATACCTTAAGTGTTTCCCACGTATTCCCATCGTTGGATACGGCCAGTACCAATGGATAGCGGTCGCCGCCCCATTTTCCCTCGGGAGATTCGGTGGGGTTGTACAAAAGGAGGTGACGTCCATCCGATAAGGTGACTGCATCGATTCCGGAATTCGGGTTCGGCAAATTAGTCGCTTTAAGCGGTGACCAACTAAGGCCCTGGTCTTCCGACCAGGATTCGAGAATCCGATTGTTCTTGCTTCGGCAGAGCAATTGAAGTCGCCCTTTGGGATGCCTAAGAACACTGGGTTGAATGGCCTGGAGGTCTTTGTCTGAGGGCAAAGGCCCTACTCTTTTCCAAGTTTTTCCCCAGTCGGAAGTCAACTCGAAATGGAGCTTCCAGCCATCGTGTTCAGTACTTGAAGGACACAGAAGAGTGCCGTTTTCCAGCAACTCCGGTTTGTTCTTGACCGGACCGAGAATGTCTTCCGGCAAGCGTCGCTGCAACCCCCAAGTTATTCCGTGATCTTCGGAAACGATGACTTCTCCCCACCATTCTCTTGGGTTTGGGCCGACCTTATAAAATAACATTAGGCCCGCTTCTTCATGATAAAACAAAACGGGGTTCCAGGTCGGATAGCGCTTGTCTGCATGTTGGACCCCATTGACTACCTCGACGGGTTCGGACCATGGAGAATTGCCGGACTTTCTGGCCACCCAAATTCCGACATCTTTATGCTTTTCATGTGTGCCGCCGAACCACGCTGCCACAAGACCGGAGGGCGTTTCGGCAATGGTGGAGGCATGACAGCTTTCAAATGGTGCTTCGTCGTAAATGAATTCGCTTTTCACCTTTGAACTTTGGGCAAAGGCCCCGGGAAGTTGCATCCATAAGGCAATGGAAAAAGCCAGCGGTAAACACAAAAACTTGTTGGTCATAGTAAAAATTAGTTCTGTTGAGCTAAAATTACTGATTATTTGTGGCAATTTGCAGGCACGAAAATGGCATTGTATGAATGTGATGGATCTTACGCAGCCGGAATGGCTCATGATTCTTTTTAGTGCCCTGGCAATTGGTTTGTCGAAGGCGGGAATTGCCGGTTTGGGAATGATTGCGATCCCTTTGATGGCGGTGGTATTCGGAGGCAAGGCATCCGTCGGAATTGTATTGCCGATGCTGATTTTTGCGGATGTTATGGCCGTGTTCTATTTTCGCCGTTATGCCGAGTGGAAGCATGTATCTGCCATCGTTCCCTGGTCTTTATTAGGTATTGTGTTGGGAACCTACATTGGTAATCAGATTGACGATCAGGCTTTTAAAGTGATGATGGGAGCTATTGTCATGGTCTCTTTGGGTATTCTTTTCTGGAGAGACTATCATGGGATCACTTCTATTCCACAATTTAAAGGATACGCTGCATTGATTGGACTGTGTATTGGCTTCACCACTATGGTGGGGAATCTGGCTGGCCCCATTTCTATGTTGTACTTCCTGTCGCTACAATTACCTAAGAACGCCTTTATTGGCAGCAAAGCCTGGTTTTTTTTGCTGATCAATACTTCCAAAGTACCCTTTCACGTATGGTCTTGGAAAACAATTGACGTTTCTACCCTTACACTTAATTTGATGGTCCTGCCGGTGATTGCAATTGGAGCCTTTTTGGGGGTGAGACTGGTCCGTTACATTCCCGAAGGGGTTTATCGCTGGTTTGTGCTGGTGGTGACCTTTATTTCAGGGCTATTGCTTTTCATTTAGACCTCCAAATAAATAACACAAATGTTTAATCGGAAATCCATACAGGAAAGATTTAGTCAACTTAAGCAATGGAAAGCTTTTGCAGACCGTATTCGGCCCGATCATCGGTTTTCAAATGATAAACTTCCGCCGCCGCCGAACTATGCGCTTCCCTCTAGCTGGGCCGGACATCCGGATCGAGCTGATAAATCGAATTTTGTCCCGGAACAAACCAATGCCGACGTTCCAGAAACTCCCCTAGCTGATGTTTTTTATGTGCATCCAACTTCTTTTTTCGGCAAGTCGTGGAATGCCTCCTTGTCTAATCCGAAAACCAAGGAGATCATTGATGAATCGTTCATCCCTTCTCAGGCTTCCGTATTTAATGGCAGTTGCCGGATTTTTGCGCCCTATTATCGCCAAGCTACATTTTATTCTTTCTTACAGGCGAAAAGAGATGGCCGAAAGGCTTTGGAAGTTGCTTATGAAGACATCAAAGCAGCCTTTTTGTACTACATGAAACACCACAACTTGGGGAGGCCTTATTTTATTGCCAGTCATAGCCAGGGTACACTTCATATCATCCGACTTCTGGAAGAGGTGATCGATGTTTCGGAGTTTCATCGGAATATGGTTGCGGCCTATGTTCCCGGGTTTAGATTTCCCAAGGCAAAAGTCCAGCAGTTTCAGCAGCTTCGGGTGGGAGCTTCCCCTACTGAGTTTGGCACCATCATGGCTTGGGATACTTACTTAGAGGGGAGAAACCCTCACGCCCTGCCCAATCGACAGGAACATTATTATCGAGGAAAGTGGAAAAGGATTGGAAGTCAACCGATTGTTGGTGTGAATCCGTTGAATTGGCAAACAGGTTTGGCGGCTGCACCGGCCAGTCTTAATGAGGGAGCAGTAGCGATTAAGTTTAAGGAATACAATTTTCAATTGGCAGACATGTCGAGTCCCGATTTGTTAGGATTACAGGCCGAAGGTCTGACCTCACCTTTTCCGGAAGAAGTGGGTACGCGGCTTCGGAAGGATGGCTATCTGTCGATCACGAAGCCGGTCCACAGTATTTTTAGAAGGCTAGTATTGCCCAATAAAAATTATCACAATTACGATTATTCCCTGTTTTATATGAACATTAGGCGCAATGTAGCAGTGCGTTTGGAGCACTATCTCAATCTCCGTTGATGAGTCTTCTTTTCTGTTGGGCGAATTCTTCTTCCGTCAGAATTCCTTTGTCCCGAAGTTCAGCCAACTCCTTGAGTTTGACCAGCAATTCATAAGATCGATTTTTTTCCGCTTCGGTGGGCTCGTCTTTGCTGATGGGCTCCTCATCGGGCAGAGGAGGCAAAGAAAGGGAAATGACTTTGTAATCGTTCTCGACAAAGAGGTCGAAGTCTTCAAGCGACCGAATAAAGGCGAGGGCTTTGTGATTGTGGATTTTATCCATGTCGTCGAATCCATATTCGACGGCTTTTTCAAGATGAAATAAAGCGTCTTCGGTTTCCTCGATACTAGAGTGGCAACAAGCTAGGTTGAAGTGGAGGGCAGGATCATCGGGTTGAAAATCCAACGCTCTATTAAAGTTAATGATGGCTTCCTCAAAATCGTGTAATCGATAAGCGTCGATGCCGCGCCGCTTAAAGAGCTGTAGGTTCTTAAAATTGGTGGTATTTTGAGCTGAAGCTAAATATTGAGCACGCCGTTGTTGGTGCGTCTGCCGGATTTTCTTGCGGTTGTACTTTTCATCGAAGTCTTCTTGGGGCATGACGTAGAGCAGGATGGCATCGATGAAGGCCACGAGACCCGGCACCAGAATGAAGGGAGCATTTTCTTCCATGGTCATTGCAAAACAAAAAAGGAAGAATATAAAGTAAATCATTCCGAGCAATCGCTGCCCCAGATAAAAACGATGTAATCCCAAAATGCCAAAAGGAAAGGCCAAAATTGCCGCAATGATTTTGTTCTTCATCAGGTGTTATACTTTACCAAGATCTCCAAAAATAGGCAATTGAATTTTTTTTAGGGGATCTAATTCTTCAAATTAACCTTTTTTATAGACGGAAGCGATACTGGAGTCAATTTATGGATGTACTGGCGACCGGAGAATGCGCTCCGTATCTAACTAGTTCAGCAGTAATCCTTCAAATAGCCAATTGGCAATGAGTTGACGGTTGCGGTCTACAATGATGCGTTGCTGTCCCGTACTGTTTTTGATATTGGCCAATTCAATATAAACGGATAAAGGCTTCGTTTCGCGTAACATATGCAAATCCCGGGCAGTGACCGTCCCTTTGTAATGCCGGTTTTTCTGGACTTTCTTGTAGTTGGCGCTCATTTTGTTGCGAAGTTTTCGAGCGATGACGCCGCTCTCTTCACTATCGGGGTGGTAGTAAAAGAATAGATCGGTTTGCTCTTTTTTGGTGCGAGAATCTACGTGGATCATGATCGCTATTTGGTCGGAAACCCCTTGTAGCCGATGTTTTTCAAAAAGTTCGTTGACGATATCAGATCTTTGGAAAAGTCTTGTTTTTTGGTGCCGCACCATTTTGACTCCTCCCCACAACACTTCATCGGTATCGCATTTCAGGATCTTACCGGTACGGATTCCATCATTTTCATCGCGGTTGATCATGTAGGCGGTCGCTCCGTATTGAATCAAATTGCGACAGAGGCGCAGGGCTACATCGTAGGCGTATTCGTCTTCACATAGCCGCTTGTTTCCAAATTTTCCTACGGCTCCGGGATCCGGACCTCCGTGTCCCGCTACAACGTAATAGACTTTGCCCCGAAGCATATTGGACTTCAGGGGAGTATACTCAAAATCGGGGCCGAAGATAGGGAAAACCCGACTTTTCTTCCGCTGATTGGTTGGGATGTGGCCCGTTTTAGGTAATTCGGCTTCCGGGTCGGTTTCGACCGGAGCAGGCACGTTTAAGGCTGCATCCGGACAGTTGAGCAGATGAAAAGGGACCCAAAGGATGCGATCTTTCCGGAATGATTCTTCGCGTATTTTCATCGAAAGCATTTCTTCGTTGTAGTTCTGAATCATTACCGCCAGGTCGTAATCGTTGTTTCCGATACTGGATCGGATGGTTTTGCCATTAAAACTATAGACGAGCAGCGGAACTTGATATTCTTTTCCCACGCGCAGAGCGGATTTCCTATTCAAATTATTGAGACTGTAAAACTTAGTGAAATTGCATGCATAGCCGTCTAATTGATATCTGCGCAGCAAAGAATAAATGCCGTCGCCAGGTTTTGCTTCTACCTTTAGAAACTGTTCCTCGGCATTCAGGGTTAGTATCGAAATAATTATTACTATTGCAAATGAAACCAGAAACCGGACCATAGTTTATTTACATGTTTCGCGCGAAGATGCTAAGAAAGATATACATATCATGGGAATTTGGAAAGAAATTTTCTTACTCATCCGAAAAGACTTACAGTTAGAGTTGCGCAATAGTTATGCCATAAGTGGTACCTTGTTGTACATATTTTCAACGATCTTTATTGTATACTTTTCTTTTGTAGAGGTAGCACCTCCGGTTTGGAATGCCCTTTTTTGGATCATCGCTCTTTTTATTTCTGTGAACGCTATTGGCAAGAGTTTTGTGCAAGAGAACGATCGTCTCCAGTTATTCTATTACAGCTTGGTTCATCCAATCTCGGTCATTTTAGCTAAGATTATTTACAATGTCTTTTTGTTGTTGGTGCTTGTAGTTTTGGCGTGGATTGCCTTTAGTATTGTGGCTCAAAGCCCGGTTAAAGACTACGGTCAGTTTTTTTTGGCCATTCTATTGGGCAGCATCGGCTTTTCCATCACCTTTACTTTCATCTCGGCCATATCGGCGAAGTCTGCCAACAACAGCACATTGATGGCGATCTTGAGTTTTCCGCTGATTTTGCCGATTTTGATGACGCTGATGAAACTGTCGGCCAATGCCAGTCGTCTGATGCAGGATACCAGTATCGGAAGTGACATCTGGATTCTGATTGGCATCGATCTGTTTCTCTTGGCGTTGGCCATGATTCTATTCCCTTTTCTCTGGAGGGATTAGCAACCACAGCATCAACAGTAACCACAGCAACCACAGCATCAACAGTAACAACAGCAACCACAGCAACCACAGCATCAACAGTAACAACAGCATCAACTATGCAAAAAATTTCAACCTCTAACGCCCCAAAACCCGGGGGCCATTACACTCAGGGCATTGCCCACAATGGATTCCTATTCGTCTCCGGCCAGCTTCCGATCCACCCGGAAACGGGTGCCAAAATAACTGGATCCATCGAGGAGCAAACTTTGCAAACACTGGAGAATGTCAAAGCCGTTGTAGAGGCCGGAGGAAGCTCGCTCGAAAAAGTAGTGAAAGTGACCGTTTTCCTTTCCGATATTTCTTTGTGGGGTGTCGTCAATGGGATCTATGCATCTTTTTTTGGAGATCATCGACCGGCACGGGCTATGGTGCCCACCAAACCCTTACACCACGATTTTCTAATCGAAATCGAAGCGGTTGCTGCTATTTAAGGCCATGTTCTCTTCAATAATTTACGAATCGAAAACTTGTAACAAATATGACTTTTAAGGGCGTTATTCCTCCGATGATCACTCCATTCCATGAAAATGGAAAGATCGACTTTGAAGCACACACCTACAATGTCAATCGATGGTCGGGAGCCGGACTCGGTGGCATGTTGGTGATGGGATCCAATAGTGAAGCGGTATTTTTGAGCGAAAACGAAAAGCTCGATCTTGTCAAAATTACCGTTGACAACACGCCGGAGGACTTTGCCGTATTGGCCGGAACAGGTATGGAGAGTACCATTGGTACCATTGACTTGACCAATAAGGTGGCTGCGAAAGGGGCAGTTGGCGCACTGGTTTTAACACCCAATTTTTATAAGGGCCATATGACCGATGGTGCCCTGATCGCTCACTTTACGGAAGTTGCTGATCAGACTGCCATCCCCATTTTGATTTACAATGTTCCAAAATATACGGGGATCAATGTTTCGAAGAAAGTGGTGGCTGAACTTAGTCAACACCCAAATATTACTGGTATGAAGGACAGTAGCGGTAATATTGGCCAGTTGGTACAACTTCAGGCGATAGCTGCCGATGATTTCCAGATCCTTACTGGTACCGCCTCCATTTGGTTGCCTGCTTTGCAACTTGGAGTAGAGGCAGCGATCATGGCCCTGGCCAATTGTGCGCCGGAAGCCTGTGTCCGGGTACAATCATTGTATGAGGCCGGAGAATGGAAAGCTGCGGAAGATTTGTATCGACTTTTGGTTCCGGTCAATCACGCTGTGACAGCAGGTTTTGGGATTGCTGGTTTGAAGTACGCCTGTGCTTCGAATGGGTACGAATCCGGATTTGTAAGGAGTCCGCTGTCCGAGCTGTCTAATGGACAAAAAGAAGAACTCGATGCCATTCTCAGTCATCTCCCAACTCCTTAAATTTGAACCGTTCTAACACGGCTGGTTTGTGAGCAGAAGACATCATGGATTCGATTTTTTCAACAATTTCGGGATGTGCATCGGCGATATTGTGCTGCTCTTGAAGGTCGTTCTGTAAGTCGTATAATTCGATCGTCAGATTTCCTTCGAAGATGTTTTTTCGAATTCCTTTCCATTGTCCCCAACGGACTGCCTGCTGCCCCTTGTAAGCAGGAAATTCCCAATAGAGAAAATCGTGTTTCTTTTGCCCTCCTCTTTCCAGTAAGGTCGGCACCATACTAATCCCATCGATGTGGCCAGGAATGGGCGCACCGCTCAATTCGCAAATGGTTGGCAATACATCCCAAAAGGCGCTGATGTGGTCACTTTGGCTGCCCGCGCTGATTTTACCCGGCCAATTGGCGATGAAGGGCACCCGGATGCCGCCTTCGTGTACGAATCCTTTTCCCCAACCGAGCTCGCACTTAAAGGGGCCTCCGCTGCGAAAATGTGGGGTGTCGGTACCACCGGTGTAGGTAGGTCCGTTGTCGCTACTGAAGAAAATAATGGTATTCTCGTAGAGGCCTAATTTCTTTAGCTCGGTTACGATTTCACCGACTTGTTCATCTAAGTAACTGATCATGGCCGCATAGGTGGCTTTGGGAGTGTAATTGGGAAAATATCCTTGATCGCCAATGTAAGGCGATTCTTCTCCAAATTTCTCCTGGTAGTACTGTACCCATTTTGTGGGAGCCTGTAAGGGTAAGTGTGGAATTGGGGTCGCATAATACAGAAAAAAAGGTTGGTCGCGATTCACGCGAATAAACTGAAGCGCCTCTCTTTGCATCAGTGTCGGAGCGTATTCCGACAATTGGTAGGCGGCGTAGCTTTGGGGGTCGTCGGGATCTGCCCCTTCCGGCAATTTCGTGCGGGGAGCAACCATGGCATTGTTGAGTATGACTTTTTCACGATTCTTCCAGAGGTGCTTAGGGTAAAAGGTGTGGGCTTGTCGTTGACAATTGTAACCATAGAAAAAATCAAAACCTTGATTGTTTGGAACACCTTCCGTAAGCGGCCCTCCGAGACCCCACTTGCCGATAATGGCATTGGAATAGCCGACCTCTTTTAGTAGGTCCGCGATGGTGGTAGAATCGGCGGGTACGGGGCGTTGCCCCTCTAGATTGGGGTCGTTAAACATGGCTTCATAATCCCAAACATCTCCTCTTTCTTTCCATTCATCATTACCTCTAATGTAGGCATGACCAGTGTGCTTACCAGTTAGGAGTACACAGCGGGCCGGAGCACAAACCGGGGCTCCGGAATAGTGTTGAGTAAAACGCATGCCGCCCTCAGCCAGTGCATCGAGGTTTGGTGTTTCGATCAATTCTTGCCCATAACTGCCCAATTCTCCATAACCAAGATCATCGGCCAAGATGTAAATGATGTTGGGCCGCTTGGTCGGGACCTCCAGGCCAGATTTTGGAGACTGACAAGAAAACAGTACTAATGAGAAAAATAGCAAGGTCAATAGGGTAGTGTGCAGTCCAATGTGTTTTGTCATGATAAAAAAAGTATTACTTTAAGATCGGATTTGTAATTCGTTATGGCGACTCTGTTTCTCTGATGGAAGATAGCAAATATTCAATTCTCAAAATGAATAAACCAATCACAAACCCGGATCTGCTGGAAGCAAAATTAAGAGGGCAGGAGACGGAAAGACAGCGACTGTCAAGAGATCTTCACGATGACATCGGCCCCATTTTATCCGTCATACGGCTGAGGTTGGCCGACCTTGGAGAAAGATTGGATTCTGAAGGAAGTAATTTGCTGGATCGACTCCGGAAGATCGAGGAAATGATGCAATTGTTGAACGACCAAATCCGTGCAGTTTTTTCCGATCTATCCCCGAATTGGCCATCGGAATCGAAACTTTCTGATGTGGTAGCGGATCTATGCCGGCGATTTAATGAAGTGTATCATGGTGAAATCAAATTTGAGCGCCATGAGGCCATCGATGAAGTGGAGTCACACTTGATAAGGCCCCTTTTTAGGGTGGTCCAGGAATTGCTTAACAATGGGATAAAGCACAGCAAGGCCCGAAAAATCAGGGTTCGATTACATCGGGAGGGACAAGCACTACAGTTGCAGGTCATAGACGATGGCATTGGCTTTAACGATCGTTCACTCGATCAATTGATGAAAAAAGGGCATGGACTTCAAAATGTCCGTAATCGGGTCGCTTTATTGGGGGGGACTTATCAATTGGAGTCTCAACCCGGCAAAGGACTTTTTGTTAATATAGAGATTCCGATTTCTAAAACAGAAGATAATGGATAGAGGGTGGTTAGACATCATTATGGAGGCCGACGAAGCATTGATCGAGATGGTCAACCAGTTGGGGCTTTGGGCCTACCTTGTCCTATTCATTATGGTGTTTTGCGAATCCGGCTTAGCGCCAATGGTTTTTCTGCCTGGTGATGGCTTTATCTTTACGATTGGGGTCATTGCCGCCAATGGAGATTTGGAATCCTGTGCGATCTATCCACTGCTAGCAATGGCCGCAATTTCGGGGTACTTTTTTAATTACTACCTGGGGCATCGTTTTGGAGAGATGTTGCTAAGGGCCCGAAAGAGGAAGTGGATTCGAAAAGAACAATTGCAGAAGACGGAAGGTTTTTTTCAGAAGTACGGTAGTCGCGCTATTTTTTTCGGGCGATTTGTGCCTATGGTTCGCACGGTAGTCCCTTTTGTAGGAGGTCTTGCTAAAATGGAGTATCGTCCATTTGCCATTTACAGTGTTACGGGAGGTTTTCTGTGGATCAGCCTTTATTACTTATGCGGTTACTTCCTGGGGAACTTGCCTTTTGTGAAAGATAATTTTTTACTCCTCTACACTGGTTTGATCGCCCTGACTACCTTTCCCGCTTCGGTCAGCGCCTTCATTTATTGGTTTAAGAAGTAGGAGAGGGGAGTGATCAGGCAAATTCTTTTTTCCACGAATCCATAAGCCATTGGCGCTCGATCAAAGGTTGGGTAGAGGCAATCCGTTCTCGTACCAACTCTTTCTTTTTGGGGTTTCGGCGTAGAATCTGATTGAGAAGATTGCAAAAGTTGAGATAGGTTTTCTTGATCATTACCGATGTCTTTTTGTTTCGCTTAAGGTAGATACTAAAGGAAGCAAGAGCTGAAAGTAAGGGATCTTCATCTTCCGTTTCGTAGTAAGCTTTGATCATCAGAACCCGGTTGATCATAATGTAGAACTGGTCAACAAAAGGCATTTGGTTCAGTTGAGCCAGGGTTTCGCCAAATTCTTTTTTGTTGAAGGAAACCAAGGCAAGGTTGTAATGGAGGGCATCCTTCTGTACGGATTTTTCGAGAAACTGGGTGTTTTTCTGAATGAATTGTTCGGTCAGGTTGAAGCGTCCCAACATAATACCTAGGCGGATCGTATTCGTATAAGTACCGCTCGATAACACCCCCTTCTCGAATAATGCCCTGCTGATAATTCCTCCGTTGTAAAAATGCCAACAAAGATCCAGGAATTCTTTCTTACCTTCCCGAAATCTCTGGATGCAGAAATTAATCGCACTTTTGTAGATATGCCGAAGTTCTTCCTGTTGTACTTTTGTATGACTTTGGTTCAGGACTTCCAATAATTCGCGAACTATTTGTTCTTCTTTCTCCTGTTGTTCCGATTTTAATAGGACTAATATCTTGAAGTAGATGTCAATCAACAAGGGGCGATCTTCCTTCGACATAACAAAATCGATCACTTCATCGAGATAGGAAATATTGAATTCCGGCGAAATAAGTAGGGTGCGATTAAGAATGGCACAACTGTATTTGATCTTTGTCAGTAGAAAATAATCGTCGAATTGATCGGACGCATGTTGGATATGCGGCTCGTTTTGATTGCCAATGGTTGTATTGTAATCGCTGAATAATTCGGTGATGCGATGCTTGTGAAAATAGGTGTTGGAGCTCTCCATGGCTTTTTCTTCCAACTCCTCTTGAGTCTTTTTATAAGTGTATTTGAAATGTTTATAGAGTTGACGTTCGAGGAACTCCGACATCAGGTAATACCTATTCTGCAGATTATTATTGCGGTATTGTTGGGTTAGTAAGAACTCTTCTCCTAACTTTAGGAGATAATTCATGAGATAACTTAATTGTTTACCGTCAAATGCTGCTCCAGGAAATATTTTTGAAAAGACGGTTTCCTTTTTGACTCGCCCTTCCGGAAAATTGGGATGGTATTTAGCTAAATAACGCCATAGTAAACAAACCTCGGGGTTTTTATTGAAATAAGGGGAATTCAGAAAGTCTTCGAATTGTCGGCATTCTGCTACGGACAGTGTGGACAAAAGCTCGATTAATTTGCTCTTTTTCATGGGAAACCTTGCGTGATTTACTGATAAAACTTGCTTTACAAATAGAAAATATATATATGTTTGTGGCGCAAAAAATTGGTATACAGCATTTTGTATATCTTTACGTCGTTAAAAACAATCGGTTTTTTTCTTTATATGACTTGAAAATACAAAAAAAATGTATTTGACTGACGCTTCTTATCTCTCTAATTTTATTGACATAATCAGAAATCGAAAAGCAAAATCTTTGAAAGTAAAGACGGCCTTTTTCTTGGGACTATTGTTGCAATTGGTACCTGTTTTACTAGTTGCCCAGCAACCTGTTGTGTATCCCGGAGATATCAATGACAACGGCATTGTAAACAATGTGGATGTTCTGTTTTGGTCGCGAGCGGTTGGTGCTACCGGGCCCGAACGAACATTTAAAGAGACTGATTTCCTGCCGGTGCCGGCAGGTGAGGAGTGGGGCCAGTCTTTTCCCGACGGAGTGAACTATCGAACTGCTGATGCGAACGGAGATGGTATCGTGGACGAAGCAGATCTTGAGATCATACGAGCCAATTTCAATCGGCGACGCACTAGTCCACCGGCAGAGGAAGATGTCTTTACTATAGGACAGCCACTGGCTGATCCGGCTATTAGTTTGAACGGACAAGACGTCACCAATGTCCTAGAAGGAGAGAATTTTGAGATCGATATCGATTTTGAAGATCCATTTGGGAAAATAGATACGTTTTGGGGTGTAGGGTTTCAGATTCACTACAATAGGGATCCAGATGGAAACGGAAATCCGGAACCCTTTAGTTTTGACATCAGTAGGAATGGTGCAAGCTGGTTGGGTACGCCAGGAGAAGACGCAGATGTATTCCTTTTCGATGATAAAGAGCAGGGGATTGTAAACGTGGTAGTCTACCGGAAAGGTTCGGGAGTGACGACCATCGGAAATACCCTCGGTACAATGATTGTCATCATTGAAGACATCAATTTTGGTATCAATAAGGCAGAAGCTACTTTCGAGAATTTTGATCGCCTGAAGTTAGTTGACGGGAGTTTAACGGATGTTCCGGTCTACTTGGATCCAATGGACAATTCTCTGGCGGTTACAATTGACATGATCGATGGAACGGTCCATTACATTAAAGATAACACCCTGATGAAGGTATATCCAGTGCCTTCAAAAGACTTTTTCACCATTAAGCTGGACGACGTAATGCCCGGCATGGATTATGTTGAAGTCCTTGACATGCAGGGGCGCACTTTAATCCGACGGAAGAGTGATGGAAAAGAATTGACCATGAACTTAGGCGATCTTGAATCTGGCATCTATTTGCTCAAGGTTTTTACCTCAGAAGGAGTTTTCGTTCGCCAAATTACCAAATGACAAAAAGAGAAAACCAATAATCGCTGGCATTTAATTCTCTTTATAAACTACTGTGCAGTACACTACGTGTTCCAATCGCCTTACTTTTTTACGGAACATCAGGGAACTGAGATAATGTCAGACTTTTGAACAAACACAATTTTTTGAGTTAAAACAATAACTAAGCGAACACCGTGTAACAGCACCCTGAGCCGGAGAATTTTCTCCGGCTTTTTTTGTGTATTCCATTTCGAAATGGAGTTTTTCCGCTTTTTTTGCACTTTTTTGAACTGAAAAATAGGTTGTTTTTCCTGATAAAATAGATTTTTTAAATTATTAAATATTCACATTTTAAATTATTAAATATTTGAATATCATTTAATTAATAGGATATTGTTGATTGCCGAAACCAAATAAAGGAACAAGAATATTCTGAAAAATGCCTGATTTTGTATTTGAAAGGCGAAAGGAATCACTATACATTTGTATTGTCAGATGAAGATAACGACACACTGAGCTTGAAAATGAGGCCATAAACTTTGAACGAACACCGAAGAGCAACACTAAAAATATAAAATCAAGACGACCTTTTTTTAACACTATGGACCAGTACGTTTCAATCGCCTTAATAACAAATCATTTTTTTAACACGCTACTGGACAAACACTACGAACACACTATGAATTACTAAGACCGATTGCCAGAGCCACCAGCAAAGCACCGGTCACTTTTGAAAACATTGTTAGGTACGATATAAAGACTATGAACGAACACTAAGATTTAATATGAGAACCTATCTTATTCATCTCTCATATTTTACACTGTAGCATTTTCCAACCATTTCCATTATTTTTGGTCGAGAATTAGAAGCCAG